>JAABVD010000084.1:0-20249 GCA_014529615.1 Opitutia bacterium
AAAAGCCTTTTCGCGTCCTGTCCCACCCCAATTCCAAGGAGGAAAGGGCCAGGAGTTTGCTGACTTGTCATTGGAGCAGCCAACGGGAACGTTACCATTGGAGGCGGGGGGAGGAGTCGTTTCAGTTTCATTTGCTGCATCGGCTCGATTCCCCTACCTCCGGGGTCATCCTGGGTTGCGTAAATCCCCCCATGACGGAAATTCTGAAAAAACAGTTTTCCAGCCGCAGGGTGTCCAAATCCTATCGGGCCATTGTGGCGGGATTATCCCGGGAGAAGCACTACCATTGGAAAGACTTCATTCGTCGGAGAAGGACGGGCTTGGGTCTCCGTTCAGATATCAGCAGCGTCGGTGGCCGCCTGGCCGAATCCCGGGTTGAAACCATTTTGACAAAAATTTCTTCCCCACGACTGAGTCTTTTGAAACTACGACCGCTGACGGGCCGCACCCATCAACTGCGCGTGCAATGCGCCCAGCGAAAACTGCCCATCGTCGGGGACAGGACCTACGGTGATTTCCATTTCAATCGCAGGATGCGGAAGAACTTCAAGCCCGCACGTCTGTTTCTGCATGCTTCCTCCATACACATCCATTGGATCTGGAAGGGAAGAAAACAGCATTTCCTGGCCCGGTCCCCCACGCCACCGGAATTTGACGCCATCATGAAGGTGAAATTTTAGCCCGCATGTCTCACAAAATTCGTAACGAGCGAACGAAGATCGAGTGCTGGTGTGGGCTTCGCGCTGATGAGCGGGTCCTGCAAAGTCGCGAATCCAACGAAGTCCGCGCCAGTGCCGGGATTCCGGAGCGCAGTAGAAGATTTGTGAGACATGCGGGTTAGCCCGCAAAGGGAACCTCACAGGACCCGTTCAAGCGCCGGCTGACATGGGCTGAGCTTGAGCCAGAGGTTTGACCGGGCTTTCGCGGTTTGGACGGGCCACCAGTCCGGGATAAGGCTCTATGGAAAAGGGACGCTCAGGTTCCCGCAACAGGTGTCTGTCCAGGATATCATTCATTGCCTTGATCGATTTCACCCGCCTGATTTCATAGAGAAACGCTCCCTTGGGATCGACACTCAACCCGATGAAGTTGAAGAATTTCTTTAGTCGATTTACCCAGGCGCGTTCGGGCACGCCGGGGTTGGCGAAAGTTTCCTGCAGTCGCTGTATGTAATCGTGAACGTCGCCCAACGACGGTTGGAATACCGCTTCGCCGCTCAGATGCTGACGAATTTGTCGGAAAATCCAGGGGTTGCGAATGGCCGAACGGCCGATCATCAGACCGTGACAGCCGGTTTCCTTGAGCACCTGAGCAGCTGACCTGTAGCTGGTTATGTTTCCATTGGCCAAAACCGGGCAGGGGAGGGCGGAGACGGCGTGTTTGATGTAGTCGTAGTGAACTTCCGCCCAGTAGAGTTCCCTTACCGTTCTTCCGTGCAAGCTGAGTAAATCCACTTCGTGTTTTCTAAGGAGTTCTAATAAACCTTCGAACGGGGCCGTATCGTCAAAGCCGATGCGGGCCTTTACCACGAAGCGGTGGGGAGAAAACTCGCGCAATACTCCGAATATCTTGTCGACGTGGTCCAGATTCCTCAAGAGTCCTCCCCCTACGTTCTTCTTGTAAACCTTGGGGGCGGGGCACCCCAGATTGAGGTCGATGCCTGCAACGGGATGGGACCCGAGCTCCCCTGCCGCTCGCTTGAGGTACTCCAGGTTTTCTCCAAGAAGTTGAGCGAATACGGGTCGCCCCGTCGGATTGTGGGTGATGGAGTACAAAATGTGCTTATCCAGAACACTGGTCCGGTGCACCCGAAAATACTCGGTGAAATAGTAGTCCGGGGATCCGAAATGGTCCACCACCTTCATAAATTCCCAGGTCGTGACATCCTGCATGGGAGCCAACGCGGTGGGAGCTTGGCCCTCAATTATGGGATTCGGCAAAGCCTTTCGCATGGGCCGTCTCGGCGGGCTTCAAGGATGCGGTCCTTTGCCTTCGCTTTCCCCCGATTGGTCCTTGATGTCGTTAAACACCTCCGTCACGTCATCGACGGATTCGAGAACTTTGTCCGCAACATAAATGGGCCGTTTGTTTTGAATCGCGATCACCAGGGAATCGCTGGGCCGTGAATCGATTTCGATGATCTTCTTACCCAGTTCGTTTTCCATGTTGATGATCATGCGGGCGAAAAACTTGTCCCAATCGACATCGTTAATGATGACCCGGTCCAGTTTTGCATCCAGACCCATGAGAAGGTGGGAAATGAGGTCGTGAGTGAGGGGACGGCTTTTTTTCACCCCGTTGATGGCCAGGGAAAGGGCATGGCCCACATTCGGATCAATATAGATGACAAATGTCTTGAATTCGGTTCCCAAAAATACCGCCATTCCCGTACTGGTAGGGACCAAGCCTTTGATAGTGACTGGTGTTATCCCCTTGTCCATAGCCTTGACTAAAAAACACTCAAACCGTGTGGGCAAGTTCCATATGTGGATGCAAGAGGGAAAATTGGACGGGCGGGAAGGAGCCCGACCCGTTCAAACCTCTTGTTTTTGCAGGGCGGGGGAGTGGGCTTCGATGTAAGCTGCAATAGCCTGATGGTCATCCCAATGGTTCCAGACCAATTGCAAAAACTCGGCCAAATGAAGGTTGTGGGTTTTGCAGAATTGCCGGTCCCCTCCGCAACCGTACATAATATCGGGATCGAGTTCCCCTCGCAGCTTGCGTTTGGCTTTTTGGATTATCCTGGGGAGCCAGGGGATGCCGTTGATCTCCGCGTCCTTGGGCGAATAAGCCGCCATCGGCGCGATGTAATCCCCTGGTCGGTTTTTCATGATCATCTTGAAATAGTTGAAGCGCATGGACTGTACCGCCCAAAACATCTCGAAGTCGGGTTCCCCATAGCGGATACTATCATCGGTAAAGTCGTAGAGATCTTGTTCATTTGCCCCGATTTCACCCAAAAAGGCCCGCTCTTCCTCCGCCAGGTAGGCTCCGGGCACTCGCCCACCGTTACTATAATCCTCCACGCCTTTTTCCCAAAGCGCCTTTAGTCGGGTGTGGTAGTCGTAATGATTCATTCCGCTTGCTGTTCCATTGAAGAATTCCGCTTTCACCTTATCGGGCCACAGGTTTTTGCAATTTTGCCGGGTTGGCCAGATCAAAATCGATTTGCCGTTTGAATCGATCGACTTTGGCCACCACCACCTGTATGGTCTCACCCTCCCTCATCGTCTTTCCTGTGCGGCGGCCATTGAGCCGGTTGCCGTCTTCCGATACACGGTAAAGATCGTCTTTCAAACGGGACATGGGCAGCAGCCCGAATACCAGGGATTCCTTTAATTCCACGAAGAGTCCATGATTCTTGATTTCGAGAATGGCGGCGTTATAGACGGTTTTTTCGGGTTTTTTCAACTCGCGTTCAAAATACTCCAGTTGTTTGATTTTGACCGATTCCCGCTCCGCATCGGTGCTGTTTCGTTCGGTCGAGCTGACCTGTTGGGCAATTTCCTCCAGCCGGGACAGTTTATATGATGTCCGTTTTCCCGGCAGGGGTTTCCGGTTTTTTACCTGAACCAGGAAGTTATCGAAGATGCGGTGGACGACCAGATCGGAGTAGCGCCGGATGGGGGAGGTGAAATGGGTGTAATTGGCTTTGTGCAGTCCGTAATGTCCCTCTGGTTTCGCCAAATAGCAGGCCTGACGAAGGGCCCTGAGAAACTGTATGCGCAGAGTGTAGCCGCAGATGTGGGATTTGATGGCCTCCAGCAATTTGACTACTTCCCGCTTGCTGTTCAGATCCCCGGTCTGAAGGCCGTAGGTGAGCATGGTTTCGCGTAGTTCGAACAGCTTCTGTTCGTCCGGTTTCTGGTGCACCCGGTAGATGGCCGGTATGTTGTGTTTCCTCAACTGGCGAGCGACCGCCTCGTTGGCAGCCAGCATGAATTCCTCGATCAGGTGATGGCTTTCATCGCTTTCTACCGCCTTCATCTCAGAGGCGTAACCGTTCTCATCGACGTAAATCTTTACCTCCGGCATGTTCAGGTCCAGGCTTCCACGGGCGAAACGTTTTTGTCTCAGAATGGAGGCGATGCTCCAGCAATTGCGGATCCCCCTTTGCAACTCGGCCAGCTCTCCATCGCTCAAATGGCGCAGGGGGCGGCCGGTGGAAGCGGTCTGATGTTTGGAGGGCAAGGGAAGTTTCCTCACCACATCCAAGTCGTCTTCCTTGAGCAACGCCATGGCCTGTCCGTAGGTCAGCCTCTTGCGGCTCTTTATGAAGGTGTTGGCATAATCCACCTTTCGTATCTTGCCTTCCGGGGAAAAGGTGAAGATGACGGATTTGGTGAGCCGAATTACGTTTTCCTGCAGGCTGCATAGACCGTTGCTCAACCCTTCCGGGAGCATGGGAATTACGGTGCCGACCAGGTAAGTCGAGTTTCCGCGCCTGAGCGCTTCCCGGTCCAAGGCGCTTCCCGGTTTAACGAAGGCGGCTACGTCGGCAATATGTATCCCAATCCGTATGTTTCCATTGCCCAGGTATTCCACCGATAAGGCGTCGTCAAAGTCTTTGGCGTCATCGGGGTCGATGGTAAAGGTCAATACTTTGGTCAGGTCCCTCCGGCCCGCCAGGGCTTTCCCCGGGATCGAATCGGGCAACTGGCCCGTCTCCTTTAATACCGCCGGGGGAAATTGCGGCTCCAATCCAAACTTTCGCAGCACTCCCCTGTACTCAGCCCCCGGGGTAAAGGTCTTGCCCAATACCTCGACGATTTTCCCTTCCGGGTTCATGTGGCGGTGATTCCACTCCTCCATTTCTACCACTACCTTGTCCCCGGTTTTGGGCAAGGGATGCAGGCCGCTCTTTTCCGGTGCCAAGGCCACTACGTCCACATGGATAGACGGGTTATCCGGCACAATGTAGTAATGGTAGCGAGCCTTTTTCAAAGTGCCGACGATCTGCTGGTTCTTGCGTTCGAGAATACGTATTACACGGCCGAAAGTGTCGTGGCGTTTGGAAAGGCGGTGCCCGTGCCGTCCCCGGCCGTAGAGCCGCCGTTGCCGCTTCACCCGCCTTGCTACTACCTTATCCTGATGGAGCGCAGTAGCGGTATCGGCAGCGCGAATGGGAAGGGGGTCGGACCTTGTTCCGTCGGGGAAGGGGTCGGCCAGGAGGACGGCATTTCCACTTTGGCGAAACCGAATGGTGCCGCTTACCAGATCCGCGTCCCTGGGAATGACAAAACGGCCCTTCTTGATCTTTACGATCTGGCCTTGGGCCAACAACTGACCCAACTCCCGGTTCAAGGTTTGTTGCTGGGAATTCTTGGTTATGCCCAGGGCACTTCCAATGCCATGGGCCCTCAAGGGAATGTATCGCTTGGATCCGAGGAGATCCAAAATGGCTTTTCTAAATTTCATTAAGGTGTGGATTAATTGGGTTATTATTGCGCTTTTTCTTTGCTCGACAGGTTTTTTTACCCATTTTGACCGAGATGAAAATCGTTCACGTAAGCAGTGAGCAGCATCCCTTTATCAAGACGGGGGGACTGGCTGATGTGGTGGAATCATTATCCAGGCATACAGCTAAACAAGGTCATGAAGTTATCAGCTTTTTACCGCTATATCGCGCGGTTCGCGAATCGGAATGGTTCGCCCAAGCACAAAGGCGACATTCGATTTTTTTACAATTGGGTGATGAGGCTTTCGAGGGGGAAGTATATCGTTTGAAACTGGGCAGGCGCCTTGCCTTGTACCTGATAGGTCGCGATGAATTCTTCGATCGCAGCTATCCATATGGTACCAAGATCAGGGATTACAGCGATAACGATGCCCGGTTCATTTTCTTTTGCAAGGCCGTAGTGGATACCCTCCTCAGGGAAAATTTCCACGCCGATATCCTGCATTGCCACGACTGGCAAAGCGCCCTGGTTCCCATTTTTGCCCGCGTGGAGGAAGCTTACAAAGGCTTGCAGGTGGGAATGCGAAGTTTGCTCACTATCCACAACCTGGCTTTTCAGGGGGTCTTCCCCGACCGGGCCTTCGATTTGACCAATCTGCCCTCCGCCTTCTTCAGCATCGATGGCTTGGAGTATTATGGACAGGTCAATTTTCTGAAGAGTGGAATACTCTTTGCCGATGGCGTAACCACGGTGAGCCCCAATTATGCCAAGGAGATCCTCCTTCCCGAATTCGGTTGTGGATTGGAAGGCGTCCTTCAAAAACGCAAAAGCGAACTCCACGCCATTTTAAACGGTATCGATACCGATGCCTGGAATCCCAAGACCGATATTCACATTCCCGTAAATTACACCGTCAGGAACCTCGATCGAAAGCGGGAAAATAAAGAGGCCTTGTTGAAAAGGGTAAATTTACCGAAACAGCCCGGCGCTCCCCTTTATGGACTGGTGTCGCGGTTGACCGATCAAAAAGGCATCGATTTTATTCTTAAACAAAGAAGTTTTTGGGCGAAAAACAACGTGCAATTGGTGGCTTTGGGGAAGGGGGATGCCAAATTGGAAAAGGGGTTGAAAAGACTTGGGCAAAAATTTCCCCAAAAAGTGCATGCCTGCTTCGACTACGATGAAGCCCTGAGTCATCTCATTCAGGCCGGGGCCGATTTTTTCCTCATTCCGTCGCGGTTTGAGCCCTGCGGTCTCAATCAAATGTATAGTCAACGCTACGGAACCTTGCCCATGGTCAGCCGCGTGGGCGGCTTGGCCGATACCGTTGTCGATGCCCTGGAGAATCCGGAATCGGGCACCGGAATCGTGTTTAGTCCCAACGAAAAAGGCCTCGGAAAAGGGCTGGCGCAATCCCTCAAATTATACGCCGATGCAAAACGCTATCGTAAAATCCAGCGAAACGCCATGGCCCGTGACTTTTCCTGGGGAATTTCCGCCCGGGATTACGAAAACCTCTATACCGAATTGATGTTCGGCGATTCCCAAACCTTCAGCCCCTAGTCCGCATTTCTCACAAAATTCGTAGCGAGCAAACGAAGATCGAGTGTTGGTGTGGGCTTCGAGCAGAGGCGCGGATGAAGCACCCTGCAAATTCGCGAATCCAGCGAAGTCCGCGTCAGCGCCGGTATTCCGGAGCGCAGTAGAAAATTTGTGAGAAATGCGGGCTAGTCCCAAGAAACCAGAGCCCAGCGGCTAGTTGCCCGGGATTCCCTCCTTGTTGTGGAGGAGACTTTTTTGGGGGTCGCCAAAAAATTTGGCTCCTTGGGTAATGGCCCGGAGAATATTATCGACCGGTTGCCTCGTTTTCGGGTTGGTCAATTTATCATTCACATTTTCGTACCACTCCACGTGGCCATCCAGAAAGGCGATGTGCCCGCCTTCCGCCCCGAAGGGGGACACGGTTTCGTCATCATCCCATTTTCCCGTTTCCGGATTCAATCCCCGCGTAACGGCCACCGGAGTGGAGGGAGGGGCATTGGAGGATAGTCCCGCTACCAAATCAAAACTGATGGGGGAATTGTCAAACGCATTGGAAAGGACCCAAGGGGAGTCTGCCGAATTGCGCACCGCCACCGATTGGGGAAAGACACCTTGTTGTTCCACGTGCAAGTCGGTGGGAATTTGGTAGATGGCGCCCTCGTTGAGGTATTCGCGCCAGGCAAATTCATAAGCGATATGATAGGGGTCGGTGATTTCGAAACCCGCATCCTGTCCAGTGGATGGATTTTTGCTTATCCTCAGGGGAAGATTTCTGCCGATATTGTCCGCGCGGTATTGGATGTAGGCATTGGCGATTTGCCGGATATTATTGAGGGATTGGGCCCGTTGGCCCCTTTTCAGGAAACTGGTTACGGTGGGAAACAACAAAGCGCCGAGTAATAATATGATGGCGATTACCGTGATCATTTCGATCAGGGTAAAGCCTTGGCGGTTGCGGCCGGGGTGTTGGAACTTGGATTTCATGGAATAGGGGAAGGCGGGTTGCAAATTAATCGAGGAATAAAATGCCTTGGCCTTTCTTCGGCAACACTTCCTTGCTCCGGCCCTGAATTATCCCGGGCTTCCCGACCTTGAACCGGCTTCCTCCTCTTCCTCCAAGGCCCCGCTCGATTTTCAGAGGGAACCTTTCCAATTCGATTTAAGGAAGTCAACGATGCCGGGAATGGCTTCCACCATGGAGTCGCGGGCATTTTCGTAATGGATGAAACTCAGTCCATAGGGGTCCGGAATTTCCAATTCGTCGGTATCTTGGAGAAATTCGCGCATCAAAAAGAGGCTGTCTTCCCTTTCTTTCCCCAACAGGTTGCGCAGAGAGGCAAGATGTCCGTGTGTCATGGCAAAGACATAATCGGTAGCCAGGAGATCATCCATGGTGACTTTTTTGGAGAAATGGTCATCCAGGTTTATGCCAACTTATTTCAAAGCCGCTACCGATTCGGGGGAGGGCGGGTAACCATCTCCCGCGGCTATTCCGGCGGAACGGACCTCGATCCGATTGTAGGGGTCTTCCTCCCCTTCCAGGGCATGTCGCAATAATCCTTCTGCCATGGGGCTACGGCAGATGTTACCTGTACATATAAATAGAACTCTCTTCGGCATCGTTTCGGTAAATTCCTCTAACCCCGGATTACATTCCAAGCATGCTCATTCAATCTGTCAGCCCAAAATTCAACGTTTCCAAAAGGGATATATGAGGCGTTTCAGGACATTTTTGGGGTACTTGCCCATACCTTCGAATCCCAGTTGTTGGGGTTGGTCGCTTTCTTTGGGCCAGTAGGCGGTTCCAAACAACCAGTCCCAGATGCTCAGGACCTGGCCGAAATTCTGGCCGCCCTTGCCGTGCAGTTCCTTGTCGTGGTGCCAGACGTGCATGGCGGAAGAATTGAGAACGTAGCGCAGCGGCCCCCAACTGAACCTGAAGTTGGAATGGTTCAAATCCAGCAGAACCGTCCAGACGACGGCAATCAACAGGAGAACGAATTCGTCGATGCCCAATATGACCAGGGGCAGGTAGGTGAAGGCCTTGTAGAGGAGGATTTCCCCCCAATGAAACCGGAAATTTCCAATCCAGTCCAATTCTTCAATGCTGTGGTGCAATTTGTGAAACTCCCAAAGCCAGGGAACATTGTGCAACAATCGGTGGACATTCCATTCCAAAAAATCCTTCAAGAGGAGGAATACGATAAATTGTAGCCAAAGGGGGGAATCGGACAGCAGGGCTAAATCCTGCGGGACCGGCCATGCCTGCTGGTGTAAAAACGTGTTGGTCAGGCGAATCAGGTTTCCGGTGACCAGAGCCAGCAATAGTCCAAAATAGTGCCCGTTGAAGAGAAGCCAGAACAAATCCTGCCCAATACCCTTGCGCAAAACCCGTTGCTTTTTCCGCCAGGGATGAATCCTCTCCAATAAAAAACAGAAAAGCGAAGCTGCGATGAGCCAAAAGTAATACTGCAGATAAACAGGCATGGGATTTGTCCGGATCGGCAGGGGGACTTTATGGCAGTTGATCCCGGCCTGTCACCTCCGAATTCCCTTGCTTGGCTGGGATCGATGCCTTTCCTTTCAGGCCCAAATGAGGCTCTATTTCATCGGCATTTGTGGAACCGCCATGGGAAATGTCGCCTCATTGATGAAGAGTTTGGGACATACCGTAGCGGGGTCCGATCGCGGCATCTACCCACCCATGAGCGATGTTCTGGCCGGGGCGGATATCGAGGTGCATCCGGGTTGGCATCCGGAAAATATTACTTCCTTTCGCCCGGACCTGGTGGTGGTGGGCAACGCCGTAACCAGGGGAAATACCGAGGTGGAGTTTCTCCTCACCTCCCGCCCCTGCCGGTTTACAAGTTTGCCGGAATTAATCGACCGGCAACTGTTGGGCCAACGCAAGCGGATTGTGGTAACCGGAACCCACGGTAAAACCACCACCACGGCCATTGCCGCCTGGCTACTCAAGGAAGCGGGTGTTCAGCCCGGCTGGTTGATCGGAGGGGTCCCGGGTTGCCTGTCCTCCGGCACCGAGTTGGGCCATTCCCAAAGCCCTTTTGTCCTCGAGGGTGACGAATACGATTCCGCCTTTTTCGACAAACGCAGCAAATTTATTCATTACTGGCCCGATGTGCTGGCCATCAACAACCTCGAGTTCGATCACGTCGATATCTTTCGCGATCTGACCGATGTAAAGCGGACGTTTCAACACCTCATTCGCATCGTGCCTCCCCTTGGGTTGATCCTGGCCAACGGAGATGATCCAGTCTTGCGGGAATTGCTTCCGGTTGATTGGGCTCCCACTTGTTTTGTCGGAATAAGCGAATCGAGTGACTATGTGATCGGGGATTTTTCCGAAGGTCCGGCGGGAAGCTCCTTTACTCTGACCGGACCAGCCGGATTCCATCGAAAATTTGCCTGGAAAACTACCGGGCTCTATAATGCCAGAAACGCATCCATGGCTTTATTATGCGCGGCCCAGTCGCTCCGGAAGGCGCAGCGAACCACCTTTTTGCAGAATGCCACCCTGCAGCATTTTCAGGGCGTTCGCCGCCGACAGGATGTACTATGGGAGTCGGACCATTTAAAGGTGGTGGAAGATTTTGCCCATCATCCCACCGCCATCGCGGCCTGTATAGAATCCTTCCGTAACTGCTACCCGGAATCCGAAATTACTTCCGTGTTTGAGCCCCGCAGCAATACCTCCGCCACTAACCTGCTGGAGGACAAATTTACCCACAGCCTATCTTTGGCCGACTCGGTTCTAATTGCTCCGGTTTATCGCGCTGAAGTCTATCCGGAAGAAAAACGTATCGATCCCTTCCAGATGGCAAAATGCATCAGCAGGGTGGGGAAGCGCGCCAGGGCTTATGCCTCGAAGGAGAATTTGTTCCGGGATCTGGCCGGTTCAGTCAACCGCCAACCCCGGGTCATTCTTTTGTTCACCAACGGATCCTTCGGCCAACCCCTGCAGGATTTCCTCAAAGGTCTTTGATCAGCACTCTTGAATTGCGCCGGCTGGACAACAGGAGCTCGGCCCGTTCTACCGGAAGGGCGTCAATTGAACCCTCTTTGAACCCACATTTTTGGGTAAAGAACGGGAAGGTTTGGGTGGAGAGGGCGATGAGGCGCTTGCCACCCCTTTTGGCCGCGGTTTCCCCGGCAAATTTGACCAACTTCGTGCCCAATCCCTTGCCAGACTGGCCCGGTTTTACCACCAAGGACGCCACCTCGAAGGTTCTGAGGTCCGGATAACCAATGAGGCAACCGCAGGCCAGGATATAGCCGTCGATCTCATAAAGGAAATACGTTCCGATCCCTTCTTCGATCTCACGCAGGGACCTCTGGGTCAATTCCTCCGATTCGGTGGCCCCGCGAGTGAGATCGAAAAGCGCCTGGGCATCGGCCGGGCGGGCCCAGCGAATCTTCTGGTATTCATTGTTATAGAACAAGGTTCCCACCCCCACCGAGGAAAACAATTCCTTGAGGAGACTTTCAGCTTCGAGTCCATTCAGTATATGAACCCTGGAAGTTCCGTTTTTGAGCGCGTACAAGGCGTAACGGCATTTGCCTTCCAGCGCCGGTTCCAGGGCCCCCTTTTGGTCGCGATAGAGGCGTTCCAACGCCTCGGTTTCCAGCGCACGGTAAAATCGGCCCGACGCGATGAGACCCGAGTGGGAAGTAAGGAAGAGGATCTTGGCCGCCAGGTGGTCCACATTCAATCTCAGGCTTTCCCCCTCCCTGTCGAAAGCGATCGGGCCGATAACCGGAACCATGTGGTTGTCCAACAGTTGTTTTAAATTTTCGTTGTCCACCCGGTCCACTTTGCCCCGAAATTGCTGGTCATCCCCATCTATCACCCCGACCTGGGTGGCCCGGATCGAGTTGGTAGTGGCACACTTTATGGCCAGTTTGCTCAATCCTTTCATGATGAGGTGCGATACCCTTGAGGCCGCCTCGGTAGCCATCGACAGCGTTTTCGCATCCACCACCCCGGTCCCGTAGAGGTCGGAACAGCCGGTCTCCACTTCCTGGGCCAGGTTGCGCAACTGGTGGCCAATTCCGAATACCAGGATTACCCTGATTTGAAGATTTCTCAACACGGCAATATCCAATAAAATGCCGTTGAATACCGGATCCTCAATGACCCGACCGTCCACCGCTATGACAAAAAGGTGGTTCTGGAATTTGGGAACGTATTTCAGAATGCCCCGCAAATCCGTCGGTTTGATTTCCGAAATGTGCTGTGGGTCGGGGGACATGGGAAATCATTTCAGTCTCCAATAGGTGTATATGACGATGTAAATCAGGACGAAAAGTACAATCCATCGCAAAGGCCAGGGCTTCCTGGGCTGTTGGGGCCGCTTGGTTTCTCTCTGTTGATCAGGGGGTTGAGGTTTTGCTCTCACCTTGGGTGCCATTAAGAACCGGCCGCAAAACAGATCAATACCTTTTTCCCGGCCCGAGACCCGATACACCAGGGGGAAACCCCAAAGAAAAAAGGATCTTCGCGGTTGACGACCCCCCCACCCAACTTATGATGCCTACTCAAAACCTGCTGTGTTCGAGGTGTGAAAAATCGTTCTTTTACTTTAATCCAATATTAAGGGAGCTTGACCCTCACGAATGGCTGTCAGGCCGTAAATCGGAAGGCAAAAGTTCGTAGGAAAGCGCCCACCTCGCCTTTAAAGGTGGAGAACAAATGAACATACGGCACAATAGCGGGTCTTTTTTTGCCCCTTCGGGGGCTTTTTTTTTGATTCCTCCCGCCCATATTCTGCCCTCGACCAGCTTGCGCAAAAAATGTCCATGAACGGGAGGTGGCATGGGTTTGGGATTCTGGGAACTTAAGCGAGGTCAACACCTCCCGGATGTGGTGCAATTTTCTCATCAGGGAAGGGAACCTCCAAGGCGCTTCTCGGAGTAAGGGCGGCGATGCCGGGGAGGCATTCGCCTTACCGCCTCAGGGGATCTCCTCAATAAACTGCCTGATTAGGCTTGCCCGCTTCTTCCAGAGGTCTATGGATAGCTTCTTGTTAATTGAAGGAACTCCGTGTTCCTTTGGCAGAAGTCGGTTTAATGCGTCATTTATCGATTTCTGATTTTAAAATATGACGCACACTTGAATCAAATGGAAATATATGTGGGAAATCTGCCTTGGTCTGCCGAAGACCAAGACCTGTTCGATGCTTTTGCCGCCCATGGCAATGTAGCATCTGCCAAAATAATCAAAGATCGCGAAACGGGAAGGTCCCGGGGTTTCGGATTTGTCACCATGAATGACGATGCCCAAGCCAGGACCGCTATTGAGTCTTTAAATGATAGGGATTTTATGGGTCGCAAAATTAACGCCGTCGAGGCCACTCCGCGTCAGGATCGTCCCCGCCAACGAGGCGGAAGGGACAGCTACGGCGGGGATAGGGGTAGGAGAGGAAACCGTAACCGTTGGCGTTGATCCTTCCGGTTACTTCCCAGCTTAGCCCGCATTTCTCCCAAAATTCGTAGCGAACGAACGAAGATCGGGCGCTGGTGTGGGCTTTGCGCCGATGAGCGGATGAAGCTGGGCCTGTCCGGCCGTAGCCCTTGGGCGAAGCCGGGTCGACACCCTGCAAAGTCGCCTGCATCTGTGCAGCGCACGGGCAGTCGAATCCAGCCCAGCCCGTACCAGTGTCGGCATGTCCTGCCGTAGCCTTTGGGCGAAGCAGGAGATTCCGGAGCGCAGTAGAAAATTTGTGAGAGATGCGGGTTAGTCCCGTAGTCTTAGCGACGTCTTGTCCACACATCCCTTGTCCGCTTGGGAAACCCGGTTGGTGAATGCGCGCAGATAAACCCTGGCGCCGGCATACGGTTTGAAGTCGTTCCTCTTGGGTTTTCGGCAGGACGATACCCAGTCGATTTCGCCTTTTAGCAAATCGATGGAAATCTGATCTCCGTCCTGGACGAGCCCAATGGGCCCGCCAACTGCCGCTTCCGGAGCGCAGTGCACCCCTATGGCGCCATGGGATACCCCGGATACGCGGGTGTCTGAGACAAAGGTTACTTTTCCATCCAGGTCCGGAGTGGACAAGGCCGAGGTTGCCACCAGAACCTCCGGCATGCCCCTTGCCACCGGGCCCATTCCCCGAAGCACCACCACGTGCCCGGGCCTTATGCGTCCTTTGGTTACTGCTCCCACCAGAGATGCGACATTGTTGAAGCAGATTGCCCGACCCCGAAAAGTCGGGTCCTGGCGGCTGGAGACTTTGAATACGATGCCGTCCGGAGCCAGGTTACCAAAACAAATCTGCATATCGGCAAAGGTTTTGTAAGGCTTGCCTGCCGGTGCAATGAGGTCGTTGCCAAGCGGAATGGCCGGAGCATGGGAAACCTGATCGGCCAGGGAATCGGCAAACAGGGTCGGTTGCGATCCATCCAACACACCCACTTCAATCAGGTGCTTTATCAACATTGGCGTCCCACCCATCTCGAAAAGATCGATCATGGTTCCCTTCCCGCGGGGGGCAAAGTTACAATATACCGGAGTTCTCCGCAATATCGCTTGTACATCTCGCAATGCAAAGCCCACCCCCGCCTCGGAAGCCAGGGCCAGCAGGTGCAGAATTCCGTTGGTTGAGCCTCCGCTGGCTCCAACCATGGCGGTGGCATTACCTAAGGATTCCCTGGTAACGACGTCGCGAGGGCGCCGGCCCAATTGCAAAATATCCAGCATCCATTGTCCGGCCCTCCGGCATTCTTCCAGCTTTGCCTCTCCTTCGGCCGGATTCGACGAGCTGTAAGGCGGCATCAGGCCAAGTGCCTCCATGGCCAGCCCCCAGGTGTTGAAGGAAGCTGCAATTCCGCAACCTCCCGCACCCGGACAGGCATTTTTCGCTATTGCGAGGAGTTGACCTGGAGAGGACTTTCCCATCTCGACTTCCGCTTGCACATCGTAAATGTCCTGAATGGTCAGGTCCTTCCCGTCCAGGCGTCCCGGACGAATCGTCCCTCCGCTCAAAATAAATCCGGGCACATTGCTCCGCATGAGCGCCAGGGCGAATCCGGGACCATTTTTGTCGCAGTGGTGCAAGCCGATCATCCCATCAAAACGGTGTGACGTGATCACCATTTCAGTGCTGTCGGCGATGAGGTTGCGGGAGGGGAGAGAGGCATTTCCACCGCTGTGGGCCTGGGTGATGTTGTCGCTGACCGAAGGCACCCCGAACCGATATCCCAGCATGCCGGCCTCATCCAGGCCCGCTTTGATCGACTCTCCAATGGCGTGGCTGTGCATATTGCACAAGTTGATCTCGTGCAAGGGTGTCCCGATCCCGATTTGGGGCTTTTTAAAATCCGCCCCCTTCCAGCCCAACCCATAATAGAAGGCGCGGATGGCCGCGTTGTCGCCTTCGGTCAACTCTCGACTTCTCCAGTTAAGATCTTTCTCGCTCATGGACAAAAGGGGTCAAACGCAAAACATTAACATCTTGCTTCCTTCGTTTAGTGATACATCCAGGTTGAATCGGGTAAAATGTTAATGTTTTGCGTTTGACCCCTTTTGCCACGGGACTCGTCCAACTCTCTCCGCGTTTCCGCGCCTCCGCGTGAGCCCTTTATCATACCGTCCGAAATACGATTTGCTGGTGTTCGCTGTCCGTGTCCACAAAAACGGGGAGGTTCCGGAGCCGCTTATTTGTTTTCCTGGTTTTGATTCACGCGTTTGACCCCTTTTGTCCCGCGCTCCGACTTCCGAAATAGAACCCGATGATGGAACCGGTCAGAGCGCCGAATGCTGACACGACGATTTCGAAAGAATCTCCCAGAACCGGCCCACCTAACACCAGAACGTTCACAAACGAGCCCACAACGAGAAGGGCGAGCATGCCTCGAAGGGACCCCCTTGGCATGTTCAGTCCCCTAAGGTTGGAAGTATCTTCTTTATTCCATTTGCCGACAGATGAGGAATACAGGGGGGCGGCTATTCCGATCAACGCCAACCATGCGCATTCAACCCAAACCAGGGGCGAATTCCATCGCAGGACATTTTGGGCGCCTGCGTCCTGCCCCTCCTGGGCAAATGCCGACCCAACCATTACCATCAAGACAATTGGGATTATATACCAAAGGGCCGAAATCCTAAGCATCACTTGTCGTGCTTAAAGTTCTCCGCCTATAGGATATTCTGTAAATCTGAAACACTGCTTCAAGTTTCCGTGCGAAGGACGAGCGTTCAAGATAAAAGCTAACCGCTAACCACTATCTTGCAGTTTAATTCAGCGGAAAGATTTTGGCAAAAACCAAAACCTCGACCAAGCCAAATACCCCCAGGACTGCCAGCATGACCGTCCATGTCTTGAGGGTTTCGACTTCGGTAAACCCACTCAGTTTGCAAACCACCCAGAAACCGCTGTCATTCATCCAGGAGCCGACCCCCGAACCGAAGGCTATGGCGGCAAAGAGGTAAACGGGATGATAGGGCAGGGCGATGGCCTCGGCCCCTCCGCCCACTCCAATGATGGCGGCCATTATCCCGGAAGTGGTGATCATCGACACGGTGCCCGAGCCCTGCGCAATTTTGAGGACCGCCGCAATGATCCAGGACAGCAGAATCAAGGAAATCCCGGTCCCCTCAGTGGCAGCTTTCACCGCTTCTCCCACCCCGGCGTGGCGGATCATGGCCCCAAAAGCTCCACCGGCGGAAGTAATCAATATGATGGTCCCGGCCGTGGCTATGGGGCCTTCCATTTCCTTCCACAACGGGCCCAACTTGATCTTCCGCTGGGTGGCCATCAAATATATGGCAATGACCGCCCCCAATGCCATGGCCAGGTTCTTGTTTCCCAATACCTCGATGACCGCCCCGAGGGCGCCCGCTTCCAAATTTGCAAAGGCTTTGACGATAGAGGCCAGGGCAATGAGAAAAACCGGAAGGAATACCGGCATGATCGAAAGGAAGAAGGAAGGCAGTTCCCCGTCGTCTTTGGCGACAATTTCTTCCAGGTCGGCAATTTTAACGATGGGACTCTCCCTCAAACCTAGGTTCAGTTTCCGGTCCATCCTGGCTGCGACCCAGATGCCGAATGCCCCGGCCGGCAACCCCAGGGCTATCCCCGCCATCATGGCCATACCCAGGTCCAATTGCAGCGTATCCACCATTACCAATGGACCCGGGGTGGGGGGAACCAGTCCATGCGTGAGAACCCCTCCCCCGCATACGCACATGACGAAGTAGAGATATCGTTTGCCCAGGCGGAAGGCCAGGGCTTGGGCAAGGGGTATGATAAGGAAGAAAACAGTATCGAAAAAAACCGGAATGGAGAGAAAGAATGCGGCCAACATCATGGCCCAACCGGCCCGTTTTTCCCCCAGGGTTCTGACCAGGCCGCGCACGATCCGGTCGGCCGCTCCGCTCTCCATCAAACAGAGCCCGATAATGGCCGCCAATCCGATTACCCAGGCGATTTTTCCGGCTGTTACGCCAAATTCCACCATGGACAACTCGATCGCGGCGATCACATGATTCCCTCCTTCCGGGCCCGGAAGCGAGGTCGCCAGCACTCCTACCAGGATGGCGGCCAGCATCAGGGCAATGAAAGGATGAAAACGCAATACCGCGATGGCCAGAATGATGAAAAGTATCCCCACGGCCAATACGAAGAACGGCCAAACCATGGATGCGGCCAAAATCGGCTCCGAAGAAAAAATCATGTAAGGAGGAAAAATGGATGAACTGCGAGACGGGGCGGATGGTCCATCGCCCCAGGAATTTCATGTCCCAAACTGATTCTTCATCTCCCCAGGCGCAACCTGAAATTGCCAATCTCCCCATCGGACAGGGCAAAACCCATTCAACTTTCCCGAGAATCCATAAACTGGTGAAACCTGTTCGTTCCTGGTGGCGTTATTCTGGCAAGCCGATTTTTCTCCACGGCTAAACACCATGCCTCGAATCCTCACTTTTTTCATCGCACCTGTTTTTGCGGCTCTTCTGCTCTCCGCTCAGGAGGAGGAGATGCCTCTCAACCGCACTCTCTCCCTGCCCGAGGTCATCTCCCTGGCCCTGGAACGCAACTTGACCCTGCAGCGTTCCCAGGTGCTGGTGGAACTTAGGGAAAACGAGGCCCGCTTCCAGGAAGCCGATTCCCGGGCCAATCTCAACGCTTCCATGGGCGCCGGGTTGCGCTACTCGGGAGACGGTCGGGATGCCCTTTGGAATACCGGCGAGCTGACCGACTCCGCCTCCGGAAACCTGAGTTCCTCACTGGTGCTTTACAACGGAGGGGGACGTGCCGCAGCCATTGACCAGGCTCGATCCAACCTCGAGGCCAGCGCCAGAGAATACGACCGGTCCAAACAAATTGTCCTGTTCCAGTCCGTATTTCGCTATTTGGAAGCTGTGCTTCGATTGAAGGAAATCGACATCCAATCCGAGGAACTGGCCATCCGTAAGGAGAATCTGGAGAGGATTGAGGTGGGCTACGAAAACGAAATACGCATATTGGCCGATGTGTTGCGCCAGAGGGCCTTGGTGGCCGATAGCGAACGACGCCTGGTCCAGGCCCAGCAGGCCCATGAAACCAGTCTATA
This sequence comes from Opitutia bacterium, assembly GCA_014529615.1. Taxonomy (GTDB): domain Bacteria; phylum Verrucomicrobiota; class Verrucomicrobiia; order Opitutales; family UBA2995; genus JAABVD01. Next base: position 18,513 of record JAABVD010000084.1, read on the forward strand.
CATTCTGAAGGACCTGCTTCTCCTGCCCCCCCAGACCCAAGTTGACTTTAATTTGGAAAATATCCGTTGGGGAAATCCGGGTAGTTTGCCGGAACCCCTCATGGAAAAATCCCTGAACCGCCTTTTGCAACGACCCGATCTCAAGGCCCAGCAATATCGTCTGGATGCGGCCGATCAGGGCATTCGCGTCGCCCGGGCGGGCGGCTTGCCCACCCTTACCGCCTCGGCCAATCTCCGCACCAGCTATACGAGCGCTAACCCCAACGCTTCCTTCGCCAGCCAGTATTTCCAAAATCAACCCGACCTTTCCGGGGGAATCGCATTTTCCTTGCCCATTTTCGATCGCCGCCGCACCAGAACGAATCTGGCGCGGGCCTTGCTGCAGCGCAGGCAGGAAGAAATCGACCTGATCGATTTGCAACAGGCTGCTCAAACCGATCTTCGCAGGGCATTGCTCGACTTCCGCACCGCCACGGCCCAGTTGTCCTTTTCCCAAGATCAACTCCTGTCCTCGGAGGAGGCGCTTCAGGCGGAACAGGCCCGTTACGATGCCGGGGCGGCAACCTTGCTGGATGTAAACAGTCTGCGCTCTACCCGGCTCGACGCCGCAGTTGCGGTAGAAGAAGCCTGGTTTGACCTGTTCACCAGCCGTATGGACATCGCCTTCCAGGATGGAACCATTGAATATTTCCTTCTCTCACAATTGGAAACGAGCATTCCCGAATTGGAGTAAAAAATAGTGAAAGCAAAATTGACGATTCTCTTCCTCCTGTTGGCCGGGTTGGGCTGGTGGGGCTACAACCATTTCATGGCCGCAGAAGAAACTTCCGCGACCGGCCCTCAATACAATTTTGCCGAGATCGAGCGAAAAGACATATTGAATATGGTTTCGGCCACGGGAACTTTGAGCGCCCGGGAGTTGGTGGAAGTCGGCACCCAGGTGTCCGGCACTATCGAAGAAGTCTACAAAGACTTTAATCATCCGGTGGAAGCGGGTGAGTTGGTTGCCCTTATCGATACTTCCGTACTCGACGCGCAGGTCAAAAGCTCAGAGGCCGACCTTCTCCGCCACAAAGCCACCTTCAAACGGGCTCAGATCGAATACGAGCGTTTTAAACCCTTGCACGAAAAAGGGTTTCTATCGGGAAACGATTTTTTGCCCTATGAAATCGCCAAGCAAACTGCCCAAGCCAACGTACTGAGCGCGGAAGCTTCCCTGGAACGGGTAAGACGAAACCGCGCCTTCGCCGAAATCAGAGCCCCCATAAGCGGTGTGATAATCAACCGCAATGTTGAGCGCGGGCAGACTGTGGCGGCAAGTTTCAATACCCCCAGGCTGTTCATTATCGCCGAAGATCTGGCCCTCATGGAGATTCTGGCCAATGTGGACGAGAGCGACATCGGCCAGATAAAAAAAGATCAGGAGGCCCGGTTCACCGTGGCGGCCTATCCCGACCTCGATTTTGTGGGAAGAGTAGAGGAAATCCGTTTGCAACCGACCGTAATTCAGAACGTGGTGAACTACACCGTGGTCGTTGAAACGGAAAATCCCCGCAACCTGCTCTTGCCCGGCATGACCGCAACCCTGGATTTTATCGTCGACGAAGTGAAAGACGCCCTTGCTGTTCCGGCCTCCGCCCTGAACCTGAAAATGAACGAGGAAATGTTGGCCTTCATGCAGGAACGACGCGAACAAATGAGGCAGCGTCGTCAAGGCGCCGGTGACGGAAGGAGCCC
>JAABVD010000084.1:20318-21724 GCA_014529615.1 Opitutia bacterium
GCGGGCAGAGGCCTTCAATCCGGAGGAGTTGGAGGTTTGGGAGGCCGTGGCGGCCCCCGCAACATGGCCACCCTATGGTACAAGGACGAAGGCGGACAACTGCAACTCCTCCCCGTAAGGACCGGAGTGAGTGACGGCATTACCACCGAGATAATGCCCCTTCGTGACGAAGAATTGCCCCTTGGACAGGAAATTATCTCACAGGTCCTCTCCCCCTCCCTGACTCAGGACACCAGTCCTCCCCGGGGTGGACCCGGTGGCGATAGAGGACGAGGCAGAGGGGGACTGGGACGCCTTGGATTCTAACCCGCATGTCTCACAAATTTTCTACTCCGCTCCGGAATACCGGCTCTGACGAGGACTTCGTTGGATTTGCGTGTTTGCGGGGTGTCGACCCAGCTTCACCCGCAAATCTGCACGAAACCCCCGTCAGCGCTCGGTATCCGTTCGCTCGCTACGAATTTTGTGAGACATGTGGGCTAATCCGGATTCCTTCCCCCAATGGACAAAGTCATCCAGACCTTTGATCTGACAAAAACCTATGAATTGGCCCAACCGGTCCATGCTTTGCGTGGGGTAAAAGGTTCGGGAAAATCCACTTTTATGAATATCCTCGGTTGTCTTGATCAACCTACCTCAGGGGCATACCGATTGGACGGTGTGGCGGTCAGCAAGCTGTCCCGCAATGAACTGGCCGATATCCGCAATGAAAAAATCGGATTCGTTTTTCAGGGATTCAATCTGCTTCCCCGCACTACAGCCTTGGAAAACGTGGAATTGCCCCTGGTTTACCAGCGCCGGAAATCCACCGTAAAACCCAAAATAAAGGCGGCCGAGTGCCTGGACCGGGTCGGTCTGGCCGATCGCTCCCATCACCAGACGCAACAACTTTCCGGCGGGCAACAACAACGTGTGGCCATTGCCCGAGCCCTGGTAAACGATCCATCCCTCATCCTGGCCGACGAACCGACCGGAAACCTCGATTCGGGCACCTCCCGGGATCTGATGGGTCTTTTTCTGGACCTGAACGATCAAGGTATAACCATTGTCCTGGTAACACACGAGCTGGAAATCGCCCGATATACCAACCGCCGCGTTCAAATGAGCGATGGCCTCATCATCCGGGACTCCTGACAGATCTATGAAAATTTTAAAACTTGTCGATGTCGCCCGAAGCAGTCTTCTGAAAAACCGGTTGCGCAGTCTGTTGACCATGTTGGGGATCGTCATAGGAGTGGGGGCGGTCATCGTAATGAGGGCCATTGGCGACGGGGCGCAAAAGAATATCGAAGACCGCATCAAGACCTTGGGGACGAATCTCATCATGGTCCGATCCTCCTCCAATGCCTTTGGAGGTGTGCGCCGAGGGGCGGGAAGTTCGAGAACGTTGAGCATAAAGGATCCCG
>JAABVD010000085.1 GCA_014529615.1 Opitutia bacterium
ACGGTTTGACAGGATTTATGATCTCGTAGAGGGAGGACCCGGATTTAAGAATTGACCCCTTCCTCTCCGTTTGCGCCAAATGATGCTCCGACTCGAAACGTGAACCCCGATTTCGAACACCCGCAACATGGAACTCATCTTGCATGACACCATCGCCTGCTTGAATCAAGGCATCCAATTGCTGGGCTCCTTGGCGCCGGAACAATATGTGAAGCCCCATTCCAATTGTTATCATTCCACCATCGGTGGACATTTCCGGCACAACCTCGATCATTTTCTCTGTTTTCAGGCCGGGGTAAAGTCAGGCAAAATCGATTATGATGCCCGTTCCAGGGAAGAATTCCTGGAAACAGAACCGGAATACGCCGCCCGCAAAATGTTGGAACTGACGGAATTCTTCGGCACCCTGCGGGGGGAAGACCTCGACCGTTCCTTGAAAATAAAAATGGATAGCGGAGCCAGCCATCCTGAGACCGGACATTGGAGCAGGTCCAGCCTGAGACGCGAATTGCAATTCCTCATAAGCCATACCATCCACCATTATGCCTTTATCGCGACTTTGTGCTCTGAGGATGGATCGAACCTGCCGGAAAATTTTGGAGTGGCCCCTTCCACGCTTCGCTTTCGAAATGCCCGCCATCCCCAATGTGCACGGTAAGCTGGTGCCAACAATCGGAAGGCTACACACTTTTTTTCAACCGGGACGAAAGCAAAGGGCGTAGCGAAGGGCTCCCCCCCCAACCTCATGTCGGCGATTCTGTGGCCTACGTTTGCCCAAGGGACCCCGATGGGGGAGGGACCTGGCTTCTGGCTAATTCCCACGGCCTCACCCTGGGTCTGTTGAATTATTATGAAACCCAGGGGCGGTATCGCCCCACAGCCCCGCTCTCGCGGGGGCGCCTCCCATTGGACTGCCGCACTTTCCGTATTCTGGATGAGGTAGAAAATTTCTTTACCTCGGTCGATCTGTCTCCATTCCCCCCTTTTCTGTTTTTGGGTATCGATCCGGCATGTCGCACCGTGCTCATCAGATGGACCGGAAAAAGGCCCCGCATTTCCCAACCCGGATTTTCCCAGCTTCCCCTCACCACCTCCGCTTTCCAACCCGATGCGGTCGTAGCCGAGCGCAGAGCCAATTTTCGAAGGCAAATTCCAAGCCTCGAATGTGCGCCGGAACGCCTGGTCCAATTCCACCAGAGTCACGATCCGGACCGGAGCGCATTTTCTCCGCTGATGACCCGACCGGACGCCCGCACCGTCAGCCTCAGCCAAATTTCCGTGTCGAGGAAAGAGACACGGTTTACTTACCGAGACAGAAGGGGTGATTTTCCCCAATTAAGCGATCCGGTGTCCGTCTCCATTCCCAGAAAAGCCCCGTGATGGGCGCATTTCCCAAACATTGGCTCATCTCAGGCAAGGGGTTGTTGCTGACTTACCTGTTGGTATTGCTGGCCAGTCACATGGTGCGGTGGGGACAGCCCGGAAAGGCGCCTTATATCGAGGGGCAAGCCTTCCTCCAGGTTGAGGAAATGCGTGGAACCATGCCTACCGGTGGCTACATCTCCATGGCTTACCTGGATTGGGTCCCCCCGGAAAGCCCCGATGCGCCCGTCCTCGTTCTCCTGCACGGCAGTCCAATGGCTTCGGCCTCTCTTCTGTCCACGGCCCGTGCCTTGCAGGGCAACTTCCGTCTCATCATTCCGGACCTTCCCGGCTTTGGAGGTTCGACCTTGCGCGTCGAGGATCACTCTATCCTGGCCCACGCTTATTATCTCGACCAATTATTGCGCCACCTCGGCGTCGAAAAATGCCATCTCGCGGGTTACAGCATGGGGGGAGGGGTCGCTTTGGAATATGCCCATGCCTTCCCGGGCAAATTGAAGTCCCTCCTTCTAATTTCATCCATAGGGGTGCAGGAACTGGAGTTGCTGGGAAACTATACCATCAATCATGCCATTCATGCCTTGCAACTGGGAGCACTTTGGTTCCTGCAGGAATGCATTCCCCACTTCGGCTGGATGGACAACACCCTCCTCAATGTTCCCTACGCCCGCAATTTCTTCGACACCGACCAACGGCCTTTGCGGGAGCGCCTCATGGCCATCGAAATCCCTACTCTCATTCTCCACGCCGAAGACGATAATCTGGTTCCGGTGCAAACGGCGCAGGAACACCACCGCATTGTTCCCCATAGCGAACTGCAACTCCTGGAGGAGGGGCATTTGTTCATCATAACCCGGCCCGATATAACGGCCCCGCCTATCATCGACTTTGTCACACGGGCCGAAAGGGGCGAGGCTCCCAAAAAAAGCCAAGCCACTCCCGAACGCATTGCTGCTTCCCTGGCCCCGTTCAGTTTCGAAAAAATCCGGGCCCTTGGCATCGGCTTTACCGTGCTGGTGTTGTTGCTGGCCCTGGCTACCCTCGTTTCGGAGGACCTCACCTGCATCGGAGCTGGTTTGCTGGCGGCCAAGGGGGTTATCGGGTTTATCCCGGCCACCTTGGCCTGCCTCATCGGTATTTTCATCGGGGATATCCTCCTCTACCTTGCCGGTAGGCTTTTGGGCCGGAAAGGGGCGCAAAAAGCGCCCCTGCGCTGGGTAATTTCGGAGGCTGATTTGACCCGTAGCGCCCAGTGGTTCGAACGGCGAGGCATGCTGCTCATCTTCCTGACGCGGTTTTTCCCAGGCACGCGTTTGCCCACCTATTTTACTGCCGGGCTCCTCGGTGTGGGCATCCTGAGGTTTTCCTTTTTCTTCCTGTTGGCCGCCACTGTCTGGACCCCGCTTCTGGTGGGATTGAGCGCCTGGCTTGGGGGGCAGATGCTGGCTTGGTTCGAGATTTACCAGGATTACGCATTATTGGGATTGATCGGAGTCATCCTCTCCCTCTTTTTCGTAATCAAGTTCATGGTTCCCCTCTTCAGTCACAGGGGACGACGCCTGCTCCTGGGCAAATGGATCCGGTTTTCCCACTGGGAATTCTGGCCGTTGTGGAAATTTTACCCCCCGGTAGTGCTCTACGTCATTTGGCTGGCATTGAAACACCGCAATCCGGTGTGGTTCACCGCCACCAATCCGGGAATGCCCCTGAGCGGACTGGTGCTCGAATCCAAACACCGTATCCTGCAGGCCCTTCAATCCTCCGTCGCCCCCTTCGCCCTGCTACCCAAAGAACTTGATCGCCGGGAGAAATTCCGACAATTCAAAGACCTCCAGAAGCGTAGTGAATTTAAATATCCCGTGATCCTGAAACCGGATGTGGGAGAGCGCGGCCTGGGCGTAGTGGTCACAAAAACAGAGCAGGACGCCAAAGCATATTTCAAAAAAAGCCGGGACGACATCATCGTCCAGGAATACGTCGAGGGGCTGGAGTACGGAATTTTTTACTACCGCTTTCCCGAGGACGAGACCGGGCATATCTATTCCATTACGGACAAACGATTCATCGCTGTGAGCGGAGATGGAGAAAAAACAGTGGAACAACTCATCCTGGACGACCCCCGCGCGGTGGCCATGGCCCCGTTCTTCATAAAAAAGCACGCCGGCAAATTATTCGACGTCCTGCCCCCAAAAACCTGCCTGGTGCTGGCGGAAATCGGCACCCACTCCCGGGGCTGCCTCTTCCTCGATGGAACCCGGTTGACGACTCCGGAACTAACCGCTGCCATCGATCGGATCTCCCAAGCCTACCCCGGCTTCTACTTCGGACGATACGACGTGAGGGTTCCCTCGGTTCAACACCTTCAGCGCGGAGAAGGTATTCGCGTCATCGAGCTCAATGGAATTACTTCCGAAGCTACCAGTATCTACGATCCTCGAAATAGTTTGTACGAGGCTTACCGCATTTTATTCCGACAATGGGACCTGGCATCCGAAATTGCCCGGCAAAACCGGAAAAGCGGGGTCGAGCCCGCCCCCCTCCGGCAGGTCATCGGTCAATACATGGACTACAAGAAACACAAAAAGATTGAAGTATAGAGTTTGCCCGGCTCAGGCGTCCTTGTTAAACGCATCCAGGACGATTCCCGGGGTGAGCACCTCCGGCAATAATCGGGTCGTTCCATCCGGCCAGTATATGATGTTGGTCGGGACTCCGTTGCGGCCAAATTTTTGCAACTCCCTCGTAATGACCGGATCGCTCTTTGTCCAATCCCCCTTGAGAGGGAGTATGGCATTCTCTTCAAAGAATCGAATGACCTCATCGTTGCTGAACGCGACTTTCTTGTTTACCTGGCAAGTCAGACACCAGGTGGCAGTGAAATCCACGAATACCGTCTTGCCCTCCTTCAGGGCGCCATCCACCGTGGCAGGGGAATAATTGCCCCAGGCAATTCCGGATGCATCCTTCGCTACCACTTCTACCTCATCCGCGGCGAACTGAGTGGACAGGTATTGCAGGTAACCGCTGGCCACGAGAAAGAGCAAAGCCATGCATGAGGCCCAAAGGCGGGAGGTTTTCGGCCGGTGGAAAGCTCCCCAACTGCCCCAGATCCAGGCGGCCGCACCCATGATTAAAAGACCGAGCAGCAACCCGGCCATTCCGTTTACCCCAACCTGATTTCCGAAGACCCAGGCCAGCCAGACAACCGAGGCGTAGAGCAAAAAGGCCAATCCCTTTTTGAAGGATTCCATCCACGCGCCGGGTCGGGGAAGATACTTTAAAAAGGCCGGAAAAAAGGAGAGGAGGAGATAGGGGAAGGCCATTCCCAGGGCCAGGGCCGTGAACACGAGCATCGATTGGTAAGCCGGCAAAACGATTACCGCGCCCAAGGCGGTTCCCATTAGAGGAGCCGTGCAGGGCGTGGCCACGACCGTGGCCAGCACCCCGGAAAAGAAAGAGCCGGAATAGCCGGACTTGGCCTGGAGCTGGGCCCCGGCGCCGGTGAGGGATTCTCCAACCTCAAAAACACCGGATAAATTGAGGCCAAACAAGAAGAGCACACTGGCCAATACAGCTACAAACCCCGGGGTCTGCAGTTGAAATCCCCAACCAAATTCTACCCCGGCGGCCCTTAAAATCAACATCAACCCGGCCAGCAACCAAAACGAAAGGAGCACCCCAAGGGTAAATACAAGCCCGTGACGTTTGACTTTTGAGGCCTCCTCCCCGGCCTGTTGGACAAACCCCAAAACCTTGATCGACAACACCGGAAACACACAGGGCATGAGGTTGAGAAGCATTCCCCCTACAAAAGCAAACCAGAGGGTAGTGGAAAATCCAATAGCCGACCCCCCGGCCGCAACGGTGGGGCCACCCGGATCAACCGTTGCGTTTCCCTTAATTCCGGCAACCCAACCCGATACGGTGAGGTCATCCGAAAACGGGGCATCAACCGTCAGGGAAGGGTATCGGCCTTGGGAATCCCAAGGCACGTCGGATACCAGGATCCCCCTGAACCTGTTCCGGTCCGACTCGGGTTCCATTGCCCTCTTGGGTAGGACCTGGGTGAGAATCCGGCCCTCAGCCAGGGAAGTTCGGGGTTCGGAAGCCGCTACCTGGCCGTCCAAGGAAAAAAAAGTAATTTTGCGGCCCTCCAAGCGAATTCCCTCCGGGGCAATCACCGTCAGAGCAAATGACTGCCCATTGTCCACCACCCCCATCCGGTAGTTGGGCAGTGTTCGGGGAAGCTGGCTTCGGGTTGCCTCAAAGGCGCTCTTCCAGTGGGAAGGCGGCGGGGTCTGCGCCACCGGTAAGGTCAATTTCAATTTGGCAGAGCCAGGTATGCAGGCCTCCTTGCAGACGAGAAAGTTGACCTCAGCCGCCAGATCAACCGATTGCCCCATGGTCAATGATTCGTCCACTTCGAGGTCGACCAGCAACAGGACCTCCTCCTCGTAGCCGTAGGATACCAAATCGAAATATTCGATCCAATGGGGTGCAGGCCATTGCAGGCCGCCCGCTTCGATCCCCGGGGGTAACTCCCAAGTAATCTCCGTGGGAAGGCCCGTATCACCCGGATTGGCCCAGTAGGTGTGCCAACCCTCCTCCAACTCAAAACGAATCGCCACCGAATTGGTCTTCCCCGGAACCAGGCCGGTCCGCTCGGAAACCAACTCCAAGACGGTGTGATTTGTTCTAACCGCTTCCGATTGAAGCCCGAATGGGGCAACCGTCAGGATAAAAGCACAGGTAAAAAATAATGGCGAAATCAATTTCATGGGATAGGAGTGGGACAAACGCCACATCCCATTTATTTCCCACAAATGGTTGCCTCTCTTCAAATTTTATTTTCCTCCACCCTGTCTCGTTGCAAGAAGGGGGCTGAGGTAGACTTTTAGCATCCTTGCCAAAAATCTACCTCAGCCCCCTTCGAATGCCCCAAAAAAGACTAGGAAATCTTGATTTTCCGAGGTTTTACTGCTTCCGCCTTGGGCAAGGTCAATGCGAGCACGCCATTTTGCATATCCGCTTTGATGGCCTCGCAATCGAGGTAGTTGCCCAGATGCAGACGTAGTCGGTAAGTCCGGTCTACAGATTCGCGGTGCAAGACCTTCCAGGATTCAGGCCGATGGTTGGACGCTTCCGCGACCAGAATCAGGTCCCGCTTTTCCAAGGTGAGGTTGAGGTCGTCCTTGGCTACTCCGGGGAGTTCCACCCATACGACCGTCTCGTCTTCCCGCTCTTCGATTTGATAGTGCGGGCGGTAATAACCCTGGGAGTTATTCTTCTCGGATTTGAGGGGTTGGTTGGCTAGTTCGTTCATTTTCAATTCCTCCAATCAGGGGTTAGTTTTTGATATCGATCCGGCGTGCCTTCTCTGCTTCCGTTTTGGGAACCGTTACGGTCAGAATACCGTTCTTGTAACGGGCCCCAATGGCGTTGGCCTTTACATTTTCCGACAAGGTAACCGAACGGTGGAAGGTTGCCTCCGATTCCACACCGGCTTTGGTTGACTTTCGGGATCCCTTCAAAACGAGTCGATCCCGTTCCAGCTGCACCTCAATTTCCTTCCGGTCATACCCGGGAATTTCGGCCTGAATATAATAGTTGCTTTCGTCCACATACAAATCCAGGGCCGGCTGTTCAGACTGCGTTCCCCAGTCAAAAATTGAACCGAACCGGGAAAAGGAAGGGGGGGAGAGATCGAAGAAGCGATCAAAATCACTCCTGAGATCGAATTTCCTCATTGGATTGCGATATTTTACTAATTTCATGATTGAGTCCTTGGTTAAGGTTATGGGTTTTCCCTTCTTTATGCCGATTTTATGCCAAGGAGATTGAATCACTTAAACTTTTGCAAACCAATGGCTTAAAGAAAAACAGCCAACGCCCTAATTGTGCCATTATGGCCCAGTATCAGGCAATCCATCGAAAGGGCGCTTTAATGAGTCACACTGACTCAGTGAACTGCAGGAGAGGGAGGAAGGGAGGAATCAGGGGATTTGCTTTACCCGGGGCAGCCAGCCTTTTACCGCGTGCATGGTGCTGTCGAAATTGACCATGGGCAGTTCGTAATACTGCACCACGTCGACCGGGGCCTTGACCAGCCGGGTGTCCAAGTAACCTTTGATATTCAACCTTACCCGCGTTTCGGCCGATTCCGCATTGGGCGGCAGGATGTCGATATCCAGGGAAGAGTCCTTCAGGTTGGCCAGGGCGGAATCGACCGCGAATCCGTTTCGGACCTTTGCCACCTTCATTCCCCTCTCCTCATCGTGGAATACCTTCAGGCTCAAATAACCCGTTTCTCCAGTGGGGGTGCTCAAATTGCCCCGCCCCAAACCGAAATGGTTGTTTCTTAACCCGCATGTCTCACAAAATTCGTAGCGAGAGAACGAAGACCGAGTGCTGGCAAAGACGCCAGGGATCGGTAAGTTTCAATAACTGTAAAAAGCAGAGAAGCCATAAAATTGCCTTTTCCGAGTCCTTAAGCCAGGTTGGTGATGGGCAAACGGAGGGCGGACTTTCCTGTCCGCCATTACCTCAATTATTAAGTGGCAGGCATGCAGACAGGGAAAACCCGCCCTCCGTTTGCCTGCCTCTGCGATTACCTCTCCCTCTGTGGTTGATTTCCCATGAGCATTCGGCGGATATGCTTGCCAGGACGAATCCTCCATCTCTGCTGTGCTCAACCTGCTGGAGGATGCTTCCAGTTATCTGCCTTCTTCCCAGCGAGGTTGCGCCGATCAAGATAGGCTTCGATATCCTTTATTTCAAGGAAGGCGATGGAAGCTTGCGGCTGTCCGTGGATGTGGAAAACCTGTCTTTTGTGGTCTTTTTTTTGAGGCCAGTAGGCGTTGCTCCCACCGTACTGTCCGTTGTTAGCGACGACTACGAGCTGATACATGTGATAGTGCAGCGCCAACGCCATCTGGTCAATAGTCTTCACGTCCTTGTTGAAGGCTGGTATCGCGAAGACATCCGACCGATTTTTCAGGTCTGCAGCCAAACCGAGGTCCGTCGCGTCGTAGCACACCGCTGCTGAGAGCCAGACGGGCTCGGCGTCGTCCTCCCTCGACCAAGGATACCCGATCAACCATTGGCAAGGCCGGAATCCTTGAAGAACGTTAGCTCCGCCAGCGTTGAGCGATTGCTCACTCGGCGCCAGATGCGCTTTCCCTTGACGGCGAGTTCTGATCTGTAGCCCATAGGCCTCGGACCACTCCGGTAATCTCTTCGTAGGTCAGCCCGGCCAGGATCATCGTTTTGTGAGCTCGCGCAAATGGGATCAAATGAGTAGAAACATCCTTTGGATGAATGGCGAGTTCGGGCAGAATCAGCCAGTCGAGTAAAGCTGCGCTTTCCTTCTGCGTCTTTCGCAGCTCCAGCATGCGCTCCACTGCTGCCAGCGCCGCTGAAAGGTGTTTGCGGTGTTTCCCTCTTATTGCAACGCTATCAAGGGTCAGCCCAAAATTGTTAAAGTCCTCAGTCCCCGGGACTAATGTCTGAACCACGCAGGCCCGTAGAGGCCTTGGGGAATCCAATGCCGTTTGACGTTTGGCCCGCAGCGGAAGGATCAGCGCCCCCGTGGCGCGGCCGCGGCGTTGCTCGAGATAGGCAATCCTTTCGTTAATCTGCGTCCTGGCCACGAGGATTCCCCGCTCGACCCAACCAAATTCGCTCGGCGACCGGCACCCCGGCCAACGAAGGAGAGCCAGGAGAAACCCTTCTACCCAGTCCGTGATCGGAAGCCAGTCGTCTCCGAAGGCCTGCTGCTCGCTGTAAAGGCCGTAGAGTCGTTGGTACCAGTTGCTCTCGGCAGGGCGATAGGTAGACGCGATCTCTTTCCAATTTGCCTTGCGGACGAAACGAGTAAAATCAGGTTGCCCGGACAAGATGAACCGCAATAGGAATCCGAGTTGAAAGCGCCAATACCCGCCGAGGCCACACCATGAGGGGACTTCGTAGAAGGAGCCCGACGGATTGGCCCGGCTCGTCAAGATACGCAAATCCTCAATGTCGGCAATCCCGCCATCCTCTTTGAGCTTCAGTCCCACCTGGACCGGGGTGATCACTTCAGGTGGAGATTTCTGTTCTACCAACTGATCGAGAAACGCCTTCGCGAAACGTAGGAGGGAAAGTTCGTTACGGAGTGGGCCGGTCGGATGATCGCCCAAAACCACATCGGCCAAGGTTTCAATGTCTCTGTCCGGATTCTCAGCCGTCCTGCACAGATCGTCACGCATTCGCGCCGGAAGGTCGTCAAAGAACCGGACCTGAGATTCGGCCTTGAGAACCTCGAGTAAAAAGGAAGGGTCTCTTCGCGCGATCTGCCGTTTTCGCGAGGGATTGAGGCCGGGCAGCGTCAGCTTGACAGCCCGCTCCCGATCCACAAACGCTCGCCGGGCGACGACAGCGAGAGTCGCGAAATCCGCGCTTCGCAGAGGGAGTTCCTGACCACATAGGAATAAAATGAGCTCCCGATAATGGCTCGTCTCCTCTCCCCTTCCAGCGCGCGCGAAGGGGGCTCGGTCGGGATCGCAGGCGGCGAGGAAAAGTAGGGCCTGCTGCCGAAGGTACCAGGGAATCGTCGGACCAGGCAACATTACCAAACGAGTAGCCTCCTTCAATAGCTCCTCGCGGTAGGCCCCAAGATCGATTTCCGAGGGGAGTGATTCGGCATCCGGCACGAGACCCGTCTCCGTGGCTCCAGCCCGCAGGACTTCGGAAAGGCAGTACCAGGCGACTCGCCTCGGCTCCTTTCGACGTCCCCCTTTTTCTGTGAACGGTCGGAGCAGAGAGAGGACTTCGCGCAACAGCTCCACACCTGGCCAGAGATCGAGCCCAATCCGGAGCAGGCGGATGTTGGCCGGGTCGGCTATCCAACGTCCGACCAGACCCAATGCAAACGCTCGGGCATCCTCGTCCAGCTCACGGCGCGTACGCGTCACGCGCAAGCGCTTGGCCGACTCAGGATCCCCGGTTCCGGGCTTAAGCTTCTGCGGGGTATCGTTTTCGAGCAGTGGCCTTATGGAACGGTAAGTGATGCGAAATCGGGCGGCCCCGAACCTGGCCACCGTATCGTCGCGCACATCCGCTACCGGTGAAAACCTCCAGCCATTTTCATCGTCCACACTCAAAGCTTCCTGAGCCCGCATCAGGCCTTGGATCGCATCGAGAATCTCTTCGCCACCGAGTGCGTCAAAACCCCCGGACACCGCCGACTGGATGCGGTTCATCTTCACACTATGACGCACAAGCGGTCTTTCGTCGCCTCCTATCGCGGCAATCCTGGTTTTCCCCGGAGACAGCGCCAACCCCTTCCCATGGTCATTCAGAATCTGGCTTAACCATTTGGTGACGATTTCCTCAATATCTTGCGAAGACCAATCCGAGTGCGAATCGATCACAATCACAACACGCAGGTCATCGACGTAACGGCAGGCGTCCGCCAGCAGTAACCCTGAGTCGAGTTCGGAGCCGATCGCTGCCCGCATCGCCTCATCAAATGGCAGCAACACGACGTTGGCGAAGAATCCGGAAGCGACGAGGCCCTGTGGCAAGGCCACACGTGAGAAGTCCTCAATTTCTGCCTGCTTGGCGTACATCCCAACGGTTCTCGCATCACGGGTATCCCAGCCCCAATCGAGCAGGGACGACGCAAGAGAGAAAAACGCTGGGTCATCGTCGTCACTGCAAACACGGTTGATAGCTTCAGAAAGCAAATCCGGCCGCACCCGGTCGTAAAACTGCCTGAGGTCTGCATGGACGACGTAGACATGCTTTCCATCCTGATCCGAAATCGACTCGGCCGTGACTTTCGGGCGGGTTAGAAACATTCGGTAGTCCTGAAAATATGCTCGGTAGAGCTTTGCGGACCCCCACCGATGGCAAAGTTTTCCATCCATAGCGTCGCAAAACAGGCGGTTGCCGTAGGAAACCACCTCCCTTCTCGACTCTTGATTATCTATCGGTTGCCGCGGATCCCCTTGGAGGGTTTCTACCCGGTCGGCGAGGCATAGCATCACCGCCGTCGCCACCACTTGGTCTTCCAATCCGACGTGGGCGAGCGGCCGCAGCATTGCTGAGGACGGCCCCCCAATGGGCTCCCAGGAGTCTTCTTTCCCATCTTTCCCTTTCTTCACTCTCCAACCTTGACTCTTGGGGGCTGGAACGAGCCGCAGGGGATCGTTTTTCCATTTCTCGGCGGACTGCAAACGCTCCCGGAGCTTACCGATAAAGGTCTGCAGGTTTACGGCGACATGGTCGATGGCTAGCGTGTCAGAGTACCAATTATAGTAGCGGATGTAGGGGGCGGTCTTCTTCCAGGCCTGCACCAAGATGTACTCTTCGCGGAGCAGGTCCAGACGAGGTTCGAGTTGTTCCGATACCATGGTTTAACCATTGGTCGACTTCAGGCCCATTCCAAGACTGTTTTTGGTCGGCTTCGAAGTTCCCCCTTTTTCTAAGCAGCATTCGGTCTAAAACCACTTAACGGGTTGACCCTGACAAAATCAGTATCGAGCCGCTTGACTGAAAGATCCTCCGGACTAGCTCTCGCCAAGATCGCGAAGGTCTACTTCAGGCGTTTCTTTGCGTTGCTTCGCGAGAGTCACGATCAGGATCAGGATTTAAGATTATTGGCGGACAGGAATGTCTTCCCTCCGTTATTCCTCCAGCGTTTCTTTACGCTCTTGGCGGGAGTCAAATTATTTTTCCTGACAAAAAGCCGGCTTGGATTAAATCAGGGGCCGGTTTTGGTTTCATGGGTTTGACAAGATTTTAAGCGGAATTGCACAATCAACTTGTCAGGTTTAAGAGGTATTTTAAGCAATAAATTGTTGTTTAACATATAATTATGGAGCTTTCAGGCCGACTGACAATGTGACATGCACGCTTGACCCCCGAGCCTCGGCTCACTGTTGTCCTGACTGAATATTGCCCTCCAAGTCATGCAGGAAGCCCAGGAAATTGTCCGGCACGGAGTGGTGGCAGCCGGCCACCGGGAAACCGCTCGCGCCGCTATCCGGATGTTGGAGTCCGGCGGTAATGCTTTCGATGCCGCCGCCGCAGGATTTTTCGCGGCCTGCGTGGCCGAGCCCATCTTCTGCTCCCCGGCTGGAGGTGGTTTTCTGCTGGCCCGGACCCCAAAAGGGGATGTGGTCTACGACTTTTTCAACCAGACCCCTTTGCGAAAAAGGCGGGAGTGCGCGTTCTATCCGGTCCTGGCCGACTTTGGCGATTCCGTGCAGGAATTCCATCTGGGCGCCGGTTCTTGGGCCACACCGGGGGCCGTTCCCGGTGTGATAAGGTTCCAGCATGATTTGGGACGGTTACCGCTTCAAGCGGTTGTAGAACCCGCCGTAAAACTGGCCCGGGAGGGCGTGGTCGTAACCCCCTTTTGCCAACACCTCATGGAAGTGGTATCGGCCATTTACCTGCGGTCGGAAGCGGGGAGAAAGTTATTTGGCAATCCCCATCGGCCCCATCAACCCCTCCGGGCGGGTCAGCGCTTTTTGCCGGAAAAAATGGCTGATTTCTTTCTCGGTGTGGCCGGGGACCCGCGGTTGGTCACGGAAGGGGAAATCGCCCGGGAAATGGCCCGCTCCTGTCGGGAACGAGGTGGGCACTTGACCCGGGAGGACTTTGCCAGCTACCGGGTCCGGTTGCGCAAACCCCTCAAGCTCAGGTACCGTAGCGGCGCCATCTGGACAAATCCGGCGCCCTCGATAGGGGGTATCCTGATCGGCTTGGCTCTCGAACTCCTTAAAGATTACCCCCTGGCCGATTACAGGTTCGGCAGTCCCCTTCACCTGGAAATTCTGGTGCGGGTACAGAACATTCTAAACCGGAAAAAACGGGGGTTGCATGACGCTTCTACAACCAGCGGGGAAATGGAGCCGGAAAACTCCGTGCGCTCAAACCTTCAGGCCGCCCTCCGGGATACCCTGCAAAAGCATCCCCTCCGGGCTCGGGGCACTACCCATGTTAGTGTCCTCGATACCCGAGGAAATGCCGCCGCAATGAGCGTCAGCAATGGATCGGGATCCGGGTTCGTGCTGGGAGATTATGGATTTACCATGAACAATATGCTGGGGGAAGAAGACCTGAACCCCAACGGCTTTCACTTGTGGAGTCCCAACCGGCGCATCGCCTCCATGATGGCCCCCACCTTTGTGGAAGACGGGGGCTCCCTTTATGTCACCGGTTCCGGCGGATCCAACCGCATACGAACCGCCGTCCTGCAAGTGATTTCCAACCTGATCGATTTCGACATGGGCCTGGCCACTGCGGTGGAAGCGCCCAGGGTGCACTTCGAACACGGCACCGTGAACGTGGAGCCCGGTTTCCCGGCGCCTTCCATGGCGCATCTCGAGTCCAGGTTTGAAAGGCTCTTGCCCTGGCGGCAAAACGGACTGTTCTTCGGAGGTACCCATTCCGTTCAGCAGGAACAGAATAAAGCTGTCCTTCGATACCAGGGAGATGCCCGCAGAGCCGGTGCGGGGATAAGGAGTTAACCAGGAAACCACAGATGATGGGAAAGTAGGGAATTTTCCCTTCTTCCTTTATATCTACCCCGAGAATTCTAAAGTCGCGGCATGGATCATCCATTTTTAGAAGAGGCCTTCCGGGTGCGTTGGAGTCGGTTGACCCCGGAGCGGGTTGAGCCGGACATTGCCCAGGCCCTGGAGTTGGCCCAGGCCAACATCGATGCTCTGGCCGGGCATGTTCCGGCAAAACCGACTTTCCAAAATACCATGCTCGCACTGGAAAAAGCGGTTGAGAAGCTCAACTTGGCCTGGGGGAAAGTGGAGCATCTCAACAGCGTGCGCGATAGCAAAAAGCTGCGGCGGGCTTACAACGGGATGCTGCCCCGGGTAAGCGGCTTTCATGCCCGTATTCCACTCAATCAGGGCTTGTGGAAACGGATCAAGGCTTATGCCGGGACGGAGGAGGGCCAAGCCCTGACAGGGATACGCAAACGTTATTTGGAGGAGACCGTGGCCGCCTTCAAAAACAGGGGAGCTGATCTGCCGCCCGATGGGAGAAAGCGGATAGAGGCAATCGAGGCCAAACTGGCCGAGCTGACCCAGAAGTATGCGGAGAATTGCCTCGACGCCATCAACGCATGGGAGATGGTGGTCGATAATGAAGAGGACCTCGGCGGCCTCCCCCAACTGGCGCGTGAGCAAGCCCGGCAAAACGCGCGAGACAAAGGCCTGGGCGCCGAGGAGGAGCCAAAGTGGAGGTTCACCCTGCAGGCTCCCTCCATGATCCCGGTCTTGCGTTATGCCGATAAGGAGGCATTGCGGGAGGAAATCTGGACCGCCTTCAACGCCATTGCCACGCGGGACCCCCACGATAACCACGACCTGATCGGGGAGATTCTCGCCCTGCGTCAGGAGAAAGCGGAATTACTGGGCTTCGGACATTTTGCCGATCTCGCTCTGCAAAGGCGCATGGCCGGAACGGGGGAGGGGGCGCTCGCCTTTGTCGAGGCGCTTCATACCAGGATCAAAAACCAGTTTGACCGGGAAAACGCCGAGTTGAAGGCATTTCGGGCCGGGAAGCTAGGCATCGAGCCCGAATTATTGAAGCCCTGGGACGCGGCTTACTGGGAGGAAAAATTCCGGAAGGCAGCTTTCGATTTTGATGCGGAGAAACTGCGCCCTTATTTCCCGGTGAATAGGGTGTTGGACGGTTTGTTTACCATTACCCAAACCTTGTTTGGGGTTACGATCAGGGAGGTTGAGGCGGTTTTTTTTGAGGACCCGGCCACCTGGGAGACGGATAGCGCATACGAGGTGTGGCACCCGGAGGTGAAGGTCTTCGAACTGCTGGATGAAGAGGGGGCCCACCTGGGGAGTTTTTACACCGATTGGTTTCCTCGTGAGTCCAAGCGAAGCGGCGCCTGGATGAATTATACCCTTACCGGCGACCGTTCCAACGGGAAACGGGAACCCCACCTGGGTCAGATACACGGCAATTTGAGCCCGCCGACAGCGGATAAACCCGCCCTGTTGTCTCACAACGATGTGCTGACTCTCTTTCACGAATTCGGCCACCTTATTCACCACCTGCTTGGGGAGGTGGAAATCAAATCCATGAACGGGGTCAATGTGGCTTGGGACTTCGTAGAACTGCCTTCCCAGATCATGGAGAACTGGTGTTGGGAAAAGAAGGGGCTCGATTTGTTTGCCCGCCATTACGAAACAGGTGAACCCCTGCCGGATGAACTCTACCGCAAGATGAAGGCGGCCCGGAATTTCAATGCCGCATCCCTGGCCATGCGTCAGTTGGCCTTCGCCAGGATGGATCTGGAAATGCACCTGAACTACAACGATTTCCGGGGAAAAGACCTTGAAGCGGAGCTGAAAAAAGTCCTTCTTCCCTACCTGGCTCCCCGGAAGGGCGAAGCGCCGTTGAATCTATACAATTTCAGCCACCTCTTTTCCAATCCCACCGGATATGCCGCCGGCTATTATTCCTATAAATGGGCTGAGGTGCTCGATGCCGATGCTTTCACCCGATTCGAAAAGGAAGGCCTACTCAACCCGGAGACGGGGCGCTCCTTCAGAGACAAAATACTGAGCCGCGGCAATGCGGAAGATCCCATGCGGCTCTTTATCGATTTCATGGGCCGCGAACCAGACCCGGATTCCTATCTGCGGCGGGAGGGGCTGCTCCAGCAGTCGCAGTAGCTGCGCTCTTCCGGGTTATAGTGAAGGGCCAGGTTTGGTTTTCCATGGGAAAAAAACTATTATTAGGCTGGAAAAACGTCTGAAGTAGGTTTTTGTCGGCATTGTGCGCTACCTGAAATGGATGTTTTTGGCCTTTCTCCTGGGGAATTTCTCCCCCCTGGTCTCTGCCCAAACCATTTTTTGGGAAGATTTCGACAGTTATCGTGGAGGGGGATTTCAGGCCAATCCGGTTGCCGGGCAATTGGATTCCGATTTCTGGTCCATCAGTGGCCTGAGCGATGGAGACCTCGATTTTGGCGGATCGGAAACCTCGGGAGACTTCGCCAGGGGATCGTCTTTCGGCGGGGAAAGAATCGGGGGGATTTACGGTTTCGAGTTGGGGGAAAACAGCGGCGATTACATCCTGGGGGTTCAGGCCACAGGCGCTGATTTTACGCCGGGATCAATTCAACTCAGATTTATCAATACCACCGGCGGTGACCTCCAGGGCTTGATTGTCAGCTACGATATCGTCGTTTTCAATGATCAAGAGAGGTCGAACTCCTTCAACTTCGCCCATAAGGATGACAGTGAGGACACCTTTACCGCCATCCCCGATTTGAATTTTACCACCCCCGAAGCTTCCGACAGTACCCCGGCCTGGAAGACCATCAGGAGAACGACCACCATCACCGGGATAACCTTGGCGGCTGGGGACGATTATTTTCTGCAGTGGTCCTCAGATGGTGTAGGTGGCACGGGAAGCATGGATCAATTTGGCCTCAACAATGTCCTGATCAGCGCTATTCCGGAACCGTCGACCTACGCCTTGTTCTTCGGCAGCATCGCCCTGGGGATCGCCGTTTGGAGAAAAAGACGGAGGGCGGCCTAGCCCGCATGTCTCACAAATTTTCTACTGCGCTCTGGAATACCGGCGCTGACGCGGACTTCGTTGGATTTGCGTCTTTGCAGGGTGTCGACCCAGCATCACCCGCAAATCTGCATTTTGTGAGAAATGCAGGCTAGTATCCCGATAAAAGGGATTTCCCAGGACCCGGCGGCATTCTCGGGGTCTCCTTTTCGAGTAGCGGGGCGCCAGCCGGAGTCCTTCCTTTTCCGAGGTAGTCATATGTTCGGAAAATGGCTTAACCAGGCGCCATTCGAGTCAGCGGTGGTTAACTGAAAATACTGGTATTGCTTTCTGCAGCATTCCGTATTCCTTTCGAAATATGAAAACAATTACCATTAAGCTTCCTGAGGATCTGGCCGTGCGGTTGGCCAAGCGGGCCAAGAGGTTGGGGGTATCCAAATCGGAAGTAGCCCGTGAGGCGCTGAAACAAAATCTGGAAGAAAATGATCCAAACGCAATTGAAGAAGAACCTTCGGCCTACGATCTATTGAAAGATTATCTTGGATGTTTCGAAAGTGGTGTTGGCGATCTTTCCACCAATCCAACGCACCTGAAAGGATTTGGTAAGTGAACAGGATTACCCTGGTTGATACCGGTCCCTTAGCCCGCATATCTCAGTATGCCGTGGCAAGTCGCGTGGCTCCGGTGGGAAAGTCGACTAAAACCCACCCGGGAACGGATCGCTCCACTCGGGCCCATCCGGAGGGAAGCTCAACAGTGAAAGCGAATCCGTCTTTCCCATTTTTAGATTGAATTTTCTATTGGAACATCGCCTGCTTGTTCATTTCCAATAATTCAGCTTAAACCAAAAAATTTATGAGCATCACCCCTGTATTTTCCTTTTTCATTTTGCCGGGGGCTTCCGGCCTGTTGTTGTTCGCAGCCGCTTTCATCTTTGCCATGTGGGCCCAGATGAAAGTCAAATCCGCCTATGCCAAGTATTCGCGCGTTCCGTCCCGCGGAGGCATTACCGGGTACGAGGCGGCCGACGCCATCATGCGCAAGGCGGGTATACGCGACGTGAAAATTGTGCGCGTGCCCGGCCAACTGACGGACCACTACGACCCCATCCACAAAAAATTGGCCCTGAGCGACCACAACTATCGCAGCTCGAGTCTGGCTGCGGTGGGAGTTGCCGCTCACGAAGCCGGCCATGCCATCCAACACAAGGTGGGTTACGTCATGATGAACATCCGCCAGACCATGGCGCCGGCCGTCAACGTCGCGGCGCGTTTTCTGCCCTTTATCATGATTGGGGGTTTCATGATTGGGAGAATCGTCCCCAGTTTTTATTTTCCCTGGACGTTGGCCATCGATCTGGGGATCATCATTTACGCCATGTTGACGTTGTTTCATCTGGTCACCCTACCAGTGGAATTCGACGCCACCAGGCGGGCCAAACGCGAATTGGAGGGACTGGGAATCATTGCCCGGGAGGAAGCGGCCGGAGTGGCCGCCACCTTGAATGCGGCCGGATGGACCTACGTTGCCGCTTTCGCCGGTTCCTTGATGAACTTGGTTTATTTGATCCTGTTACGCGGACGGAATTGAGGTCTGGGGGCTGGATGCTGGATGCTGGATGCTGGATGCTGGATGCTTGGTGCTGGGGGCTAGGGACAGAGTGTTGAT
>JAABVD010000086.1:0-8571 GCA_014529615.1 Opitutia bacterium
CGATCGGTTCAACCCGGTTTGCAAAAGCTGTTCCATACGACGGATCCGGTTTTCGTCAGCACGAGCAGCGCCTGGGGGATTATGGAAGGCGCCCTGAGGAATGTAGTGAAGAAAAGAGTGCTCAATTGTATGTCGGGGGCCTTTTCGGACAAGTGGTTCGACGTGAGCAAGCGCTGCGGAAAAAACGCCTCCGCCCTTCGGTTCGATTGGGGGAGAGCGGTAAAACCCGAAAGGGTGGAGGCCGAATTGGCCACGGGAAAATACGACGCCATCACCCTCATTCACAATGAAACCTCCACCGGGACCATGAACCCTCTGGAGGAGATCATGGAGGTGGTGGGCAAGTTTCCCGAGGTCATCTCGGTCGTCGATGCGGTCAGTTCCTTTTCCGCGCTGCCCATCGATAAAGACGCCCTCGGCATTGACGTGATGCTGACCGGATCGCAAAAAGCGCTGGCCCTGCCCCCGGGAATGGCCCTTTTTTGCGTGAGCCGCCGCGCCTTGGAAAGGGCCTCGGAACTGGAGGACCGCGGCTACTACTTCGACTTCCATGAATTCAACAGGAACCACCAGCGGGGAATGACCCCGAGCACTCCCACCATCTCTCATCTCTTTGCCCTCAAGCAACAATTGGGCAGCATCGAGGAAGAAGGCCTTCAGGCTCGCTATGACCGCCATCGGCATCTCAACGCCATGGTGCGCAGTTGGGCCAAAGACCGTGGGTTTGAACTGTTTCCGGAAGCCGGATATGAATCCGTCTCTCTCACCTGTATCCGCAACGACGGTCAGGTCGACGTGCCCTCCCTGAACCAGTTCCTGCGCCAAAACTTTGCCGTGCAAATGGATCAGGGATATGGAAAAATCAAAGGAAAGACGTTCCGCATCAACAATATGGGAAACGAGACCGAAGAAACCATAGCCTGGTTTCTGGATTGTCTGGACCAGGCCATCGCGGCCACCGGAAGCACACCTGAAACTGAATAGCCCTACCAAATTCCCCACCATGAAAAAACTCATCATAGCGGAGAAAGCCAGTGTGGCCCGCGACTTGGCCTCAGCCCTGGGAAAAGTGCCCAAAAAAGGCGATTGGTTCGAAAACGAGCACTATGTCATCAGTTCTGCCGTGGGTCACCTGGTCGAACTTTTCATGCCCGAGGACATCGATCGCAAATTGAAGAGATGGACGCTGAAAAGCCTCCCCATCATTCCGGACAATTTTCAACTGAAACCGATCGCAAAAACCAAATCCAAATTTATGGAATTGAAGCGATTGATCCATCGCAAGGATATCGACGAAATAATCAACGCCTGCGATGCCGCTCGTGAAGGAGAACTGATTTTTACCTACATCGTGGAGTTGGCCAAAAACAAGAAGCCGATCAAACGGCTTTGGTTGCGTTCCATGACCAGGACGGCAATCCTTCAAGCCTTCAAGGCCTTGCGCGACGATAGGGAAATGCAATCCCTGCAGGCAGCCGCGCGTTGCCGGAGCGAAGCCGATTGGCTCATCGGAATGAACGGGACCCGAGCCGTTACCAAGCGCATTTTTGGCCAGGTCGCCTCGGTGGGGCGGGTCCAAACCCCCACCCTGGCCATTATCGTGGAGCGAGAACGGGAAATCCGCAATTTCAAGCCGCGCGACTATTGGCGGATCGTGGGAAAATTTGCCCTGGTGGAAGGCCAATACGAAGGGGTCTATCAAAAACCGGGCTGGAAAAAAGCGTCGCGGGAGGCAGACAGGGTCGATCGCATTTGGGACGTGGCCCGGGCCGAAAAAATCGTGGAAGCGGTCAAGGACAACCCCATGGCCGAGGTCACCGAGGAGAAAAAACGAAAGAAACAGTTGGCCCCGAGGCTCTACGACCTCACCACCCTTCAACGCGGAGCCAACGCGCGCCTCCATCTTTCGGCCAAGAGAACTCTGGATATCGCCCAGGCTCTCTATGAGAGACACAAGCTGATCACCTACCCGCGAACCGATTCGCAGGCCCTTCCCCAGGACTACGTGTCAAATTGCCGCAACGTTCTGCAATCACTCCCAGGGGAATATGGGGAATTGGCCCGGACAGCGTTGCGGAACAACTGGGTGAGACCCAATAAACGCATATTCAACAACGCGCTGGTCAGCGACCACTTTGCCATCATTCCAACCAAAACCTCTCCCGGGAATCTCAATACCTACGAAGCCAGGCTCTACGACATGATCATGCGCCGGTTCATCGCGGTTTTCTACCCTCCGGCAGAGTTTGACATCACCACCCGCACCTCAGTGGTGGAACGCCACGCTTTCAAAACGGAGGGCAAAGTGATGGTCAAGCCGGGATGGTTGACCGTTTACGGAAAGGATACCAAGGGAAAAGACAACCTTGCCCCTCTTACCCAGGCAGACGGCAGCCCCGCATGCGCCAAGGTCGTCTCGGTCGACCTGAAAAAGGAAACGACCAAACCTCCTCCCCGTTATTCCGAAGCCACTCTTCTCTCGGCCATGGAAGGAGCGGGCAAACGGGTCGACGACAAGGCCTTGGCCCAGGCCATGAAGGGAAAGGGCCTGGGAACACCGGCAACCCGGGCCGATACCATCGAACGTTTGCTGGCCCAGAAATACCTGGAACGCGAACGCCGCGAAATAATCCCCACCACCAAGGCGGAATACCTGTTGGATTTTTTATCCGCTATTGAGGTCGAGACGCTGACCAGTCCATCTTTGACCGGGGAATGGGAACACCGTCTCCACCACGTCGAACAGGGCAGCCTTTCCCGGGAGGAATTCATGTCCGCCAT
The DNA here is from genome assembly GCA_014529615.1 of Opitutia bacterium. Classification (GTDB taxonomy): domain Bacteria; phylum Verrucomicrobiota; class Verrucomicrobiia; order Opitutales; family UBA2995; genus JAABVD01. The sequence continues at coordinate 2,782 of JAABVD010000086.1, forward strand.
CGTGGCCCAGACCGAGGACATCATCAGAAAGGTGAAAAACTATAGCGAAGAGAACGAGGTATCGAAAGAAGTCGATGTGACGAGTCCCTCCGATAACAAGCCCATGCGGGAAAATTTCCGCGCCTTCAAGTCGCAGGACGGGAAAGTGACCGTTTACAAGGTCATTGGCAACCGGAAGCTCTCCCAGGAGGAATTGAGAACCCTGCTCTCCAAAGGCAAGCTGGGTCCCCTGGAGGGATTCCGTTCCAAAGCGGGCAAACCCTACACCGCCACCCTGGTTCTGGATGAAAATCATAAAGTCAGGTTCAAGTTCGATAATGACAACGATGCCAATTCAAGGAATCAATCGGCTGAAAAATTGCAGTTTGATGCCCTGCCCATAGTGGGAACCTGTCCCCTGCACCAAACGCCGGTATACGAAACCGAAAAGGCCTACGCCTGCCGTGAGCGTCTGGAATCCAGGGGAAATGGCAAAGGGTTCCGGATGAGCAAAACCATTCTGGGCCGACCGATTTCCAGGGAACAGGTGGAAAAACTCCTTTCCAAAGGAAAAACCGACCAGTTGGACAAATTTATTTCCAAACGGACCAAAAAACCGTTTTCGGCCTTTCTAGTGCTACAAAAAAACGGCAGTGTTCAATTCGCCTTTCCCCCTCGGCCAAGCAAGAATAAGAAACCCCAAAAACGCCGTTGACCTTTAAACCCCATAACACGAAACACCAGGTTTAATTATGCCCCAAGCGACCCCACCCCAATTCGAAGCCATGCTGGATTCCGCCCAGGAAGCAGGCTATGCCTACCCGGCTATCAACTGCACCTCCATCGTAACGCTCAACGCGGCCATGAGGGCCTTCGCCGAAACCCGGTCCGACGGCATCATCCAGTTTTCCACCGGGGCCGGACAATTTGCCTCCGGCCTGGCTAATAAGGACGCAGCCTGCGGCTGTATCGTTCTGGCCGAGGCAGCCCACCTTCTAGCCGAGCAATACGATGTCCTCATCGCCCTCAACACGGACCACTGTCAGCCCCAAACGGCCCCTACTTTTCTCAAACCGCTCATAGAAGCTACGGCGAAGCGCCGGGCCAAGGGGCAAAGCAACCTGTTCCAGAACCATATGCTGGACGCTTCCATCCTGCCCTTGGAAGAGAATATGGCCATATCCCGGGAATACCTGAAAATGTGCGCGGAAAACGAAATAATTCTCGAAGTCGAGGCCGGTGTGGTCGGGGGAGAAGAGGACGGCGCCGCCGGAACGGAGGACACCCCGCAGGATAAGCTTTACACCACTCCCGAAGACATGGTGAAGGTTCACGAAGCCTTAGGGGAAATCGGCCGGTTCACCTTTGCCGCCACCTTCGGCAACGTGCACGGACATTACAAACCCGGCGCGGTCAAACTGCGTCCCGAAATCCTGAAAAATGGCCAGGAAGCGGTTATGGAACGATACGGAGCGGATGCCGAGTTCGACCTGGTATTTCACGGTGGCTCCGGCAGTAATGTGAGCGTGATTCGCCAAACCCTGGAGTACGGGGTCATTAAAATGAATATCGATACCGATACCCAGTATGCCTTTACCCGGCCCATTGCCGATCACATGATGAAGAACTACGACGGCGTCCTCATGATAGACGGCGAAGTAGGCTCGAAAAAAACCTACGACCCGCGTTCCTACCTGAAAAAGGCGGAAGCAAACATGTCCGCTCGGGTCGTTCGGGGATGCCGGGACCTGTTATCGGCAGGAAAAACGATTTTCGGCCAGGTTTAGGCAAGCCGACTCCTAAGGGAAAGGCACAAAGGCGCCGTTGGCGCCAATTAGGAATTAGGAATTAGGGGGGAGAAAGGCACAGAGGCACAAAGGCACAAAGGGAGGTAAGCGCGCTGAAGCGCGCGAATTAGGAATTAGGAATGCTTCGATTTGGGGGTTGGCGGGTTGAGGGTGGAACGCTCGGGAAGGTGGTGAATGATGGGAGTTAATCTCGCAACGAACGCAAAGAGGGGGAGAGGCGCCGTTGGCGCGCGTTAGCAACCATGTCCTTGGACGAGCCTGTGCTTCGGGTAGATCAGCTCACTATTGAGCGAAATGGATACCTTCTGAAAGATATCTGCTGGCAGGTCATGCCGAGGGAAAACTGGGTAATCCTGGGAGCCAACGGATCCGGCAAAACCGTTTTGCTCAAATCGCTGACGGGTTATTTTCCACCTACCCGGGGCGATATATCGGTCCTGGGAAACACCTACGGAAATTACGATTGGAATCGGGTCCGCCTCCGAATCGGGATGGTCTCCAGCAGTATCCAGCAACGGATTGGACAAGGGGAACGGGCCATCGAGGTGGTGGTGTCCGGAAAATACGCCCAGGTCAATTATTGGGGCCCTATCAGCAAAAAGGATAGAGTTCGGGCCCGGAGTTTAATGGAGCGGCTCGAATGCGAATACCTCCTCGACAAAACCTGGATCACCCTATCGCAGGGAGAAAGGCAGCGCCTGCTCATCGCCCGGGCCCTCATGGCAAAGGCCGAAATTCTCATCCTGGACGAACCCTGTGCCGGCCTCGACCCGGTGGCGCGGGAACAATTTTTGAATGCGTTGGAAAACCTCAATCGACATCAGCCCGATCTCTCCCTGCTGCTCGTAACCCACCACGTGGAAGAAATTACCCCCTGCTTTACCCATTGTTTATTGTTGGGGGCCGGAGAGGTGGTCAGCCAGGGACCCATTGGAACGACCATGAGTTCGGCCTCCCTCTCGATCACCTTCGATAAACCCTTGAAACTGAAGCGATCGAACGGACGTTACCGGTTACAATGGGTCTGAATGGCGCATAGTTATGCGGCCAAATTTTGAAAAATACCCACCAGGGGGAGAAATAGGGCGATGACAATAACTCCGACGACCACGGCGAGAAGCACGATCATGACCGGCTCCATGATCGAGGTCATGGCCGCGATGGAATTGTCCAGTTCCTGGTCATAATTATCGGCGATGCGATTCAACATATCCGGAACGGTGCCGGTCTCCTCCCCCACTTCAATCAAACTGGACACCATTTCGGGAAAATGATGGGTCTGGCTTAGCGGTTTGGAGATGGGATCTCCATCCCTGACCCGGGCATGGGTAATTTCCAGTTCACGCTGGTAAACGCGGTTGCCCACCACGGCCCCGGTAATTTCCAGGGCTTCGAGCAAGGGCACTGCACTGCCCTGCAAGGTGCCCAGGGTTCTGGCAAACCGAGATAAGGCGCTTTTTTTGAGTAAATCGCCAAAAATCGGTAATTTCACCTTCATCAAATCGACCGCATAGCGGACCTTTTCAACGGTTCCCAACAGCTTGATTCCCGCAATGAGAAGGAAAACCACTATCAGGATAATGAGGATGCGATCCTTTACGAACAGGGACAGATTCAAAATGGCCTGAGTCAGGGGCGGCAGGGAGGCGCCACCAAGAAAATTCGCATAAATGGCTTCGAAGCGGGGCACCACAAACACCATCAGGAACCCCAAAATGGAAAAGGCCAAGGTCATGACCACGATGGGATAAACCATGGCGGCCATCAGCTTTCCCCGAAGGCGCTGAGCCTTTTCCATAAAGCGGGCCAAGCGGTCCAGAACCAGATCCAAATGGCCGCTGGCTTCCCCGGCCCTAACCATGTTGCAATAGAGATTGCCGAAGACTTTGGGATACCGAGCCAAACCATTGGAAATCGTATTTCCCGCCCGAACGTCGTCGGCAAGGTTTCGGATGATCCTGCGAAATCCCGGATTCCTTTGTTGCCGGGTCAACACCTCCAAACTCTTCAGCAAAGGCAACCCCGAGCGCAACAAGGTGGCCAATTGACCGGTGAAAAGGGTCAGAGCTTTCCGCCTCACCCGCGTGTTCAAAATACCCGTCCTGCGCGACCGGGGTTTTCTCCGGGGGTTTTTGCGCCCCGGTTTCCCCTTACCCCGGGAAGTGGAAGGATTGGGAGATCTGGTAGAGGCTACGGGCATGAAAACCGGAAAATGCGATCCCGGACTATGTCAGGCCACCCCACCGTGACCATAAGAAAACCCAAAAAAAAGTTCGGAGTATGGCTTAACCAAGCAGCAGTCTAGCCCACCTATCTCGAAAGGATGAAAAACAAGCGATAAGAGAGTGGGAGGTCGGGCATTGGGCTTCAAAACTCCAATTGTCGGGCCCATTCCCTCTCCGCCAAATACCAGTCTACCAGGTTTCGGGTGCCTTCTTCAAAAGTTGTTTTGGGCTTCCATCCCAGGAGAGACCTTGCTTTGGAAATATCGGCCCAGGTATGGAGCATGTCCACCTTGAGAAAGGGCTTTTGATCAAGCATCGCTTTCTTGCCGAGCAGGTTTTCCAACCTTCTGATCAGGCGATTGATGGAAATGGGATCCCGACCTCCCCCCAGATTGATGATCTCAAAACCGACCTTTCTTAACGCCGACAACGTCCCATTGGCGATATCGTCGATGTAGGTGAAGTCCCGGCTCTGGGAGCCGTCTCCATATAGGGTGATTGGCTTTCCCCGGTCGATGCGATGCACGAACCGCAGGGGCGCCATATCGGGGCGACCAGCCGGACCATAGGCTGTGAAGTAGCGCAGTATGGATACGTCGATTCCATAAAGGTGGTGATAAGTAAAAGCCATGGCTTCTGCCGCTTTCTTGCTCGCCGCGTAGGGGGAAATCGGTTTGTTGACGGGAAGGGATTCCTGAAACGGCATGTCCTGGCCGGCATAGAGAGAGGAGGTGGATGCGAGAACATATTTCTCTATGGCGTGGCGCCGCATGCATTCGAGCACATTGAGGTTGCCCACCGCATTCGTGCCAAAATAGACGAGAGGGTTCTCCACACTGGCCCGCACCCCGCTTTGCGCGGCCAGGTTGATCACCGCGTCAAATGCGTTTGCGCCAAAGAGTTGTTCCATGGCGGCACAATCCTCGATATCGCATTTTTGAAAGGTATACCCCTTCCGGGGCTGCAGTTGATCCAAACGCCACGTCTTGAGACGGCAATCGTAGCGGTCGTTCAAATTGTCGATCCCCGTGACCTGGTACCCTTGATCCAGCAGCAACTCCGCTGTTTTCCAACCGACAAACCCGGCACAACCCGTGAGCAGGATACGCATGGAGGGAACGTTTTATGGTTCCAAATAAATTTCAAGAGCCAATAGTCCATTGAGGTCAACTACCGTCGTGTCATGTGTGGATTGTGAGACAAGCGGGCTAATGACAAAAGTCACTGTAACAGCGGACCTTGTTCGTTCGGGTTTCAACGGCTTGCCATCATGGATGATCGAGCGCATGGACCAGAAATCGTCGCGGTTGGCCGTGCCTCGGCAGTCACTGATTAAGGTTTGGATAGCCCAAAGACGCGAAGCTGGCAAACCCTCCAAATTGTCGAAGAAGATCCAACAGCCGGTGCTCCGAAAATAGTTGAATAAGAGGGGTTGTCCGGCTGCCATAGGCAACTCCGCCTTCTTCGGAATCGGTAAAATATAAACAACCCCACAACACAATGACCCCATTATTGCGCATAGCCCTTTCTTGCAGCCTTTGTCTAGCCGTTCTTCCCACGGCCACTCCGCAACCCTCCACTTCCAAACCCATCGCGGACGAGTCCCTTGTCAGCGATGAAGGCGACGGAGACGGTTCGGTCGCGGTCAGCGGCGAGTTCAAGGAATGGCACAAGATCACCCTGGATCTGGCCGGTCCCCATGCCCACGAGGAGGACAAGGATCCCAACCCGTTTACCGATTACCGTTTTAGCGTCACATTTACCCACCAGTCGGGGGC
>JAABVD010000086.1:8641-11571 GCA_014529615.1 Opitutia bacterium
GCCCATTTCGCACCGGACCGCCCTGGGGAGTGGAGCTACCGCATATCCTTCCTGCGAGGGGATCAGGCTGCGCTCGAACCGGACGCGGGAGAGGCGCTGGACCCCTACCATGGGGTGTCCGGTAGTATCATGGTAAGCCAAACCGACAAGAGCGGCAGAGACTTTCGGGGCAAAGGCCGCCTACGATACGTCGGTGGACATTACCTTCAACACGCTGGAAACGGCGAGTTCTTCCTAAAAGCCGGACCGGATGCCCCGGAAACCCTGCTGGCTTATGCGGATTTTGACGGCACCGAGGCCATGAAACCGGACGTCCCCCTGAAGACCTGGGAGCCCCACGTGAAAGATTTCAACCCCGGGGATCCCTCCTGGAAAATGGGCAAGGGAAAAGGTCTCATCGGCGCTGTAAACTACCTGGCATCCAAAGGGTTAAATGTCATCTCCTTCCTCCCCTACAATGCGGGGGGCGACGGGGATAACGTCTGGCCCTTCGTCCGCAGAGAGGCCAAGTTTCATTACGATTGCTCCAAACTCGACCAGTGGGGCATCGTCTTCGAGCACGCCCAATCCAATGGAATCTACCTGCATTTCAAACTGCAGGAAACCGAGATGGACGACAACCGGCACAGAGAGAAGGACATCATTCCGGAATCCCTGGATGGCGGACTTCTGGGACCGGAGAGGAAACTCTATTTGCGGGAGATCATCGCCCGTTTCAGCCACAACCTGGCCCTCAACTGGAACCTGAGTGAGGAAAATTCCCAGTCCTATGAGGAGCAAAATGCCATGGCGGAATACATCCTCAATACCGATCCTTACGACCACCACATCGTCGTTCACACGGGTCCCAATGGGCAGGAAAGGATTTACCGGGCCCTGCTGGGACCTCAGTCCGTCCTGACCGGCGCTTCCCTGCAGAATCCCTGGGACAAGGTTCATCAACGGACCCTGCGTTGGGTGGAAGCCTCCCAGGCAGCGGGCAAACCCTGGGTGGTGGCCAACGACGAACAAAACCCGGCTAACCAAGGGGTTCCGCCCGATCCCGGTTACAATGGGTTCTCCGGTTGGGCCGAGGAGGACAAACCCGAGGAAAAATACAACCTGCACGACATAAGAAAATACACCCTTTGGGGAAACTTCATGGCCGGTGGAGCCGGGGTGGAATACTATTTCGGTTACGGTCTGCCGGAAAACGATCTGGTTTGCGAAGATTTCCGCAGCCGGGACAGGAGCTGGGATTACTGTCGGTATGCCCTCGCGTTTTTTCGCAATGAAGAGGTCCCCTTCTGGCATATGCGCCCCGCCAATGCCCTGATCGGCAACAGCGAGAACGACAACTCGCGCTATTGCCTGGCCCGGGAAGGGGAAATTTATCTGGCATACCTCCCCGAAGGAGGAACCTGCCATCTGGACCTCTCAGAGGCCTCCGGGATATTCCAGGTGGGATGGTTCAATCCGCGCGCCGGCGGAGATCTCCTCAGGGGTTCCGTCAGGAGTGTGGAAGGAGGCGGATCCGTTGCCCTGGGTCAACCGCCAGCGGATGAAGAGGAGGATTGGCTGGTAGTTGTCAAAAGGGAACGGGAATGAAGGTAGATAATCCTTAAGCCATTGTTAACTCTCGCAAAGCACGCAGGGAGATTCATAGACCACCTTTCCTTCCCGCAAGGCCGGTTTGATGATCAGGGCGTGGCTGTCCTTGTAACGCTCCATGGCTTGAGGCGTCACCACGATGGCGTCAACAGCCGCTCCGACGCCCCGGAGGTTTCCGTAGATGTCACCCATGACAGCCCAGGGGTTCCCACCCTCCTTGACAACGAGCAGATCGAAATCGCTATGGCAATTCATGTCGCCCCGGGCAAAAGAGCCAAAAAGGATTATTCTCTGTGGATCAGCAACCTCCACAATCCGACGGATGATGTCATCCAATGTCGTTTGGTCCAACCCCGCGCCACCTTTTATCTCAGGTTCATTTCGCATGGCTAATTCCTCAGATACGTATCGACACGGCCAAATTGGGGACGGTCCTGCTTAGTTAAAACTTTTCGTATTTGAAGGCGCCGTAGGGGACGTTGTCTTTTTGTTTTTCCTCCAGTTCGGCGGTGGAGCAACTGCACATTTCCATTTTGCGCATGGTGATGGCGGCGGTGGGGCATACGCGCAGGCATTTCCCGCAACGCACGCATTCGTCGCTGTCGATCCAGATGTAAGTGGTTTCCTCGGCCAGATTTGCTTCCAGGCTGGAAGTCACGACTCCATCTTCATCGTAAAACAGGCGGGATACCCGGTTGATGCAATCGCGCGGCGCCACCCCGATACACCAGTCGCAGTGGATGCAGGCGTCCTGGTCGATTTCAAATTTGTAGTGGCAAAAGTAGCAACGGGTGGCGTGAAGTTGGGTGCCATCCACGGTATGGCCCAATTCCACTTCCGCCGTTCCGTCCCGGTCGGTGAGAGGAAGTTTGGGCATTTGCACGGGAAACTGGATGTCGTGGTCGCGCACCCGGCCGGTTTCACCGTTGGTATCCATGAAGGAGATGGCGATGTGTTTTTTGCGACGAACCAGGCCCATGAGATGGGCGTCGATCTTATCGGCCACTTCCTTGCCGTCGTTGACCGCGGTGATAACGTCGAAACTCCCATAGTTGAAGTCTCCGGCCACAAATATATTCTCGTGGGTGGTAAGATGACCTTCGGTCTGGCTGATGCCCTGAGGAAGGATGCTCAACTGACGGGTTTGCCCGATGGCCATGATGAGCAGGTTGCAGGGATATTCCTCCTCGGTGCCCGGGATGGCATGGATTCTGGGTTTGCCCCCCTCCGATTGTTCGTCGTCCAAGGCGTTGCGTTGAAAGGTAACCGCCACCAGTTTGCCATTCTCGGTGCGGGCCGAGAAAGGACTCATGAGGGCTTCCACCTCAATTTCCTCCAAC
>JAABVD010000087.1 GCA_014529615.1 Opitutia bacterium
GAGCCTGAGGCGCCCAGCATCTTCGAATACATCCCGGTCACGATTCTCAACTTTTTCCAATACCATCACCCAGTCCTGTGGGGCTGGTAAACGCTCTAACTTGAAATTGCCGTCCTCCAGCAGATGAATCTCCGGAAGCTTCACCGCCCATACTCGGCCATTAAAAGGGTCATCGTGCATTACAAATGCCTGCCCCTTGTCGACTGAGGCATAAAGCTTTCTCAACTTCTCCATCTGGTCATCGGTCACCTCCGCACTACCCGTATTGACAACGAGCCCCAGCTCATAGCGCTTGGCTCGAGCCGGATCAAAAAGAAAGGCATGGTAAGGCACATCGCGTTCGAGTCCCTTAACCGTTGGGGCCGTCCAGTCATAGTAATGACCGGGGAGATAAATGATACGAAGCTCTCCTGGGATACCAGCGGCGTAAGGAAGATCCCAACGACCACTCTGCTTCTCGAATTTTTCCTCTGCGATTTGTTGATTCCAAGTACTGTCTGGAGCCGCTTCATATATGGTGGCGTGTGGATCCACCCACTCTGGATGCGGTTCGAGTTTCCACCAGGGATAGCCTTGGAGAAATTTCTTTCCCTGTCCCAGTTGAGTCGAGCCCCTGTAGTGCATCGCCTCCGACCAGGGAGTGAAGGCATACTCCGAACCCCGCGCCGTTTCTGAAGTCATCTGCCAAAGTCCCTCAGCGCCGTAAGTGAAGCCACGGGCTCCCAATAGTATCGACGACCAGAACACCTGACGCTGAAGAACCGCTTCGTTTGTCATCATGTGATCTTCGTAGCAAATTTCGCCGATCACCACTGGCATCGTCGGCTCGAGCGCATAGGATGCCTGCACGAATGCGGTTGTTCGTTTAGGCGTATGGTCCCACTGGCCAAGATGAGGCATTTCGCCAAACGCGCCTCCCTGCCCCGGCATTAACATATCAAAATCCAAATATTCAGACGGTATAAATCCCTTTGCCCAACGAGAATGCAGGGTTGTCGGACGACGATACGGGTCTATGCTTCGCACATAATCCCCGGTTTTTATCCACTGTTCTCTTGGGCCTTTGAAAACTTCTCCACCAATCGACCAAATCACCGGATAAGCGCCATACCGTGCGACCAAGTAGCGCCAGTATCGACTCATGTTCTCGGCGCCGAGCGACTTCATGTGATAGCCCCACGCTCCGAATATGGCGGGCGCAATTCCTTGTTTCACCAAGTGTTCAATCCGGCGGTCGGCAAATTTGAAATACTCCGGGTTGATGCGCCGGTAGGTTCTGTCATAGGGCATCCCACCCTCGTTCTCCCAGCGCGGATCAAATTCCGGTTCATCGGGATAGGGACCGATGATGATTTGGACCACACTGAACCCTTTCTTCCTTCGGTCCAAAGTCAGCTCCTGATAGCCCTCCCAAGGCAATCGCTTGGCCATCCCCTTCCACCAGGTATCACCCAACCAAAAGAAGGGCGTGCCGTCGGCGTGCTCGAAATAACGCCTGTTCGGCGACACCTGAATGGGGCCGTGTTTGTAAAGTGGATTGTCTCCCCTGTAATCAGCGACCTTCAGTGTCTTTTCTTTCGTGTTCAGACCCGCGTTCGATGGATCGGTGGCAACGGCCCGGTAGCTGTAAGTTCCTTTTTCCGGCGCCGAAAACCGGGCTTTCCACGTCTTTCCACCATCCCAGAACGCCGGCACCTTCCATTCCCGTTCGCCGTTGCTGAACAGGATGTCGACTTCGATGTCCACATACGGATTGTCATATTCCTTCGACGATTTAAACGAGGCCTCAAAAACCTCGTTCTGCCCAATTGCCATGGCGAAAACAGGCATCAAGATTATCCCCAAAAGCATCAATTTTATCTGTTTCACCAAGCTCATTACGTTTTCCTTGGTATTCGCAGTTTGCTGTGTGTCATTTACCGACTCGCTCCAATACCATCACCCAGTCCTGGGGGGCCGGCAGACGTTCCAATGTGAAATTCCCATCCTTCAGTAGGTGAAACTCCGGCACGTCCACCTCTGACAAAATGTAGGGGTTTTCGTGCATGACGAGGGGCTGCCCTTTGTCAACCGAGGCATAAAGCTTTTTGAACTGCTTCATCTGGTCGGCTGACACTTCGGATTTGCTGATATTGACGACAAGTCCCAGTTCATAGCGTTTTGCCCGGGCCGGATCGAAGAGAAAGGCGTGATATGGCACTTCGGGTTCGAGCCCTTTGATCGTCGGGGCCGTCCAATCATAATAGTGGCCGGGGATGTAAATGATACGCAGTTCTCCGGGAATGCCGGCCGCATACGGAAGATCCCAACGGCCACCGCGGGCTTGGAACTCTCTCAATGGCTCCATTGCGTCACTCCAATTTTTATTTGTCTCAAACACGGATGTGCAATGCGGATCGACCCATTCCAGGTGGGGCTCCATACGCCACCATGGATACGCTTCCAGAAACTTTTTCGCCTGGCCCAGTTGCGTGGAGCCTGGAAAATGCATGGCCTCATTCCAAGGAGTGAACGAGTACTCCGCGCCTCGAACGGTTTCCGAATTCATCTGCCAGAGGCCTTCAGCGCCATAGGTATACCCTCTCATGCCGGAGAGGAAACACGACCAGAATACCTGTCGCTGAGCATCGGGATAGTTCGTCATCATATGCCCTTCATAAACAGCTTCGCCGTTTACCACGGGCATCGGTGGTGTCATCGAATAGGCAGCCATCACCGTGGAAACAGCCCTCTGGGCCGCAAACGTCCATTGGCCTATTGGCCCTTTTGATTGAAAAGCAGAGCCATGCCCGGTGAGGAGCATGTCAAAATCAATAAGCGTCTCGTCTGTCACATTGTTCCGAGACCATCTCGCATGCACCGTTGCCAAACGGCGATAGGGATCCGCGCTCCGAACATACTTCGCCACATCATTCCATCGAGCGTCCCCTTTAAAGGATTCCCCGGCGATAGACAAGACCACCGGATACGCTCCGTATCGGGCAATCAAATACCGCCAGTGCCGGTTTAGCTTCACCGCGCCCATCGTTTTCATGTGATAGCCCCATGCACCGAAGATCACCGGCAAAATCTCCTCATCGATCAGATGCTCGATCCGACGATCCGCGTAGTCGAAGAATTTCGGATTGATGTGGGTGTAGCTCTTATCGTAGGGCATTCCTCCTTCGTTTTCCAGACGCGTGTCGTGGTCCGGCTCATCGGGAACAGGTCCACATACGATCTGCACCACATTAAACCCCTTGGCTTTGCGGTCGGCAGTCAATTCCTTGAACCCTTTCCAGGGCAACCGCATGACCAGACCCTTCCACCAGGTATCGCCCAGCCAAAAGAACGGCGTGCCGTCCGCGTGCTCGAAGTAACGGCCGTACGGCGACACCTGAATAGGTCCGCGACGGTAAAGCGCGTTTTCTCCGTAATAGGACTTAATCTCAACCCGGCCTTCGATTCCGTGAAGGCCTTTGTCTCGCGTATCACTACACTGGGTACGGTAAGAATGGGCACCCAAAATGGGAGAGGCGTAGCGGACTTTCCAATCATCGCCCCCCGCCCAGAAAGCCGGCACGGTCTTTTGCATGCCCTCGGGATCAGTGAACACGACGTCCAGCTCGATTTCCAGGAACGGATTGCCCCGGCTCTTCTCCGCCTGGAATGAAATTTCAGCTACTCGATTGGCTTCGATGTTATCAACCGCCGCTTGCCCGGACCGGTTCAACGCAAAGCAGCCTATCAGGGCAAGGCATGCTGAAGCTGTGAAATTCATGTTTGTATCCGCTTTTCGGTTACTTATGAATTCTTGGCCCGCTATCCGCTAAGGCGACCCCGAGGCGCCGGAACCCCATCGGTAATAATTTTCTTCCCCGCTTGCGACTTTGAGCGCTCGCTGGAAAGGGTAATTGATTCCGTAGGGAATTCCGCGCATTTCCGCTACGCGGGACTTTTCCACCGCCTCTCTCAATGGCTCAATTGCGGGCCCGAGTTTATCGACGGCTTCGGGTGGTTGGGTATCGAGGATTCCCGCAGCCCGGACCTGGGCGGAAACAATGGGATGGTTCAATGCCTCGATGACAACCGGCAAAGCTTCTTCATATCGCCCGCTGTTGAACAGGCCCTCGGCCGCAGTCAAACGTACGCTGACCGAATCGTCGGCTAAAGCTGATTGCAAACCGGCAATCACACCTGCTTCGTTGGATCGAGTCGCTACCAAGCCGAGCACAGCCCAGAAGCGAATGGCGGAATCGGGGTCCTTGGTCCGCGCCAGCAACTCAGGAATCGCCGCTTCGCCCCGGACCTGGAGATTGGCCGTCTGGAGGATCCGCTCGTAGTTATCGAGCGACTGGCCGAGGTCCCAAGGCGATGCTCCTTCTTCAAGGCGTCCCAACATTTCCGTCTCCTCGAGAATGGCGATGTCGCGTGTATCCAACATCCACTGGTGGAGTCGGTCTCGCATCCGTTTTACGACCTCCGCGTATTTGGGATCATCGATTACATTGTTGATTAAGAGAGGGTCGTTCTCCGAGTCGTAGAGTTCTTCAACCGGTTTGAAACGCATCGCGAGCATTTCCAGCGGACCGGTAAGTTTCCCCTCCCGAGCCAGTTCTACCCATTCTAGCACGACTGCTGCCCCAAATTCGTAATCCTCGTAAGGCTTGAAGGGAAGATGAGGGAAAAAATTGCGCTGGTAGCGATACCGGGGATCGCGCACGGCACGGACCATTTCAAAACGCGAATCGAGACGGTCGCGCATGCTGAATACGGCGTCCCGGTACTCGATTTCGCCCGGGCCGTTTTTGCAAAGCAGCGGGCGACCTTCCATGTGTTCGGGGATATCGAGACCGGCTAAAGTCAGAACCGATGGCCCCAGGTCCATCAGGGTCACCAGCCCATCGATGACGGCGCCTGGGTCTGCGGGAGCCAGATGCTGGTACTTCTCCGGGAACCGGGCGATCAGTGGGACGTGGGTCCCCTGTTCCCAAAGGGTATGTTTTCCACGGGGCATGCCCACTCCGTGATCGGCCCAAACAAAGATAATGGTATCTTCCCAAAGGCCGTCCTCCTTCAACTGGTCGATCACTTCTCCCGCCCGGTAGTCCACCTGCGTGACCGCGTCGTAATAGCGGGACCATACCTTGCGGAACGCGGGCACATTCGGGTTGAAGGCAGGAACGGGAGCTTTCTCCGGGTCGTGAAAGTCCCCTGGTTGAAGTCGGTTTAACCGCTCTTCCAAGATCTCGTCTTCCGAATACTTGGTGATGCTGGAATGGCACTCCGTAAAATTGAAGACGGCGAAGAACGGCTGATCCTTTTGGGGCCGGTTTCGCCAATGGGCCTGCCTGCTGCTCTCGTGCCAAATGGGTTCAATCTTTTGTTCCTTCCCGGCATCCTCGCCGGTAACGGCCCCCATGTTGTAATCTTCCTTGTAATTATTGCTGGTGTAATAACCGGCCTCGATGAGAAGGTTCGGGAACAACTTGGCAAATGGGGGCGGTCGGGTGTTGCTGCGATGATGCAAGGTTCCCAGCGAGTTGGGATACATGCCCGTGATGATGCTGGACCGCGATGTTGAACACACCGGAGCTACTGCGTGAGCCTTGGTGTAGCGGATGCCTTGCGCAGCCAAGCTGTCGAAAACGGGGGTTCGGGCATACGCGTCTCCGTAACAGCCCATCATCGGCGTGATATCCTCGAGCGATATCCAGAGAATGTTGGGTCGGCCGGGATCAACAGAGTTATCGGGCGAAGATGGGTCCGCTCCATCCACCCCGCAGGCAGCGAAGAGGATCGATAACGAGAGGGCAGCCAATAACTGAATTCTATTTCTTCTATTCATCCATTCATTTCCTCAAAGAGCGGTTCCAAATTGCGAAGCAAAATCTTTTCCTCAATCATGGGACCACCATCCGCCAATAAATAACATTCGTCAATAACATATGATATTTTTACAACGCGAGATATAAAGGATGCATCACAGACCCAATTCTTCCCCATTCCCAAAAGAAACACCTTGGTTTGATGGGGGAAAGTTAAACCTGGATATCGGAAGTAAGCAACCAGGTGCGAAAGAAAGGACTAAAGAAGTGGTACCCATCCACACCACGAGTAAGTATGCCTTCTCTGGTCAGACGCTGAAGAGCTTTTGCAACGGAAGATGGCTGTCCTACACCGGAAGCGTTTAAAAACTCTATTGAGGTCGGGTGTCTCCCACCCACTCTGGCAATACCCATCAAAACCCTGACTTGGCCTGGAGTAAGCAGGTCGATGATTCTTGAGTTGGATTCATTCTCAGTCTGATGAATTCGATTCAAGGCTGATCGTATGGTATTTTCATCAACTGTTTTACCTCGATGGGAGGAATTCCAAACTTCCGAACATAGTTGCTGAACATCTCCAGTTACATCTTGGGCAAGATCGAAAATCTCCTCCAGCACCCCAGCCTTAAGCTTTCGTCTTCCCATAGCGAATTTGTCCTGAAGATAGTCTGAGAATGTTTTCCGCCGAATAGGACCCACTGTAATTGCTGCGGCGGATTTAAAGAAGGGTTGATTTGGATTATTGAACAACTCATCCATCTCATTGCGCATGCTTCCAAGATAAAAATAAGTCACCTCCGGTTGCAATTGAATTGCCCCGCGCAAGGTGGCAATCACCGCCTCACATTCCTTTAATTGCATCAAGGATTGAAACTCATCGAAGACTACGACAAAGGTGGTTTTTTTTCCTTCCTCTCCAATGGGTTCCAATACCTTTTCAAGTGATCGGGGTCGGATATGGTTCCGGTCAGACAAGTCGATGGAAAAAGTCGGTGCCCCCGATTGTGGATCCACGGAAGCCTTTGGACGCAGGTGAGCAAAAGCCTGCAGGATCTTCTCCATCGACAATCCTTTCCGGCTCTGGTAACTCAGAAAGGATTCATAGATGGCCTCTACAAATCCGGCCAGGCTGGTTTTTCCCCAGCAATTCACCAGCATATGCCCCGTCTTTTTCCGGCCCCTGAGCGCCTCCAGAACCGCTGAGGTCTTGCCCATGCGTCTTCCACCGCGAATCACACAGTTCTGGCGTGATGCGATATTACCATGCAAGGTTTTCACCAGAGCAGGCCGGGGACAAAAGTGTTCTCCAGTCACGACTACACCATATGTAAAAGGATTCATTCCCTTTTAGCGTTACGCTATTAGCGTAATCCCAGCAAGCCAAAACACTCCGCAGCCTCCCCTTCTCAACATCCCGGTTGCTACTATTGACCAGAAGTGCGTGGATTAATCCGATGCTACCCCTTCTTTGTCAGCCTGACCCTCACCACATCATAGGATGGGGCTTCCACTTTAACGGGATCGTACCCTTTCACGTTTACCTCGAGTGAATAGCTTTTCGAGGGATCCCGGTTCATGATGAAGAGCAGCCCTTCTCCCGAGTCCTTATTCTCAAGCGCCCGCGCTTCCAGATAAGGCCTGAATTCCTCATCCGCGCCCTCCAGCACGAAATCGGGTTCAATAATACCATCGAGAAACGATTTCACAACCTGCCGGGTCCTTTTGTGCATCGTTACGTTGTAGGTGTAGAACAATTGGCAGCCGGAGATCATCAAGCGCCCACCGTACTGCGGAGGAATCAGGGCAGCCGAGGCGCCATTGTCATCAAATTTCAGGACGGCCTTTTCCCCCTCCAGAAGCACCCGGCCGTTGTAGCAATACCCGGCAAAAGCATTGTCGACCAAGTCCAATCCTTGCCCCGTGCCTCGAACACTCCAGCCGGAATAAAGCAGGTAGCGCAATTTTTCTGATTGGCCGGCTTCAAGGCTGAAAGTCTCCGCGAAACGTGCGGCCGCTATCGGGTCTTGCGGAGGTAAATCAATAATGGCCGAACCCCCATTGGCGACATACGCCTCAATGGCATTCACCTCGCCGTGAGTCTAGTCGGAGAGATGAGGCAATATCACTGCTCCATACTTGTGGAGATCCTCCCGCCCGTGGTCTATGCTGGCGGCTTCGTATCCGATGTCGCTGAGCAACTGATAGGCGCCCCGCGTCGCTTTTAACAGGGTCAGGCCCGCACCCACAAAATCACCGGCCTCGTCCGGCCGGGAGCGCATGACCTGATTCCTGGTAAAGTAAATTCCCACCGAGGGAGTCAGGGAATTCGCCCGGGCGATGAAGGGAAGATCCGGCTCCAACGCTTTGATCGCTTTCTGCAATCCAAGCCGCCGGTCGGTGTCGTAACCGTCGGGCTCGATCATCCCATTGACCATGGGTTCGGCGCCGTTCAACAGGGGATCCCAACGGTAAAAATACAGGCCTTTCAATCCGTGACCCAACAGGTTGTTCAACTCGATCTCGATCTCCTTCCCGCTGTAAAGGATGTTGGGGCCGGGCGTGGGGAAAGGACCCCCCTGAAACTCGGTAACCCATGCCGGTATACCGGGATTCATGGCCTTGAGCACTTCAAACCCCATGCTGGTTCCAACGGTTTTTTCAGTGGTGCCCAGGTAGCGGCTCATGGTCAGGAGATTATACTCCTTTTCCTTGAACAACCACCAATCCTGACCACGGGTGGG
>JAABVD010000088.1:0-11844 GCA_014529615.1 Opitutia bacterium
GCGAAAGTGAACGACAAGGAAGTCATGCCCCTTTTCGCGCGACTCCTTTCCCGGGATTTGGTTCAGATATTGGTCAAAATGAATGCCAGTATCGGGTTGGCCTACGATGTTCAGAAAAGCAGGAAGGACCACGAAGACATGCGATTCTATTTCAATAGCCGATGGAAAAACGGACAGAGCAATTTTCGATTCGATACCGATTACCGATTCGGCAAAGTCAACGAGGAGATCAGCGAGGACCGATTCCAGGCCGACCTCAGGTTTCGGCGGAACAAACCGGGGAATCTATTTACGCAAACCAGATCCCGTTATAAGACGGACGGGATTCGCGAAATCGACCACTTTTTTGAACAGCACCTCGGCGTGGGTTGGCAATGGTTTGCATCCCCGCGGCTGAAACTTGTCGGAGGACCGGAGATGGCCGTCCATTTTCGGGATTTGGACGTGTCGAACGAGGAACTGGGGGGTTGGTCCTACCTGGGATCGTTCTTCCAGGATTCCGAATTCCAAATCAGCGATGTTTACCAGCTCGATCAGGAGGCCCATGCCTACGTGGACCCCGAGGATAGGGAAAACTGGGGCTACACCCTTGAAATGATGCTGACCGGAAAAATTTCCCAGGGCTTCAGCCTGCGACTCGGCTACGAATACAATTACGATAACCAAGTGCCTCAGAGAGTGCCGCAGGAAGAAATCAGCTTCCTCAGCTCCTTGATGTACACCTTCTAAGGAGGTGTCCCGGAAATTCCTTCTAACAATACCGCAGCGATTTTAAATTGTAGGAACGGCATAGGCGCGCCGGGGCGGGGGGAGAAGAGGAAATTGAACATGGATAGACAGGATGGACAGGATTTGGAATTGACTCTCGCCAAGATCGCGGAGAGACGCAAAGAAGGAAGCGCGCCGAGGGCGCGGATTAGAAATTATTATTAACAACGCTTCCTTTGGTCGCTTGATCCGGCTGCGCCGGAACAGGACCTCTTTATGGCAGGTTGCCTGCCGCTTTTCTCCCCATTCCACTACCCCCTTCTCCCCGCGCCCTCGCGCGCCTCATCCGTGCTCATCCGTGTAATCTGTGGTTTCCTTTCTCCCCATTTCTCTTTGTGTGTTTTGTGCCTTTTGTGGTTAATCCCTCTCCCTTCCCCCAATTCCTAATTCGTGCTCATCCGTGGTCGATTTTGCGTTTTTTAACCGGATTCAGGTTGTTTTCACAGTCAGAAAGGCCTGGGGATCCAGGGCATCCGCATCCTTCCAAAGATCATCCAATTGGTAGAACAGTCTCTGCTCCGGCAGAAACAGGTGGATCATTACATCGAAAGCATCCACCACGGTCCAGCCGCTCCCCGGTTCGGAATCCGTTCCGACCAGATTGACCTGAAGGTCCTTCAGTTGGCGGAACAAGGCATTTGACAAGGCCCTGAGGTGGGGGTCGGAGTTTCCTGTAGCCAGGATAAAGTAATCGGTTATGGATGATTTTTGACCCAGGTAGAGTACTTTCAGGTCCTCCGCTTTTTTGTCCTCGAGGGCGCCAACCGCGGCTCTCAACAAGGTAATCTGTTCCTCGGGAATCTCCTCGATTTGCATATAGGCCTACGACTTCGAATAGTATTTGCGATCCATTATGAGGTCTCCAACCGGTTTTGGCAACAGATGATTCACCGCTTTTCCCTCGGCAATACGGAGCCGGATATCGGTGGAGGAGATATCGAGCAGGCGGGAAGCAACCCGTTGCAGCCTCAATCCGGGTATCCCGGTTTGGAGAAGCGCCATTTCAACTCCCGGCCGGGCAACCACGATAAAGCGAATCCTTTTGGCCAATTCGCCTATGCCACGCCATCGATTCAATTGCCTCACCTGGTCGGCGCCAATGATCCAACTGAAGGCTATGTCCGGATAACGGCCATTCAATTGGCGGACGGTGTCGATGGTATAACTTATTCCTCCTCGATGGAGTTCGGCCCGGCAAATTTGAAAATCCGGAAAATCCGCCAGGGCAAGCCGCAAGAGATCCAGGCGACCGGCTTCATGGAGACCGGGAGGCTCGCTTTTAAGGGGCGACTGGGCAGTGGGGACAAACCAGACGGCATCGAAGTCCAACTCGGCAAAGGTGTCTTCAGCCAAGGCCAGGTGCCCCAGATGGACGGGATCGAAGGCGCCTCCCAAAATAGCAATTGCTTTCTTCATGCGCGAAGGAAAATTAACCACTGATCACAAATGGATCCGGATGAAATGTTTGAACATGGATGGACAGGATAGACAAGATAAGCAGCGAAATAATTCGATCTACCTAAATCCTGAATATCCTGTCCATCCATGTTTGATTTCAGTTTAGCCAAAAAACCCATAAATCCTGATTCTTCATCGATCATTCCCCGTCCATGAGCCAAACCAATCTATCCACCGACCTCAAAGAGTTGCTTTCTCAGGGGGACGCCAGGGGAATCTCCATCGGTCAACTTCTTCAGGCCCTGGGCGATCGCGGATTCGGCCTCCTCTTCATTATTCTTTCCTTGCCCAGCGCCCTGCCTGTCCCGGCCCCCGGCTACAGCACCCCTTTCGGGATCATAATATCCATCCTCGCCCTACAGCTGATGGCGGGACGTCAAACGCCCTGCTTGCCAAAATGGGCCACTGAAAAACGGATCGGTCGAAACCTGGCCAAGACCTTGATCGGAGCCGGGGCAGGATTCTTCAGGCGGGTGGAACACCTCATAAAACCACGCTGGGAATTCATGCTGGCCCGGCGCGGAAAATTCTTTGCCGGAATCCTGATCATCATCATGGCCGCGCTCATGATCGTACCCATTCCCCTGACCAATACAGCCCCGGCCATGGTCATATTTGTCATCGGTGTGGCCATGGTGGAAGACGATGGCCTGGGACTGCTGTTGTCCTGCGTCCTGGCCTTGCTGGCCTTGCTGCTCTACCTGGCAGTTTTTGCCGCCATCAGCTATTTCGGCCTGCAAGGATGGGATGAACTCAAGGAGATCTTCACGAGCGGCAGACCAGTGGGCGTGCTCGTTTTTTGAGGAATTTCCGGGACACCACACAAAAACTGTTTAACTTTTTTCAAATGCCTACCCGCCAATTGTTTGCCTTATTTCTGTGGCTTTGTTCATCCTTTATTTCCGGATTGTCCGCAGCCAATCCCAATGTGGTATACGTCCTTGCCGATGACCTGGGTTGGGGAGACCCGAGTCGTTACTTTCTGCCAAACTATTGAGGATCATGAATCATTTCAGAAACCAAATGCATCCATTCATCCATTTGCTAATATTGTGTTTTGGGCTCTTGCCTTCCATCTCCTCTGCTCAGGGGGCGGAAAAGCCCAACATCCTGTTTATCTTGGCCGATGACTGGGGCTGGGGAGATCTCAGTTGCCACGGCCATCCCTACGTAAAAACACCGAACATCGACCGGTTGGCGGCCGAGGGAACGGAGTTTTATCGATTCACAGTCGCGAGCGGGGTTTGTTCACCCAGCCGAACAGCGGTGATGACGGGACACTTTCCCGCACGCTATAACATCGATGGTCACTTCGCCTGGGTTCCGAGCAACGCCAGACGGAACATGCCGGACTGGCTGGATATAGAGGCGCCAAGCCTGCCCCGCTTTCTGCAAAATGCCGGATACGCTACGGCCCATTACGGAAAATGGCACTTGGCCAACAACATGATCCCCGATTCCCCTTTGCCAGGTTTGTATGGATACGATGAATATGGAGCCTTCAATTGCGCCGGAGAGCAGATTCCGGTGCATGAAGATGCAAATCAGGCCAACGCTTTCATTGAGAAATCGGTCGCTGCGGGAAAACCGTTCTTTATCAATCTCTGGATTCACGAACCCCACACCCCCTTTCATACGGTCCCAAAATACGAGTGGCGTTTCCGGCATTTGGAGAATGCGGAGGACCGTATCTATGCCTCTGTGCTTAATCATGCCGACGATCGCATTGGGGAGGTGCTGAATACCTTGGACCGGCTGGGCATCGCGGATAATACCCTGGTAATTTTCAGCTCCGATAACGGACCGGCCCGAGCATCCAAACCTACCGAACTCAAATTGATGTACGACACGGCTACCGGAGCCGGTTGGGGGATCGCAGCCGCCAAGGGCATCACCGCCGGAAGAAAGGGTTACAAGTCTTCCCTGTTCCAAGGTGGAATCAATGTTCCTTTTATCGCCCGTTGGCCCGGAATCATCGAGGCCGGGAAAATTGACGATAGCTCCTTGATTTCCGCGGTCGATCTCCTTCCCACCTTTTGCGCAATTGCCGGAGCCGAGTTGCCCGCCGGTTATAAACCGGATGGTATCAGCCAAGTCGGTGTATTGAAGGGGAGGGCCACAAAGTTTCGGGAAAAGCCGCTTTTCTGGAGGTTTGATTCTCCCTGGCCCGCCCAAAAACATAAACCTGAACATTGGGTCTCCTACGCCATTGTGGATCAACAGTGGAAGTTGGTTGCGAATAAGGATCGCAGCTACGTGGAGCTTTACCAAATCGCGGCAGATCCCCTGGAGAAAAAGGACCTGAAAACCTCGGAACCCGATGTGGTGGGTCAGTTGCAGGAAAAGCTCTCCAGATGGGAGACCAGCCTGCCCGCTGAGCCGTCCGGAGACGTTTTTTCGGCCGAACGCTCCCAGCTGTAACCCGCATTTCTCAGGCAGTTTCCGTTGACCTTGGCTGGTGGTCAGTGTTCAGCGAATCAAAGCACCGAAGTCACAAGATGAGTTTTTGTGGCTATTGAAATCAGGGGATGTTGTCGCGGTCAGCTTTGGACCAAGCAGATTATTATCCTGCCTATCCTGTGTATCCATGTTTTGTTCCCCCTCTGTGGTTAACATCATGGCAGTTAGGAAAATCTCCATCCGTGCTTATCCGTGTAACCTGTCCTGCCGTAGCCTTTAGGCGAAGCGGGATCCGTGGTCAATTCCTTGCTTCTTCTTCCCTTTGTCTACTTTCGTGGATCCTTTCCCTTTCCTACTATCCGACCCCATCCGCCTTCCCTTTTATTGTAAACAGTTCTCCTGGCATAATGCCCAAGATACTGTAAACCATCTGCCGGGATCATACTGGAAAATGAAATGAGACGCGTATTATCAGTTTCCCGTAAAAACGCAATCGGGACCAACTGGGATTGGATCACCGTGGTGTTGCAGGGATTTCAAGTAAACGTCAACTGCATCACTTGCGTTCTCGAACGCTTCTTCAATTGAAGCTCCATCGACATGCAAGCCTGGGAATGCAGGAGTATAAGCGTGGAATGCCCCTGCATCAGGCTCAATAATAACTGAAATTTTTAGTTGCATCACTCACCCCACAAATACAGCCCAAGCGTTGGTGTCAGCCGATCGCCGTTGACCATCCGGTCCTATTGGCATTTTTTCTTTCTCGATTATGGATTTCCTGAAAATGGGTAGGAGTTTCTCACAATTTGTCAAATAACTTTTGACTTCATTTCTTGGTGGTTTCACGCAACTCCCAGGCTGTGGGAACTTGAAAAAAACCAGATTTCCTCTCAAGTCAGAGAAGCATTTCCCGACGGAATCGAGTAATTTTGGGCCGTGCTGAAGCGGGCTTAAAAGGCAACCTTTCACAAACTTTGCCCGATCCGCTTATAGCGCCCATAAAACGATTCCATGGCCGTGTTGCCGTAACAGTTGCCCTTGCCACTCATACTCGGCCTCATCGAAAAGCAGGTGCTTCCGCGGTCACTGTGGTGAACGATATCGGGGGGGATATCTCCCCGCGTCATTACCGCCGCCTTAAACGCTTCGCACAATTCGGACACTTCGTAGGTGTCGAGGATTTGCTCTATGAATCGAAACTGCATCGCCGCTCCTTGGCAAAGTAGCCCACCGATTTTTTTAATATCTCATTGATCCGCTCCGATTTGGCCAACTCCTTGCGCAAGCGCTCTATCTCAGCGGCCATCTCCTGGGGACTGGCGGCGGGGCCATCAACCTTGTCGCCTGCAAACTCCTGCAGGTGTTGACGCTTCCAGCGATACAACGTGTTGGGGTTCACTCCCAGTTTTTCTGAGACCTCGCGAGCGCTCAGCCCCTCCATTATCATCAGAGCTGCTGCCTCCTTCTTGAACTCGGCACTGTAACGTTTTCGTGGCATAATAAGCTTCTCCGGTTTAGAGAATCTCGTGTCCACTTTTTCCAGTAAACATCAAGTGCAGACCCTTTTCTCTTGCGGATATTTTTCTTGAAAAAAATCGGTTATGCGAGAACATTAGTTTTTATGAAAAAATCGAGAATGGGAAATTTGTCCTTAAACAGCGATGAAATTATTACAGCCCCATGCTTGGAAAAAGATGGTTTGTGGAGGTGGCATCTTTACCACACTGGCAACCCTGAAAACGATTTGGAAACGTCTAAGGGACATATTAACCGTTCAGATTGCTTAGACGAGGTTTTGGAAATTCAACTTGAGAAAAAAATTCCTAGGAGTTATCCGAAGGAAGCCTTGTGTATTTGACACTTGGTTTGTTTCGCCAGCATTGTGCCCTTTTCACCATCTTATAATCGCCCTAATTCCCTCTGCTATGACTACATCATCCTCGAGATCACCCAGTTATCACGAAGAACAAATCACTAAACACATCGAAAAAAAAACAGGCCAGACCATTTCAGAAATTCGCAAGGAGCCGCTCGATGCGAAACGGGCCCGGGTTGAGAAAATGAAAGGGAAACCCTTGAAAATAAAAAGTGAGTTTCCTTGGATCGGGAGAGGAAACGTCAATAGCAGGAACTTGAAGGAGTCGCGCTTGATTGACGAAGAAGTTGATAGCCTCCTCAAGTAGCCCATTTCCCCTCAACCAACTTAGCTTTATGGAAAATGTCCCCAAGACATTTGAGGAACTATTTGAATTCTATAACCACGAGGTAAAAACATACTACAGCCATGATGTTCAGTCCGAAAACGAGCTTCCAACGGAAATGCTCTTTGGCTAGTGATAATAGGCTTTGCAGTTGAGTTGGTAAATCTTAGGCATCGTTCAATTGCGGAGGATCTGTCCGCTGACCCGCTGTTGAATATCCCATTTTCCAGAGAGAACCGCTGATAATTTCGGGCGGAGAAAGCCAAAATAAAGTGAAGGAGGCGGTACTTCACCGGGTACTCGACCTGACCACCGGTAACTGGGGTATTGCAAATGAGATTCTGGTGGGCTAACAACGGACAAGAATCTTGAAGAAAAAACGACATAGCGTAAAACAGATCACATGCATTCTCCGAGAAGCTTATAGTGGCCCTGGGAACGGTCTGGTTTTTCTGAAGCAGAATCAAACAAAGAGAAATCTCTCATTTAATTCGGACTAAATGGCGGGGTCCAAACGATTCAAAGAGATAATAAATGGAAAATCGGATCACATTTTATTTAGAGCGGGCATACCTGGAAGGTGCTCGATCTTTCTCTCACGCCAATGTCCTGGACTCAGAAGGAAAAGACGGAAAAGAAAACCATATGACTCAGAATACCGTTTGGGCGTTAGTCTCGATGAGTTATTCAATGAGCTATAATGCCGTCCTCGCCTTTGCAACGAGACATCTCAGAGTTTACTGGGACAATGGTTATCTGAAAAATAAGTATCCTGAGAGAAGATCCTTTCATGATCTAACCAGATGGGAATTTCGCAGTCTGAAGGGACATCTAATAGCTCTTTGCGACTGCCTGGGAAAAGAAAAGATTTCTGATGCTAATAACACTCTTTGGAACGAGCTGATCCAGCTAAAAAAAGACAGAGACTTTGTAAACCACCCCAATCCAGATCCGGAGGAGTTCCAAAAGTTTGTTAATGAGGCACTTATTAACCGAACCTGGGAGTTTGCACCAAGGGTAGCATCAGATATTATAGGATATTTCTACGAAGATTTAGATTCGCCGAGAAACAATTGGTTGAGAGAAAACCAAGAGTTTAAATTTCCAACAATCAAAGTCATTAAACCTTCAAATCCCGAACCAGGAGGCTCAGGAGACCTGGACAAGCTGGGGTCCTGAATTCGACATTATGGCAGAATCATGGGAAAGTAAATTGCGCCTATTTGCAGATCTTGCTTCTATTTCTCCGGCAACCGATTTGCAAAATAAAAAGGATAGTTTTTTTGATAAGTTTGAGGGGACAAAAAGGGTCGGCCCTTGCTGTTTGGTATGGTTGAGTTTCAAGGCTTCCATGGATGGTGACCATGGCCGGGAAACTGCGCATTCATCATGCTGGAGCGATTTACCATATCCTGTCCTGCGGTAAATACCGCAAAAGGGTGGCAAAAGGGTCAGGTAGTATGAAAAGGAACAAGCTGAGGTAGACGAAGACGCGTTATTGAAAACCGTCGGCTGACAGCCAACCTGTTCTCATTTATTCCTGGGGATGCGACCACAGGAGGGATAGAATCGGCCGGAAGCTCGGTTGAGAAGTCAAGTGACCAAGGGGGTAAAATCCTTGCTGCTCATAGGTTCGTGCTTTTTCCAGCAGCCGTACATCTCAATCAACGCGCGCTGCTTCATCAAAATGGTTTCAGGATTGATCTGCACCACTCTCGCCCCGTAGCTACTGGGCCCTTCGACCATTGCCGCAACTAAATCGTTCACCAAATAACGCGGCGCCCATCCGATCATACAGTAGTCCGTGGTCTGAATTTGCACGGCCAACTTGGTCGCAGGATTGGTCAATTCCAGTGTGACATATAGTTCTTCTCCCTGCTCCAAGAGGTCAATTCGATCTTTAGCTACTTCATGAATATGTCGCCAGCCATGTAGGAAAAACCGGCAAGAGAAGCTCCCGGAGTCGTCTTTCTCGATCTTTGGAAATACCTCGTAAGCATCCGTTACGCGTTGGCCTCCGTTGGTGGACAAAATCTCAATAGGATTAGCCTCCTCGGGTAGATGAAGTCTGCGAAGATAGTCGGCGAAGTCCGGTCTTGCCCGATTCATAACCCGGTTTTGGAATAGAGGGAACAACTCCGAGGACTGATAATCTTGGTTCAAATCGGGAAATTCGATTAACGGAGGAAATCCCGCCTCTTCCCGTGCTCGCTCTGCGCCACTGATGTAGCGGAAGCGATAGGAGGAACTTCCGACATCAGCATCCAGCCGACCGACGGGAAACCATGCCTTGCTGGGTTTTTTGTCCTGCCAGGCTAAAAATAAGGTTTTTGTTCTCATTGGAAAAGGTCCTGCAATTGTTCGAGATTATAGCGCATCAGGGCAATGGCGAATTCTTTGGCCGAAGGGGACATCCAATCACCAGGCACGCGATTAACCAAGTCATCCAAATATTTCTTGTCCAAGTTTTCGAGTTTCGTCAGAGCCGGAAAGAAAAGTCGAGGATATTGGCGAGTAGCTCGTCGTACCAACTCCAGCGGGCTAGGGCCACGCCGGACGTCCTGCGACCAGTAAATCGCGCCGCGTCCTTTTTCAACATATCCCGACCCAACGATGAGGCGTGATCAAAGGACGGAGCTATAAACCCTGCCCAGTGGTCGTCCTTTCGCTCCCGTAGAATCTGTTTTTTCCGATTAGAGGGCCTGTTTGGTGCCCGGGGCGGGACTTGAACCCGCACGCCCTCACGGGCAATGGATTTTAAGTCCACAGCGTCTACCAATTCCGCCACCCGGGCTCCCAAAAAGGCAGGGAAAGTAGGCGAAAAGTAGTTATTGCCCTCTCCAGTGCAAGCCCGGAGTGCGGGGGCATGCGGGCGAGGGATGGAGAAATCTACCTATTCCGGCCGGAACGGTTATCGGCAATAAACTACTGAAGGAGATTTGGTTGGGCAGGGCAAAAGGCTCTGTTCAACGGAACGTTGACGCCCTGGGGGAAGCATCTTTAACTGCCGACTTATGCCCAATATTTTCGGCAAAGTGTTTACCATCGCCACATGGGGTGAAAGCCACGGTGGCGGAATCGGTGTAGTGGTGGATGGTTGCCCACCCAATTTGCCCATTACCGAAGAAGAAATTCAGTTTGAACTGGATCGTAGACGGCCTGGCCAGAGCATAATAACCACTCAGCGCAAGGAAACGGATTCGGTGACGATCGTTTCGGGTGTTTACGAAGGCAGAACCCTGGGCACGCCGATCGGCATGTACATTCCAAATGCCGACCAACGGCCGGAGGCCTATGCGGAAATTAAAAAGAAATTCCGGCCATCCCACGCCGATTACACTTACCTTACCAAGTTTGGAATACGCAACCACGAGGGCGGGGGACGAAGCTCGGCGCGGGAAACCGCCGGCAGGGTCGCCGCCGGAGCCATCGCCAAAAAGATCCTGCGACTGGCAGGACAAGTCGAGATCCGGGCCTACGTTTCGAGCATTAAGGATATCCAAGCCCCGGCCAGCGAAACCCTTCCCAGTTTGGAAGCGGTCGAGGCCACGGCCGTCCGTTGCCCCGATCCGACCACGGCCGAAAAAATGATCGCATTGATCAAATCGGCCCGCCGCGCAGGCGATTCCGTCGGTGGAGTCATCGAATGCCGGGTGAAGAACCTGCCCACCGGTTTGGGCGAACCCGTTTTCGACCGATTGGAGGCCGATCTGGCCAAGGGAATGTTGTCACTGCCGGCCACGAAGGGATTCGAGATCGGCAGCGGTTTTTCCGGCACGAGGTTGACGGGATCCCAACACAACGATCCATTTGAAAACCGCAGAGGCAGGATCCGCACTTCGACTAATCGGTCGGGAGGGGTCCAGGGCGGTATCAGCAATGGGGAGGACCTGGTCTTTCGCACCGCCTTCAAACCAACGGCCACCATACTGAAACCCCAGTCCACCGTGGATACGGAAGGAAACGAAACGGTGCTGAGAGGACGGGGACGGCACGACCCCTGTGTTTTACCCAGAGCCGTGCCCATCGTGGAGGCCATGACGGCGCTCGTTCTAATCGATCACTGGATGAGGCAAAGCGCCCAAAACCGCACCTTTCGATTTGGGGACTGATGGAATCGCCGGCCTATTTGGTTTTAGGCGCCACCCATTCCGGTCGAAGAGCAGCGGTTTTTGATCTGATCAAGGATCTGGCATCGGAATCGGATCCGGTCGAAGTCGCCATTTCCAAACGGGAACCGCCATCGGTGTACGATGAAAGGATTCCGGCCCTGGAAGGCGTTGCCTTGAATTACTTCGCAACGGATCTGGGCAGTTTGCCCTCCCGGGGATTAAGGGCCGGTTCCACCTCTATTCTCATCGCCGCTGGAGCCATGAACCCGGTTGATCAAGTGGAGAGTCTTAAGGACCTGCTCGGCCAGGCCAAAAAGGAGTTGGGTCGGATCCTATCCGTGGTCAGTTGCCGCATGCTCAGCCGCCACCCCAGCCTCTCTGCCTACTACGACGCCTGCATTCATTTTTCCGATGTGGTTTTGATCAATGAACGCGAGTCGGTCGGGGAAAAATTCGTCAAGGACTTCATTCAACGTTACAAGGATGATTACTACCCCTGCTTGTTTGAACCCATGAAACGGGGAAGGGTCAAAAACCCCAGCCTGATTCTGGAAACTCAAGCGCGTAGAATCTCACTCTATTTCGACCCGGAGGAGGACTTGTCGGAGGAAGAAGACCATGAATCCATCCCGGTCGACCCCTATCTGGATCGCCTGCCTGGCGGAATCCGGCGGAAAACCGTGCCCGATATCGCCAAAATCCTGGGAGAAGGGGCATAGGCGCGCTGGGGCGCGGCAATTAGGAATTAGGAATTGGGGAGAGGGATTAACCACAAAAAGCGCAAAAGACGCAAAAACACACCATTTTTATTTCCAAATCTCTGTGGTTTTTGTGCCTTTTGTGGCTATTTTTCCTATTTCCTGTTTCTTCATCTCTTTGCGCTCTTGGCGACTTTGCGAGAGTCT
>JAABVD010000088.1:11943-17462 GCA_014529615.1 Opitutia bacterium
AAGCATGGTAGCGCACGCTGGGGTACCGACCGCCCCTATTATTGAACCCCAACGGGGTTCCACAAATTATAGTCAAAATGCCTTGGGTTTGATGCATTGTGGAACCCCGTTGGGGTTCGTTGTTTGTTCCAATTTCAACCCAGTTACAAAAAGATGTCAGATATCAGATATCAGATATCAGATATCAGAGGGAAGGGAGATCAGCATTCAGAGTGGAGTTTCAATGGCCCTTGGCGATCCTCAACCTTCCCTCTTTCCCCTTTCCCCTTTCCCCTTCTCTCTGAACTCTTTCCTCTTTCCTCTGATATCTTCAATGGGCTTTGGAGTGGAACTGCTTTGCAGTTCTTTCCAGTGTGGCCTCAATTTAATTTAATGGTTTAACGTAACAACTCAGGTCTCCATAGCCTAACCTGCAGTTCTCTCAATCACCACCCCAATTCCAACTATTTCTGAGACATTTGCTTAGTTAAGCGGCTGTAGGACAGACGAATGGATCATCCGCCTACGCCGCGTGGCGGGCTACGGCGTGACAGGATCCCTCCCGGAAAGTTCGCCTTGACCCCTCCGGGACTATTGCTTCTCATACTCCGGCATGGGAATAGCTTAATTGAAAGAGAATATGAAGTTATCAAAATTCCACACGAATCTCCTGATCTGCCTTTCCGTTTTAGCCTACTCGGCCATTTCTCCATCCCAAGCGTTTGCCCAGGAAGAGGAAGAGTTTCTGGGATTCATAGACTTGGAGGAATTCGTCGTAACGGCTACCAAGCGGGAACGGAATGCCCAGGAACTGCCCATGGCCCTGACGCCCTTTGCGGAAGATCAGCTCGAATATTCGGGGGTGACTGATATCCGGGAACTGATGGCGATTTCGTCGAGCCTGTTTGTCACCACCTCCCAAGCCGAGAGCACAGGATCCCTCGTCCGCATCCGCGGCATTGGCACAAATAGCGAAAACCCAGGCTTCGAGTCGGCCGTCGGGGTTTTTATCGACGGTGTCTATCGAAGCCGCAACACCGTCGGCCTGAATGAACTTGGCGAGGTTGAGCGCATAGAGGTTTTGCGCGGTCCGCAAGGCACCCTGTTTGGCCGGAACACTTTGATGGGATTGATCAATGTGGTCACCAAAGGGCCCTCCTTCGAACAGGGTGGTTATGGAGAAATCGGCTACGGCAATTATAACAATCTTCGCCTGGAAGCTGGAGTTACAGGGGGGATAATTGACGACACCTTGGCCGGTCGCTTCGATATGGTGTATACGCAAAGGGACGGATTTCTAGAGGATATAGCAACAGGCCGGGATTACAATGATCGGGATCGCCTATTCACGCGGGGCCAACTCCTTTTTGAACCGAGTGATGAGACCCAAGTCCGCATCATTGCCGATTATACCGATCGGAAGGAGCAATGCTGCGCCGCTGTCACCCTGGTTCCGGGGCCTACGCTCGGTCTGATTCAGGCCTTGGGGGCCGACATTCTGGGAGATCCATTCGACCGAAAGGTATCGGTCAATCCCAACAGAGATTACAATGACGATGTTTCCGAATGGGGAATCTCGGGTGAAGTTACGGTGGATTCGAGCGCCGCATCCTTTACCTCGCTCACAGCCTTCCGCGACTGGGAGTCGTCGCGGGGCCAGGATATCGACTACACCAACCTCGATATAGCGTATCGTGACAAGGGCGGGTATTTTCAGGGGTTCGAAACCTTTACCCAGGAGTTCAGGGTGGAGTCTGAAATGGAATGGGTAGACTGGATGGTTGGGCTGTTTTTCATCCGCGAGGACCTCGACTACCGTGACGCGCTTCGCTACGGTTCAGCCTACGAGCCATACGTTACCGGACTTGTTTCGAGCAATCCCCTGAGCGGGTTTTATTCCGGCCTGACAAATTTGCCGCCCGGCCAAGTGTTCCAGGAAGGTCACGGCGTAGTTGAAGACGCCTTCAAGCAATCGGTGGAGAGTTGGGCGCTCTTTTCCCATAATACCTTCCGCGTGACCGAGGAATTCGAGATTACCCTGGGCATGCGTTACACGGAAGAGACGAAGAACATGGATGCGGACATAAAAAGCCAAAATAGCGCCTGCAGCCCGACCTTTCTGGCCAACTTGGGAGGAGCGGTTGCGGCGGGTCTGGTGCCACCGCAAGCAGCCCCCACTGTTACTGGTTTGGCCTGTTTGCCGTTCGTTAATCCTTTCATGGACGGCAAATACAGCGACAGTCTCTCGGAGGAGAGATGGTCGAGCACGGCCAGCGCCAGCTATCACTTGAGTGAAGACTTCTTGCTCTTCGCGGGCTTCTCCCGAGGTTTCAAAGCGGGAGGGTTCAATCTCGATCGCGCCGTTCTGGCAAATCCCCTTACGGGAGGCATTCCTTCGGCTTCGGACCTCGAATTTAATGAGGAAGTAGTCGACTCTTTCGAAATCGGGGGCAAATTCGGTCTCCTGGAGAACCGAGCCACTCTCAACGCCACGGTTTTTTATATGGATTTAAAGGATTACCAACTGGTTTCCTTTACGGGCTCGAGCTTTCTAGTGGAGAATATAGAAGATGTCTCCTCTAAAGGGATCGAATTGGAAACGGCGGCCAAGCTGTCAAACGAGTTCACCCTACGGGGAGGCGCGACCTATGCCGACACCAGGTACGGGTCGGAAATCTCCAATGAGAACCTGGCGGGTCGTCAGCTCTCCAACGCCCCGAAATGGACCTTTACGGGCTCCGCCACCTACGAGCGTAATTTGAACAATACCTGGCGAAGCTTTGCCCACCTCGATCTGCGTTACATGAGCAGTTACAACACCGGGGCAGACCTGGATATCGAGAAATTTCAAGAGAGTTACACCGTTGTCAACGGGCGGGTCGGGCTCGCTCATTTGAATGATGGCTGGGGCGTCGAGCTATGGGCCAAAAACCTCTTTAATAAGGATTATATCCTGATTGCCTTTGACGCTCCCATCCAGGGTTCCGGAACGGGCCCGGGATCCACGCAGACGTTTAATTCCTTTTTACCCGAGCCTCGCACTTTCGGCGTATCCTTGCGCAAACAGTTCTGAGGCATCAGCAAACTATCCGCGACCCTGGGAGGATCCTCTCTAAACAAGCAGGACCGTCCCCTTCAAACGTGATCCTTGATGTGCACCCAGGTATGCACGTGCGGATCCCCGCGGAAAAACCAAACCATGTGCGGGCCCTCGATCTGGAATACATCCCAAACCCCATCCCGGCCCACGTCCTGATCCTTGTAAAATGACAGGTGAAGGTTATCGAAACCGCTTTTTTCGATGAGCTTCAACGACTCCTGACGATCGACTTTACGAAAGGGTAGAAGCAGATCGTCGAAAACTTTCCGCACTTCGGCTTTTTGATCAAAAGTGAGTTCCGTCATGGGGATTCCGGCCAGCCCTTCCGTCTTGCCGGTCAACTCCACCGTCTTTTTTCCACGCTCCCGGCGCGATGCTTCGAGTAAAGCCAGTTCCCGTTGTTTCCCATCCATCATTTGGTAGACTTCGTTGGCTCTTTTGGCCTGAAACCAATAAACGTTGCCGGGATGGTGCGGTTCTTCGTAGAAGGACTCAGAGGCATGTCCGTAAAAAATGGGACCGCCAAACGCGGCTCCTTCCACCGAGTCGCCATCGCAACGCCGGGTGGTATGCCTGCCCGTCAGGACAAATTCAAACTTACCCGTATCCGGCTCCCCAAACAGGGCGATGGAGCAATTCCCAAAACCGCCTCGGCCATTGTCCTCCTCCACCTGTTTCATGACTTGTTCGGCATATTCCTCGCTGTGCATGTTTATGAATATTTCCCGAATCATGGCTTGCTGGTCCGCCGTGAAGGACTTGCCGATGCGACTCCTTCTCACAATGAACCAGTTGTTTTCGATTTCGTGGCGAAGGTTGTGGTCGAAAGGAAAGCAAATCGTACGGCGCTGCTTTTCACTCAAACTGGAATAAAGGGTTTTAACCAGGGTTTCCGATTTGGGGAGTTGGGGCGTTTCCGCTACAGCTTCCGCCGCAAGCGGGTGGGTCCCCGCAGCAAAGGGCAGCATTGCGGAGGCGGCCGCAACGCTCGATGTTTTTAAAAATTTGCGGCGAGAAAGGGGACTGCACATCTCACACGAATCGAGGCCGGTTTTTTTCTTCATGAAAGGGCTCCAACGAGTTCTTAACGGTTCGTCATTAAAATTGCCGGGATACGGAAAGAACAACGCTGGAAAAGAGTCGTTGGTTTCAATAAAACTCCTGCCGCGGGGAGAAGAGGAAAGAGTTCAGAGAGAGGGGGGAGCGCGCCAAGGCGCGCGAATTAGGAATGAGGGGAGAAGGGAGGGAGATCAAGATCAGGATCAAGATCAAGATCATGATTGCAGGGATGGGGGGAGAGGCGCGCTGGAGCGCGGGGGGAAGGGAATGGTGGAATGTTCATGGGGTCGCGGCGTAAAGCCGCACCTACAACTGGAAGCAGACAAATATGTCTGCGCCCCCTTGGCGGCCAATCCAGTTATCCATTCAGGCCTGAACGGATAAAATGATACCCGGGATAAGAGTCTCCTATCGTCTGTCTGAAGCAGACCCTGACTCCAGCTCCGCAACAGTTCTTTCCCCTAACAGGGCAAACCGGTTCCCAAACTTGATGAGAATCCTTAATGATTGCATCAGAGGACTGGAGGTCTTGCTCGGCCCCTTATTAGTAATTTCCATGATGCATTCATCCGTTATTGCGTCGATTTGGTCCTGTGTTTCGGAAACGATTTTCTTGACCTTGTTTGTTATGGATGGATCGATTGAATTTGTCATGCGTCTTGATTAATGGGCAGGGTTTTCCGGGGATAATCCCCTGTAAACAACTAAATGGGTTTTTGCCATGACGTCAACTATGAGATAGCGGGAATACCCTCCCGGGCAAACCTCGGTATCCTGTAATTCAGGACCGGTAATTCGCTATGTCGCGCCAGCCTTCACTCTACGCTTTGCTGCGAGTGAAGGCTGGTGGAGGTGGCGGGAGTCGAACCCGCGTCCCTGGAACCTTCACATACGACGTCTACACGTTTAGTCACGCTTTTGCTTTCGCAACCCGATCGCGGCGTGACCCGCTATCGAATCGCCAGTAGCCAGTTTGATGATACGGCCCCCGGCTGGATACACCGCGGGAGCTATGCCTGATAACGACGTCCCTATCCCCCATCAGGCGTCAGAGTAGAGACGATGACTGGTTTAAGCAGCCATTGGTAATGCTTCATCATAGGCACTTATAATAAGTGTGCGACAGCATTTTAACGATGTTAACTATCATCATCGACGTGCAGCCCTATGCTCCGATTCGAGGTCGAATTCCGGAACACCCCCAAAATGATCGGCCAACCAGGGGTTGGCTGGAAAATTCGGAGCATGGCATTAAACTCCAAAGAACACTAAGTTGAAAAAAAGTGTCTTCTTTTCCGGCAAAATCAAGCGGAAAGAGGATTTACCCGCATATCTCACAAATCTTCTACTGTGCTGCGGAATATCCGCCTTCATGTATTTC
>JAABVD010000088.1:17564-18719 GCA_014529615.1 Opitutia bacterium
GGGTTAAACCCCAAGTGGGCAAAAGGGGATCAAAGGGTAACCCCGATGGACTTCAAGGTGGCAGCCAACTCGGGGTCCATGGGATGTCCGTTGAATAACACGCCCCCTTCCGGACTGATGAGGACCATGCGCGGAATAGAATCAACCATGAGAGCCCGGGAGAAGGGGCTGGCCTCCGGCTCGATCAGCCAAGGCATGTCCATGCCGTGTTCCTCCTGCACCTTTCTCGCCTTTACCAATGGATCGATGCGGTCGGTGTTCATGCCGGCGACGGGGACGCCTTGGGAGGGGAGAACCTCGGACTTGTTTTTCAATTCGGGCATGAGGGCGATGCAGGGCCCACACCAACTGGCCCAAAAATCGACCAGGATAGCCTTCTGGCCTTCTGACAACTCGGCCAAAGTGGTGGTCGAACCGTCCACACTGGCAATTGTCATATCCATGGGAATTTTCAATTCCGCCATGGCTTTCTTCAGGGCTTGGTCCGCCCTGGTTTCGGATATCAATTCAGCCATCCCAAAGGCCTGGCTGAGATTGGGAGCCTTCCAGAAGCCCTCTTTGACGTGCCTTTCAAAGGCTTCCCAATCCTCGTTTTGGCGGGCAATGAGGGCTTTCAGATTCTCAATAAGACCGAGAACCTGGGTCAGATCCGTGAAAAATCCGTCCTCTCCCACTCGAAAATTTTCGGCATGTTCCTCCATGGCGGGAACGAGGGTCATTACTGCCTCCAGATCCCCCCGGCGGAGCAAATGCAGAACCTTGCTCTCGAGCAGGTCCGGTTCCCCTACCCCGGCGGCTTCAGCCGCCTCATAAGCCTTGGTGAAGTCGGTTTCCTGGTCGATGGCGGCGTCTTGCAGGGCCTCCCTGGCTTTCTCAACGGTGGCTGGACTTTCCGCCCATACCAAAGAGGAAAGACCGAGAAGAAAAAGGGGAAAAAGCAATTGTTTCATGATATCAGCTTGGCATGTAAGAGGACTGAGAAGGAGGATTGTTCCCGACAGTATTAGTACGGCTATGGGGGAAGCGCCCAAGGGCGCGAGGGGAATGGAGTGGTGGAGTGATGGAATGGAACATGGATGCACAGGATGGACAGGTCAAGAGGCTACCATGCTTCGCCGAAACCGTGCTTCGCAACGCTACGCAGGTCAAGAGGCT
>JAABVD010000089.1 GCA_014529615.1 Opitutia bacterium
CCGCAAACGACGGGACGATTTCCGGGACACCCTGAAAAAGTTGGGGGTGGACAGTATTTACGTGGAAAACGGCGAACCCTACATCGCCAAAATCAGGGAGTTTTTCCTCAACCGGGAAAAACGGCGCTAATGAAAGTGAAGGCAGTCAGCAGGGGCCTCCTCCTTTTGTGGCCGATCCTGGCCGCCAGCCAGGAGCCTGCGCCATCCCAAGTCGATATCTTCGACATCAAGGAGCCCGTTTTTCTGCTGAACCCCATGCTTCTGGTCTACCTGGGAGTTGGAATTCTGGTTGCGGCGGCCCTGGCTTGGATGGCCGTAATTCTTTTCCAACGCATGACCCGTCCACCGGAACTTCCCCCCGTTCCCCCTCATGTAATTGCCCTCAACCGCCTGCGAAAAGCGCGTCTTTGGCTGGAACCGGAAACGGCGGAGCGCTTTTGCACCGAAGTTTCCTCGACCGTGCGTCAATTTATCGAGATCCACTTTAAATTGCCCGCTACCGAACAAACGACAGAGGAGTTCTTCAGCAATCCAAAACACGACGCGCTATTTTCCTTCGATCAGAAGGACGAATTGCAACGATTCTCCGAACAGTGCGATTTGGCCAAATTTGCCCGTTGGGGATTGGGCATGGAGGAGATGGAACAGCTCTATGGCACGGCCGAACAATTTATTGAAAGGACGGGAAAATCCATGGGGCCCGGCCAAGGTCCAAACGCGGAATCTCTCACCCCCGCCTGATGCTCGAATTTCAACAGCCCTATTTTTTATTCCTCATAGCGGTAATTTTGATCCTCCCCTTTTTACGGGGCGGATTGAAAAAAGTGGGGAGCATCCGGTATTCTCACGCTCAATTGGCGGGAAAACAGATCGGGAGGGGCAAGTCCCGGGCCGGTCGCTGGTTGGTTTTCCTCAGAACTCTGGCCCTCATCTCGCTGGTCCTGGCCCTGGCCCGGCCACGCCTCGGTTACGGCGATATGGAAATCGAAGCCAGTGGAATCGACATCGTGCTGGCGGTGGATATTTCCGGATCGATGCAGGCCATGGATTTCAAAATGGGTTCAAAACGGGTTAACCGGTTGCAGGTGGTAAAAAAAGTTATCGGTGAATTCATAGAAAAGCGGGAAGCCGACCGAATAGGGCTGGTCGCCTTTGCCGGGGAGCCGTATCTGGTCAGCCCCCTCACCCTCAATCACGACTGGTTGAATAAAAACCTGGAGCGGCTGAAATTGGGTCTGATCACCGAGGAGGGGACGGCCATCGGTTCGGCCCTGATTATGAGTGTGAACCGTTTGAAGGGTTTGCAGGCAAAGTCCAAGGTTGTGGTGCTTCTCACCGATGGGGTTAACAACATGGGGGCGATCCAACCGGTAACCGCGGCCGAGGCGGCCGCCGCCTTGAAGGTAAAGGTCTATACCATAGCGGCCGGGACCAGGGGCACAGCCCCGTTTCCGGTTAAGGATGTCTTCGGGCGGACCCGCCTGCAAAACATACCAACCGAAGTGGATGAGCCGACCCTGAAAGAGATCGCCAGGATCACCGGGGGTTCCTTTTTCCGGGCTACCGATACCCGTGAACTCGAGGACATCTACGACCAGATCAACCAGTTGGAGAAAACCGAGGTAAAGCTGAAACATTTCACCTATTACCGGGAATTATTTTTCTGGCCCCTCCTGACCGGCTTGGCCTTCCTGCTGCTGGAATATTTACTGGCCAACACCCGATTGCGAACCCTGCCCTGACCACCATGACGTTTGCCTATCCATTGATCGCAATCTTTGCCATCGCCCTGATTCCGGTGATGTTGTTCCTGGCCTTCCGGTTGGAAAAAAACAAGCAAAGGCAGATCGGCAAACTGGTTGCCTCCCCCCTCATCCCCGTCTTGACGCAAAGCGTCAGCCCTCGCAAAAAACAATTGAAAGCAGTTTTGCTGGCGGTGGGGATCGCCCTGGTGGCGGCGGCGGTGGCCCGTCCCCAATTCGGTTACGTTTGGCAGGAACTGAAGAGCAAGGGAATAGACGTGGTTTTCGCCATCGATACTTCCCGCAGCATGTTGGCCGAAGACATGAAACCCAATCGACTGGAGCGGGCTAAACTGGCCGTTCTGGATTTTATCGATAAAATGGGGGCGGACCGAATCGGACTGGTCGCATTTTCCGGATCGGCCTTTTTACAATGTCCCCTTACCCTGGATTACGGCGCCTTCCGCCAATCCTTGGAGATCCTCGAACCGGGGATCATTCCCGTTGGGGGAACCGATATAGCGGCCGCCATCCAAATAGCGGAAAATGCCTTCAACAGGGAAAATAATTTCAAGATTCTCATTTTAATTACCGATGGAGAGGATTTGAGGAACCGTGGAATTGAAGTTGCCCGGAGCGCGGCCGACCGCGGGGTGAGGGTCTTCACTCTGGGAGTGGGCAGCCAGGAAGGGGAAATAATTCCCATCATAAACGAGGAGGGGAGGCAGGATTTTGTGCGCGATGAACGCGGGAATGTGGTTCGCACCAGACTCGATGAAACCACCCTGCAACAGATTTCGGCCGTTTCCAATGGCTTCTACAGTCCCTTGGGCCCATTGGGGGAGGGTCTTGAAACTGTTTACACCCTGGGTCTGGAAGAGATTCCGCGCCAGGAATTGAACTCCCGCATGAACAAACTGCCCATAGAGCGTTACCAATGGGTCCTGGCCGGGGGCATCCTCTTCCTCATTTTGGAATGGCTCGTCGGCACACGCCGTTCCTCCAAGCGGATGACGCAGCATTTGCCGGTGAGCGCATTGTTGTGTGCGGCCTGTCTGGCTGCTCCATCCGATACCCGGGCATCGCCCTATGAGGCGCAAAAACATTTGCGCAAGGGGGAGTTTGTGGAGGCGGAAGCACGCTACCGCAAGGCCATTGAGGAGGAACCGGAAGACATGCGCCTGCTCTACAATCTGGGAATCTGCCTCTACCGGCAGGGTAAATACGCCGATGCCATCACCGTTTTCCAACAAGCCCTGGAGGGACCGGATCAGGACCCCGATCTACAGGCCGATATTTTGCACAATATCGGCAATGCCCACTACCGAAGGGGGGAAAGCAAAATTGAGAACCGACAGCCCGAAACCCGCAAGGACTGGGCCAGGGCCATGGAAAACTACCAGGGAGCCCTCATTATAGATCCGGAAGATGAAGAAACCGTGGCCAACCTGAAATTTGTGCAACACCAGGTGGAAAATCTGGTCAGGTACGACTTGAGTCTGGAATCGAATTTTCCGGACATGGTGGAACTGAGTGGCGCGGGCAATTTCGATCAAGGTATCAAAAAACCAATTTCTGCAGCGGTGCGGGATGAAGAACGGTACCGTTTCGTGCAATGGGATGGGGAAGGTTTGGATGATCCCGACAAGGAGAAGACCAAGGCGCTGATCGATAAGGACAAAACCGTTACCGCCGTGTTGGTGGAACGGGTAAAGCTGGATGTGGTCGTCCTTCCCAAGGAAGCCGGAACTTCCCCCTCAAGCGGCACTTATGATAAAGGCGAGGCGGTAGACCTTAAATTTGAATCGGCCTATGGATGGCGGTTCGTCCTTTGGGAGGGCCCGGCAATCGCCGATGTCAGTCACCCGGAAACAACCATCACCCTGCGGGCCGACACCCGGGTGGTGGCGCACTGTGAACCAGCCAAGGAACTGGTATTTGTGGTCGATGAGGAAGAATAATAACAACCCCCTCCGCGCCTCAAATCACCGTAGGAGCGGCTTTACCCCGCCATTAAATCACTCCCTCCTTGAGGGGGAGTCGGCACGACAAGGGCTTAAGCCCTCAGTCTTGCCGGTGGGGGATTCCCTCCTTCCTCTTTGTGTCCTTGTGCTTCTGTGCCTCTGTGTTTTTGTGCCCCAAGCTCAATCCGAGGAAGTCCCGCCCGATCAGATCCAGCAATCACGCAAACCGGCTTTGCAAACCTGGGAAGGGGATTTATTGGGCCAGGATTCCTATAAGCCGGGCTCCATCGCGCAAATCGAAGCCGTGCCCAATCCGGGATTCACCTTTGAAAGGTGGGAGGGCGATACCGTGCTCGACCCGGAGGAGGCCAAAACCTTCGTGGACATGGGGGACCACCGCCAAATCAAACCGGTTTGGAAACGCATTTGGAACATTATCGCCCAACCCGATCGGAAAGAGGCCGGCAAAGTGGAAGGGGGTGGCGCGTATCCGGACGGAGCCGAGGTCACTTTGTCGGCCGAACCGAACGAGGGGTTTAAATTCCTGAACTGGGAAGGCAGGGGAATTCGCCCGGAGGAAAAAGAAGAGCCGACCACCACCATTGTGGCGGATGGGGATCACAACATCGTGGCTCGCTTTCAAAATGATGAAAGCCAGGACCAGAACGATCAGCAGAATCAGGACGATCAACAAGACCAGCAGGACGATCAACAGGACGACCAGGACGACCAGGACGACCAGCAGGACCAGGATGACCAGCAGGACCAGGATGACCAGCAGGATCAACAGGACGACCAGCAGGATCAGGACGAGTCCGAGCCGGAAGAGCAGGATGACGGGGAAGAACCCCAACCGGAGGAAGAGAACGAAGGGGAGGATTCCCTCCCCGATGAGCCTCAAGTACCTCCCGATGAGCCCCAACCCGTTCAAATGACCCTCGAGGAAGCCTTGAGGCTGCTCGATGCCATGGAAGACGACGAAAAGAAACTTCCCTTGTTCATTGTCCAACCTCCCGATCCGAGGAGGGACCCGAAAAAGGATTGGTAAAAGCGCATCGGTTTCTCATTTTAATGAGCCCCTTCACAATGAATTCAGGAAAACCCAGATCGCTTCTGTCAGGGCCGGTTGCGGGAGTGCTTTTGGCCTGTCTGGCGTTGCTACCCACTGTTCGGGCCGAAATAACGGTCAGCGCCAGGGTGGAGCCAAATCCCCTTCCCTTGGGGGAGAGCGGACAGCTTCTCGTAGTGGTGGAGGGAAGCCAGAAGGCGGAACCTCCGGTGATTCAAGGGAATGATTACCTGCAAATTGCCTACCGCGGTCCCAGCACCCAGGTTGCCATCGTCAACGGTGAGATGACCGCCACCCTGACCCACATTTTTCAGATACAACCCAACCAAATGGGAAAATTTCGAATCTCCCCCCTCACGGTGGTAGTGGATGGCAAGAGCTACCAGACGGATGAGTTCATTTTGGAAGTCGTAAAAGGCGCCCCGGGTTCCATCGATATAGGCCGAATCGCCTGGCTGGAATTCGACTTGCCCGATCGGGATGTCTTCGTTGGAGAAACCATCTCCACTCAACTGCGCATGGTCATGCTGAACAAGGCCACCTTTCCCAATCGCGGCCTTCCCCAGGTGGAGGGAGACGCTTTCAGCATACCCCCGATCGACACCGAACCCGATATTTCCCGCAGGATTGTAGAAGGCCGCTATTACGACGTATACACTTGGGATCTCGGCATAACGCCGGTCAAATCGGGTTCTCAAACCCTGCAATTTCAATCGACCCACATCCTGCGCATTCCGGAAAGCCCGCGCGGCAACCGCAGGGACCCCTTTAATTTGTTTGGCAACGATCCCCTCTTCGGAAATGTGTTCGGCCGTTACCAGGACAAACAAATCGTGGCCAACAGCCAACCCGCCTCCCTCACCATCCAGCCTCATCCCGAGGATGGCCGACCAGACAACTTCAACGGAGCTATCGGATCGTTTTCCATTGCGGCCTCAACTGAATCGGGCGACCTGGTGGAAGGTGATCCCATTACCTTGAGGATAGACCTGAGCGGAGAAGGGAATTTTTCTCAATTGATCCCCCCGGAATTTCCAACCGGCCATCAGTTTAAAACCTATCCTCCCCGGGTACTGGAGGAAGACCTGGACAAACAGCATTTCCGGGGCACCAAGTCCTTTGAATACGTCGTCATCCCCTTATCCGCCAGCATAACGGATATTCCCGGAATCGAATTTGCCTTCCTGCATCCGGAGACCGGGGCCTACCGGGAGGTGAGCACCCCGCCCATTCCTCTTTCCATTTCCGCCGCCAGGAGCGTCGCCTCCCCATTGACCGCTGCATCCTTTACCGGTGGCAGGAGACCTTTCCCGGGTAACCAACTCCCTGATGGGGTCAACCTGCTGCCCATAAAAATTTCCCTCGGAAGCACGGTTGTCCCGCCGACCCACGAGCGGATCCAACATGCCCTGATTGCCGGCGCCCTGGCCCCGGCCCTTATTCTCGGATTGGCCTTTTTTCTGAAACGGTCCCGCCAATTGGCCCGGCAAGACCAGGAAAAAATTCGGCTGAAATCCCTGGAAGAAAAAATCCTGTTTCACCGCGGCCGGATGCGTAAAGCTCGCCAACAGAAGGATGCGCTGACCTTTTACGGGGAGGGTTGTCGGGCCCTGCAGGCCGCCCTGGCCCGCCAACTGGGATGTAATCCGGAAGCCATTACCGAAAAGGAAATCGGATCCCTCTGGGTGCCATCCCTGGGGGATGATGAAATGAAGCGATCCGTTCAGGAATTCTTCCGCAAAGTGGATGCCCTGCGTTACTCAGGAGCTGCCGCCGGAGAGGTCTCTCTGGAAAATGAGGAACGCGATCTGGAATCAAAATTGCGCCAATTGGACGGGAAATCGTAATGGCGAGACCGGTCTATTGTATTTCAGCCTTCCTACTGTGTTCGCTGCCCGTCACGGCCCAGTCCAACGACCTCTTGGAGGCATTTCAGGCGGGCAACGCGGCCTACGCGGAAGAACAATACCTGGAGGCGGTGAAGGCCTATGAAAAAGCAATGGACCATTCCCGGGAGTCCAGTCTGGCATTGCTGTTCAATCTTGGAAACGCCTATTATCAACTGCAGGATTTCCCATCGGCCCTTCTTGCCTACGAACGTGCCCTGACCCTGGATCCGGGCAACCCCGACGTGGCGGCCAATCTGCAAAAGGTAATCGAGCATTCCAACCTGTCTCGACCCGATTATTCCGTAGCCCAGGAATTTGCTTATTCGCTCTCCCTTCGCACCTGGTTGCGGTTGCTCATGATGGCTTCCGCCATCACTACCCTGGCCGGGGTCCTGATCTGGTTTGCACCCAAACTGGCCCCCATCCCGATTCTGGCGCTTTATCTATCCATTCCCCTCATGTTATGCGCCATGACGGGTTTATTCCTGTGGAAACAGGACTTTGGTCGCGCCCTCATTCTGCGGCCGGATACAGCCATTCGCGTAGCTCCTACCGAATCGGCCAATGTGTTGGATGCCCTTCCCCATGGAACCTGGGTCGCGGTATTGGAAACCCATGAGCCCTATCATTACATCCGCACCGCCGATAAGCGGGAAGGTTGGGTAAAAAACCTCTCCCTTGGAGAAGTTTGGTCAAAGAATTAGAAATGGCGAATGAAGGTTGATAATCCTGATCCTGATCAAA
Source organism: Opitutia bacterium (assembly GCA_014529615.1). Taxonomy (GTDB): domain Bacteria; phylum Verrucomicrobiota; class Verrucomicrobiia; order Opitutales; family UBA2995; genus JAABVD01. The sequence continues at coordinate 7,409 of JAABVD010000089.1, forward strand.
ATCTACCTACAACTTCCCTCCGGCTTTCTCCCAGCATCCACAATTCCTAATTCCTAATTCTCTCCCCCTCTATGCGAGAGTCAAATTCAGATCACGATCAATAAGCCTTCGCAAAGACCACGCGCCCGGCGCTCGGTTTGCCGGTAAAGATGCAGGTCCCGGCCTCTCCATCTTCCGATTGGGGAATGCACCGAACCGTCACGGAAAGGTCTTTTTGAATCTGCTCTTCCACCTCGGCCTCTCCGGAATAATGGGCCAGGGCGAACCCTCCGTGAATTTCCGGCTGTTCTCTGTTCTGCGGCGTGAAAAACGCGTAAAAGTCATCTTTGCAATCGATAGTCGCCGTGTGGTTCTCCCGAAACTGAAGGGCCCTCCGGTAAAGGGAGTCCTGAATATCATCCAGCACCCGGGTAAAGGTCGCCAAAAACTCATCCAGAACCACAACTGTACGTTTTTTCGGGCCCTTATCTCGCCGACCCAGAAAGACCGATTGTGCAGCCATTTCCCGGGGACCCACTTCTATCCAGGCCGGGACGCCTTTTTTGATCCATGACCACATTTTTTCCCCGCCTCGCATATCGCGATCGTCGATCTCCACCCACAGGTTCCGGCCGTGGTAGGTCGTGGCGCCCAGTTCCTCCTTTATGCGGTTGCAGTATTCCAGGATGGCGCTCCGATCGGCTTTGCCATGTAGGACCGGGAGAATGGCCAGGTGCGATGGAGCCAATTTGGGCGGGATAATCAACCCATCGTCATCCCCGTGGGTCATGACAAGTCCACCTATGAGGCGTGTCGACGCCCCCCAGGAAGTGGTCCAGGCCAGGGTGCGGTTCCCGTCCTCATTGGTAAAATCTATATTTGCGGCCCGGGAAAAATTCTGCCCGAGGAAATGCGAGGTGCCCGCTTGCAAGGCTTTGCGATCCTGCATCAGGGCTTCGATACTGTAGGTGTTCACCGCGCCCGGGAATCGCTCCCCCTCCGTTTTTTCGGCCTTTTTTACCGGCATGGCCATCCAGATCTCCGCAAAATGCGCGTAGAGATCCAGCAT
>JAABVD010000385.1:0-464 GCA_014529615.1 Opitutia bacterium
CAAAGCGGAACTCCTGGCCGTTCGGCCCGACGGTCACGGGAACGTGACCGACACTCACGTGGAATGGATTTACCAGAAAAACGTTTCCCGGCGCAGTTCACCGGTGCTATGGGGCAATCGCCTCTACATGGTGGACGACGGAGGGGTGGCCACGTGTTTGGATACGGAGAGCGGCGCCATGATTTGGCGTGAGAAAGTGGGCGGCAATCATTCGTCTTCCCTCATACTGGCCAACGGGGTCATCTACAGTTTCAACGAGTTCGGTGACAGCAGACTATTCAATGCGGACGATACCTTTAAAATTGTCCGGGAAAACAAATTGGATGTCGGCATGTTGGCCTCACCCGCGGTCAAGGGAAACGCTTTGATCCTGCGGACCAAGACCCACTTGTACCGCATCGATTCCTAGGGGGGGGGAGAAATCAACCACAGAGAACACCGCGGACACAGAGGGGGAGGGGAGG
>JAABVD010000385.1:749-2041 GCA_014529615.1 Opitutia bacterium
GGATTTGGAATAGACTCTCGCGAAGAGCGCAAAGCAACCCAAAGACTAGAAAAAGGCATAAAGGGTGAGAAGGGGATTATTCTCGGATGGGGAAGACGAGAATTAACCCGACCTGCCATTCACGTTTGACCCGTTTATTGACCTTTCATTTATTGTGAATCCAATCATTCTCACCCGTTTCATTACTATCATGACAATAAAAGCAATCCTCAGTGATTTTGGCAGGTTTTTCGCAGCCATGGCCATTCTTCCTGTTCTCCTTAATCCACTTACTGCCGCTGAATGGCCGTATTGGTTGGGACCCAACGGGAACAACGTGGTGGCGGCGGAAGAGGACTTCGATCCGGACCTGAAGAATTGGAAAATCTCCTGGAAAAAAGAGGTGGGCTTGGGCTATTCCACCATTACCACGGCCAATGGGAAAGCCTATACCATGGGTCACGATGGCGGTTCCAAGGAGACCATATATTGTTTCGATTCCGCCACGGGAGAAAAGATCTGGGATTTTTCCTATGAAGGAGCCCTGCTTCCCAGAATGCACGTAGGCGGACCCAATGCATCCGTCACGGTCGTGGGAGACAAGGCCTTTGCCATCAGCAAGGACGGCCAGGTTTTTTGTCTGAATGCTGAAAATGGCAGTGAGATTTGGACCGTGAAGCTCACAAAATTGCTCCGGATGGAAGTGCCCCAGTGGGGATTCGGAAGTTCTCCAGTGGAATATATGGGCGACCTTCTCATCAGCGCGGGCCGGACGGTGGCCTTGGATAAGGAAACCGGCAAACCGAACTGGATATCCAGTGAGGATCGAAAGGCCGGCTATGGCACCCCGGTTGTTTTCACCAGAAGTGGGAAAGACTATATTGCGACTATGGATGCGGAAGGATTGTCCATACTCGATGCTGCGGACGGCGCCGAAATTGCCCGCTACGGCCAAAGGGTGAAATACGACATGAACGCCAGCACTCCCGCTGTTTTCGCCAATGGAGAACAGATCTTGTTCTACACCAACTCCAACTCGGCCATGTTGGCCTTTGACGGGGAAACCCTTACCTCAATATGGGAGGATCGAAAGCTGCAGAACGCATTGTCCGGATCGATTTTGATGGGCAAAGCCTTGTATGGTCTGAACGGAAGTTACAAAAACAAGAAAACCAGTTTGTACTCTCGCAACCTGGGGGACGGCAAAGAGAACTGGGTCGTGCCGAGCTACGGATATGCCACCCTCATTGCGGTGGGGGACACCCTGGTTATTTTGACAGAGGACGGGGAGTTGGTAACGGCCTCGGCCAACG
>JAABVD010000090.1 GCA_014529615.1 Opitutia bacterium
TTTTGGTAGCTGCAACATGATGGATGGGTACTGAAAAAATTGGATACGGAATTCTCTTAACCGGAGATTCCAAATATGCCACGGAAACCTTACAGTGGCGAGTTCAGAAAGGAGTCCTCAGGTCTGATGGAGATGGAAGCAGGCTGAAAAATATCGCTTGAGGCGATGGGTAAGGTATTTGTTTTTGCAATGAGATTATCTGCACTGATTACTTTGGTTTTCCTCGCATTCGGGGTTTCTCCCCTGCTCCTCGGAGGCGTTTCCAACCCGATTGACATGGGGGAGATCAAGGATTCATCCAATCTGGAGGCCCAAATAATTCAGGACTGGCACTTGGTGGAAGGAAAGGTGCCGACCCGTCAGAAATACATGACCATACGGGTTGGTGAATTTTGGCCAGGAAAGGAGTATCGGGTTCCCGTTCGATTGATTGTTCCCGCCGACCGAAAAGCCAAAGGGATTCATTTGACCGGCGGCCATTCATTTAACGGGATTCAAACGGAAAGACCGCTTCGGCCGATTGAAGAACTGTTGATTGAAGGCGGTGTAGGTCTGGTTTACACGTTGGTTCAAAATTTGAACCACTCGGGACAAGCCGAGCTTGCAAAAGAGATTGAGGATCGATTTTTGGAAACCCTCGATCCTCGCTCATCTCTTCAGACCTGGGGGTGGCCGGCGAGCCTAAGTCGCGCATTAACAGCCGCTTATGCGGAAACCGAATACTTTGTTACCGCAAAAGTGGCCATGTCGGGAGGTTCGAAGAACGGAGCCTCGCCTTCCATGGCATTGATACACGATGACCGGTTAACGGCGGTCCATGCAACCGTCTCCCCGATATGGGCTTCCCCCTTACGGTTGTGTGATGAAATTGCCTGGTCAAACCTTGAGGAAGCGGATTTGGCCTTTGCGGAGGCACGGGGAATGGATAAACTCCAACTGGACAAAATCCTCAACCACGCATTCAGGGGAGGTTTTTTTGGGCCGGTATACAACGCGGCTGCATTGTCTAGGGGAAGGACTTGGAATGACCTGAAAACCTTTGCCCAAGGTATGGCTGATGCGGTGTTCATTTCCAGAAACCTGGAAACTTTAAACGCACGTGGTGTCGACCTGTATTTTGCTCCCGGAACGCACGATTTCGTATGTTATGATATACAATGGGGCGGCAAACACCATCCGGACACACCGGTGTATTTCAAAACGAATCGCGGTCATGGGAAAAATAAATCTCATCACGCTCTCGAAACCGATGAGGCCAATTTACCGGCATTTCTTTTACAGCACTTTTTTGAAGTAGAGGGTCGATTGTTGAATCCTCCCAAAGTAACCCACCAATTAGCAGGCAATACCTTGGAAGTTACCGTACGGTTTGATTCTGACAATCCGGCTGAGAGCGGGCGGATCTGGTGGATGTTCGATCGTGGTATCGATGGCAGCGCCGCCTACTTCCATGAGCTTTTTCCGGATGATCAGTGGCTTGAAATGACAACGGATCAAAAGATGGGGACTTGGACGGCCGAGATCCCCTTAAACGGTAACGCAAAAACCATAGATTTCTTCAGTAACCACCGGAAAACAATCAGCTATGAGGGAGAGGATTATCCCAGCTATCTATCGAGTCCGTATTCACGCGTTTCTCTGAAGAAATAGAATTTTTCAGCAGTGGTGTTCCGGACCGGGACTTACGCAGAATGAAGGGGATAAGAATTAGGGATCGGGAATAAACCACGAATTTTACGGATGGGCACGGATAGGGAAAAAGGTTTTTCCGTCGGGACCCCTTGCTTGCCTCCTACTCGGCCAATATCCAATGGTACCGGTTAATTTGGGGATGGTCGATTCGCTTGGTGTATCCGCTTGGCCAGGTTACTTCCATGTATTCCACCCCATCAGCCGTGCCAATTCCGAAATGTTTAATTTGGGAATGCTGAGACTGATAGGAGTCTCCCGTAGTGACGGTATCGATTCGTCTCTTGCCATCGTTCGTCACCACCAATATCCTGGCTCCGACAAGGCTCTCCCGATTGGGGGCTTCCGTCAAGCGCGCGCCTATCCAATTTCCCATCGACGGTCCCATATTATAATAGATCGTCATGAAAGTGGTTTCCTTGTCTTCGCGGTAATTGAGTTTCGATACGAGCAGGTCCATCTTCCCATCGGCATTGATATCCTCTGCTATCACCTGCCGGCTATCCAATTCTTCCGCGACCCCCATCAGGAAAGCCGCGTTGCGATACTTCCCATCCGACATCCGAGTGTAGAGAAAATTGTGCTCGAATCCATTCCAGGAGATTTTTCCTTCGACCATGGATTTGACGTTGTTTTCGAAGTATTTTGCCATCAACCGGTTATCGTTGGAATCTCCGCGATAGATGTCATCGGTCCAAAAGGTTGTGCAATAGTCCTTGGCTGTTTCTCCACTGAAGTGCCCATTTGCAATATACACTTCGAGGTCCCCATCGTTGTCGTAGTCCAAACTTGCCGTACCCCAGGCCCATCCTGTTCGGGCAACCATTGGGCTTATTTCGCTTTGCTTGAATCCTCCCCCACATTGTCCAAAGTATAGCCGGTTTCCAAATGTCATCGAGCTGCGCATACGGTTGTGTTCGGGAAACTCTGGCCTGCGGGCATCCATCGCCTCCAAACGCGAAGCCGTAGTAGAACTCATTCCGGTCACATAAAGATCCAACAATCCATCTTGGTTAAAATCCCCGAAGGTATGGGCCATTCCAAAAAGTCTCCGATCATCGATCAATGCCGCCGTGACATCCCTGAAATCCCCTTGGCCATTGTTCCGGTATAGATCGATTCCGGAAAAATCGCTCACCACAACCAGATCCAAGTCATTGTCTCCATCGTGATCGTAGAATGAATTCGAATAAGTTCTACGGTAACGCTTTTTGCCCAAACCTCGCTCTTGCGTCGCTTCGGTGAAACTGAATCCATCGCCATCATTTAAAAGCAAATATGAGGGATAACCATCGTTGGCGTCATAATAAGGGGTCGGCATGGAACCGTTCAAATAAGGCGCCTTGTATTGAGAAACCCACACGTCCAAATCGCCATCTCCATCGACGTCCCCTGCAGCCATGGATGCGAGACCTTGCAGTTCAGGTACTATCGGACTGGTTGTCACCTGCCGAGGCAAGTCCTCAAACCTCCCATCCTCCCGGCTTGGCAAAATAAATACGCCCTTGGTTGGGATGGTTCCATTTGTGGTGGCAAACTCTCCAAAGCAAAGATAATCGGCATGACCGTCGCCGGTAAAGTCACCCATGACCGAGGCGTCGGTCGAACCGGTTTTGGCCACGCTCATCGGTTTTACCCCAAACCCCCTTTGGCCCAAATTCCACAGAATACTGTTTATTCCCGGCAATATTATTTCGGGCAACCCGTCCCGATTCAGATCGTAAGTGATAATAGGCCCTCCTCCTCGTCCCGGCACGTCGAACTGGAAGGCTTGTTTGAACCTTGGTTCACCCCTGCGCTCCAGGATGGTCAAATCCGAAGCATCGATAGTTTCAGGATGGTATTGACCCTTTTCATTCGGGTCCTTCCGCCACTCCACCGAGAGCTTTCCCGTTACCGCGTAACGCGTATTGGATCTTCGATTCAGCACGTGCAAGACAATGGAAACTATGGAACTTGCCTTCCCCTTCGCATCCGTATGGTAGCGGGAATGATGCCATTCGGACTGGATCAACTCAAAACCGGCGGCCGCCATTTCATCGAGCCAGTCGCTCCACTTTTGCGGATCCAGCTCTATCGTTGCCCCCTTTGTTTCGCGTATTCGAATGCCATCTTCCAAGTCAGTTGTCGGCGAAATGGACCGCAACTTCAGGGTGTTGAAATCAAAGTTTTTGAAAACGCCGACTTTGTCATCGGCCCTTCTGAGGCGATCCCACAATCCGATGAATACCTCTTCATGCTTTTGAGCTTCGATCTCCTGTTTCCACACGGTCTGGTTCAGCAACTTTTTATTCTGCAAAATCGAAGACACGTCGATATCCGTGGCGCCGGATAGCCCCGGCAGGAAAATGGAACCTGCCAGGATGAGGTCAATGCCTCTACGCATTTTCTTCATGGTGAAATTCATCACTGAAACTCTCCACTCTCCGACAAGAGATTGCAAATGGGAACTCCTGGTCAGTCCCCAGGTAATTCGAACCGGAGGAAAAATGGGGGCTCCTGTTCAGAATCTTCAATATGAATGGTCCCGATTTCTCGCCAATCTGATAAATTTTCGCTTCTCATGATTCGCCAAACCCGGCTGGATGGTTCGGGGTTTTCCCCGGCAACAGAACCATCCAATTCATCTCAAAATAGAGAACCTACGGGGCGCGGTTCCTTTTCGTTCATCTCCTTGGCCCCTCTTTAAACCAAACCTTCTCGAATGGCTTTTGCGACCGCACCGGTGTTGGTGTTCACATGCAGTTTGTTGTAAATGCTGCGAATGTGGTTGGTGGCGGTGTGGGTGCTGATGTGGAGGATATAGGCAATTTCCTTGATGACGAGCCCCTTTGCCATTTGCTCAAGAACATCCTTTTCCCGCGGACTGAGTCCATAATCGTCCCCTTGAGCTCCATTGGTTTTTTCAAAGCGATCAAATAATCCGAGGACACGTTGAGCCACTGCGGTATCCATTGTGGCGCCACCGTCGGCCGCTTGGCGCACGGCATTTACAACGGAGCATGACGACCCGGTCTTCAACAGGTAGCCATTAGCGCCCGAGCAAACCGCCTTGAAGATTTTGTCGGGATCATTGAATACGGTGAGAATGACAATATTGCAGTCGGGAATGCGTCTTCTGAACGCCTCGAGGGCTGTCAAGCCATCCATGCCGGGTAAGCCAACATCCAGCAGTATTACATCGGGGGTAGAGGATCTGAGGATCGCCTCCAACGCCGTTTCGGCACGATCAAATTTCCCCGAACAATGGATTCCAATGGCTGAATCAAGGGCCTTTACCAATCCTCGACGATAAACTTCGTTATCTTCGACCAACCATACCTCAATATCGTTCATGAGTGCTCTTTCGGTCACTTTCTCTGCCTCACAGGCGTATCCAGTATTACCCGCGTTCCCTGACCCTGACTGCTATGGATTTCTATTGAGCCTCCAATGCTTGCGGCACGGATACGGAGGTTTTCCAATCCATGCCCTCCATTTGCCTTCTCGAGGTCGAAGCCCTTTCCATCATCACGTACTTCAAAGGTGAATCGTTTTTCATCTCCTCCGACATGGCAGATCACCTGTTGTGCATCCGCATGTTTGGTCACATTTCCCAGGCATTCCCTGAAGGAAAACAGTACCTGTCTTCGGAATTCAAAATCCAAATCCTGCTCAGGGACTTCGCTCACACGAAATTGGTGTTCCAGCCGGCCGAGAACCGATGGCATCAACTGGCGCATGTGATCTACCATTTTGGCGCGCGATGATTCGTTGGTGTCGAGCAACCAGACAATATCCCCCATCGCATCATTGGCTTCGCCGCTGGCTCTGTAGATCATGTAGATGTCCTCCCGCAGGGAGGCAGGCAGGTCCGGGTCGTGCAGAAGATTCTCGCTGATCAGTCGCATCCCGCCTACTCGACTTCCCAGATCATCGTGCAAGTCACGGGAAATTTGGTTGCGCAGCTCTCTTTGCTTTTTCAGTAGAAGTCTTCGACGGCGTACAAGTGTGATTACAACCATTGTCAGGAGCGTGCCAATCAATCCTGTGGAGGTAACAAGTAATCCCGCTACGGTGGATTCAACTGCCTGCTGAATCTCAGTATCAAGTTGCTGAATATCACGGTCCAGTTTGCGTCGTTCCTCAAGGCCGTCTAACCATTCACCCAAATCGATCAACCGGTTCTGACTGCTGAAGCCATCCACAAGGTAGGCTGGATTCCATACTTTATTGAATGGAGGTCGAAAGCCCCCGATATCTAATGGGGTGACTTTAGCTCCCAAGGCCACATTTTTCATGTCTTCAAACACCTGCATTTCGGAGAGGGCCAAAGAAAAGACTTGGTTGGTGATGTGCCACAATTCCACCGCTTCCACTCGAATGAAACGGGCAGGTTTGCCATCGCCGGGAATGATGACTGGGTTGTCCCCGGGATTGGGAAAGGCAATTGTGGAATGGTCGCCGATGATCCGGGCCGGTGAAAGGTTTGGATTCATCGAGGTCAGAACCCGGAATCGACGTGGGAAACCATGCCCATACTGACTCGGTGCATCGAGTGGTTGGGTGGGGAGTAATCGAATTTCGTCAACTTGAGCAGGATTTGCTAATTCCACCTGGACCCACTTCAATCTATTGGGGATTCTAGATGGTCCAGACAGATACCCGTTGCTTGAGCTTGTTTCAGGCTTTACCGGCAAACCTAGGTCGGTTTGTCCGTCTATAAGGTTGGCGCTGCTCCAGGCTGGTAGCGACGCGAACGAATCGGCCTCCACCGTCCCCCCAATGGCCACGTTGCGGCCGTCCGATAATACCATGACTTCACCCAGTGCCGTGAGAATGCGTCCGTCGGATCGTTTCCAGTGCTGGAGTACCCGCAATCGAAGATACCTTGCTGAAAGATCCGGAATAAACACCTGAACCGGGTATTCGGGACGCGTCTGAATGTCAGGATCATTAAATTGATAAACCAGAACCACATCTTGGAAATTGGGATCCAGCGATGCATCAATTCTGAAATGTCGGGGAAATCCGTAACCGGCGATAGTGGCGCCCTGAAAAACCGTGCTAACAGGGAATAGGGCTATGCGATCAAATGTCCGTTCTCTGCCCAGATCAATCCGTATGTCCAGTTGATCTTGAATGTTTTCCTGAAACCGGCTGTGGAAACCCAGACTTTCGCCATGTCGACCAGGGGCCAAAGGAGGAAGCTGCTCCCGGCGGACAATCAGCTCTTGAAGCATACTTTCCGTCTCCCGGATAAAGGGCCTCAGCCCACGGGCGACCTTGTAGGACAGCGTTGGATCTGTGACATCATCAGCTCCCATTCCCGGCCAAGCTAACAGGACCGTGGATAGGCAAATAAGGTGATATTTGTGGTGGGGTCGGATTCTGAAAAATTCCTTTCTACAGGTCTAATCTGTCAATGACAAGGATACCCATGCCATATGACAAGATCATGTCATTGGATTTTCGGCCCAATTTTGATACTATTCTTACTTCTTCCAAACGACCCTCTACGGTTCAGTAACTGTTTCCTTTCAACTTTATGGAAAAATCCTGGTGATGATGACGCCCAGCTCCCATTTGTGGCCGCTCGACGAAAGTTACCGTTAATAACATTCCATCACATGTCCAAATCTACATCCATCGAATCGGTAGCCAGGATGGCGGGCGTTGCAAAATCAACTGTGTCACTGGCATTGAGAGATAGCCCGAAGCTTCCTGAGCAAACGCGGTTGAAGATTAAAAAAATTTCTCAAGAGTTGCGCTACAGACCCAATCCGTTGGTGAGCGCCCAAATGGCTCAGATTCGCCGAAGCAATCCGCCAAAGACTGTCACCACAATTGGGTTTTTGAATACTTGGGTGGATGCCATTCGCAAAAAACGGCTCAAATGGGAAAGTATGGGCCGCTATTACCGAGGAGCAAAGCAGAGGGCGGAGAAGCTGGGATTTCATTTCCAGCCTTTGGAATTCGATTTGAACCTTTATTCCGGCAAACGTATCGAGCAGATTCTTGAGCATCGAAAAATCGATGGACTCATTTTGCCACCCCTTCCGAGATCGACAACTGAACTGGAAATTGATTGGAGTCCCTACGCGGTTGCCAGCATTGGTAATTTCGCAGCGTTGGGCAATATACACCGTGTCTCTTATGATAACTTCAATTGCATGAAAGAGGTGATGGAGATCACGCAGGAAAGGGGATACAAGCGGATTGGATTTATTACCAACCTGGAAGACGAAGAGCGTGCAGGGCATCTTTGGAGCGCTGGGTACCTCGAATTTCAATCACGAAATATTTCAATCGATGCCCAGGTTCCGCTATTGCGTCTCAATTCTCAGGAAATGGAATCTGCTTCTGAAGAATACCGACAGATAAAAAGATGGTACTACGCTTATAAACCCGACCTCATTCTCAGTTATCAGGACAACACCTTGCGTTTTCTGGAATCTATCGGGCTTCGATCCCCTGAAGACTTTGGGTATGTTTCGCTGATTTGGTCAAAGAATATGGGAGATATCTCAGGATACTGCCAAGATCTTGAAAGGGTTGGGGAAATTGCGGTTAACATCGTTGTCGATCGTCTATTGCGGAATCGAAGAGGAGAGCCTGATTATCCATTTTCGATCTTCGTAATCGGTAAATTCATAGAGGGAAGAACGCTGCGTCCTCGCAGTAAATAGTAGTTTGCTGGTGGT
>JAABVD010000091.1 GCA_014529615.1 Opitutia bacterium
CTCACAGTTGAGGAGCACGGTGTCGCTGGTGAATATAAACAAGGTCTTATCCAATTGTCCGGTCCGGTAGAGATAGTCGTAGATCCGCCCCACCGAATCGTCCACCGACAACAGTGTTCCCCAATAGGCTCGGGTCATGTTCTCAAAAGCCACCATGCCCGCGGCGGAAGTATCCGGAAAGTCCTTACGCCAGTCAAACAAGGGTCCGTAAATCCCGTGCCAAGTGGACAATCGCTGCTTTATCCAGGTTGGTTTATCGTCGAGTAGGAAGGCAGTGTCGGGATAAGGTATGCGGACGCGGTCGAAGGCGTTTTCATATTTCTTTTCAGGAAAATAGAAGCTGTGAGGCGCCTTGTGCCCCAGCATCAGCAGGAAGGGTTCGTTTCCTTCCAGGGAATCCATCCACTCGATGGCCATGTCGGTAACCACCGTCGTATAATAACCAGGGACCACTTGGCGGGGACCGTCATTGGCCCGAAACTCGGTATCGAAGTATTTTCCCTGTCCCCGGTGCGTAACGAAGTGATCGAAACCCGGACGCTTGCTGTCGTCCTCCTCTCCCATGTGCCACTTGCCGATGTAGGCGGTCCTGTAACCGGCTTTCTGCAAATGGCGCGGAAAGGTGGGCAGGTCGCGGGGATAATCCGTAAAGTTGTTGGTGACTCCATGGGAGTGGGCATACAGGCCGCCAAGGATGGAAGCCCGACTGGGTGAACAAAGCGAGGTCGTGCAGAAGTGATTGTTGAACAGGATCCCTTCCTCCGCCAAGCGATCCATATTCGGGGTCTGCAAATGCGGATTTCCGGCACAACTCATGGCATCCCAACGTTGGTCGTCCGTCAAAATGAACACCACATTGGGCTTGTCCTGAGCCAGTCGGACGGAGCGGTTCCCGGCTAAACCTGAGGAGCTGAGGAAAGATAGAATGAGAAAGGTGAGTAGGAATCGCATGGATAGGTATGGTTTATAAATTCAGGGCAAGGAAAAGGCAACATAGGCGTCCCCCGGTGGCAAGCGAAGCTTCCCCCCTCCCGTAGCGGCAACGACAACGAACTGCTTGCCATCAGCCTGGTATATGCTGGGTGGGGCGGTCCCTCCAAAAGGCAGGGTGTATTGCCAGAGTTCCTCCCCGGTATCCACGTCGTAGGCCTTGATTTTCCTGTCGCGTGCTCCCGTGGAAAAAACCAGCCCCCCGGCAGTCACCGACGGTCCGCCAAAATTCTCGGTCCCGGTTATGGGCAGGCCCTTGGCCATTAGTTCCTCGTATTCTCCGAACGGCACCTGCCATTTGATATTCCCCGTATTGAGATCGATGGCGTTCAATTTTCCCCAAGGAGGCTTACTGCCGAAATATCTATCCTGATCCACCAGCCTCAGCCAGCCTCCCCTCTGGTCGAAGGTATACCGGGGACGCTTGGGAGGTCCCTCCGCTTTCTCAAACTGCTCCGGCCGGTCGCGCTCGAAGATGTAATCCAGTAGATCCTCCAGAGCCTTTCCCTGGATATGGGGGGTTGCCGGCATGAGGTTCTTGCCGATGGCAAGCAGCGTCTTCATTTCCGCATCATTGGACCGATATTTCAATCCAATCAAGGGCGGGTTCTCACCGCTACCCTCACGATTCGGTCCATGACAGACCATGCACAGAGTTTCATAAACCTTTCGTCCCGCCGTGGGGATCAGTTTCGTTTCATCGACGAAGTCCTCCTCCGCCTGGGTGATGGTGATATAATAAGGAAAGTCGTTGGAATTTACATACAGGGTGGATGTTTCGGGATCAACACAGGCGCCCGGCCAATTGGCGCCGCCATGAAGGTTGTTTATGACATTGGGCTTGTTCAGCACGTTGGGAACCATCCAACCCATGGTAGCCCCATCCCTGACAAACATATCGAGGATGTATTTACGACTTTCCTCGGACAGATCGGTCACGTCCTCCAAGGTAAACTGCTGCCGGCTGAAAGGTTCCGGAAGCTCCACATCCGGTTGATAAGGCCAGGTGAGAATGCCGGGAACCTTGGAAGTCGGCGCCCGCCGGAGCCGGAACGGGTAAATGGGCTTACCGGTCACCCTATCCAATAAAAGAGTGTTTCCAAACTTGGTCACTGCAGCCACCACGTCGTAATGCTTTCCCTCACGGGTAATGGTAGTGAGCACGGGGGGAGCAGAACCGTCCTGATCCCAGATATCGTGGGGGATCTCCTGGAAATGCCACAAACGCTTACCCGATCGCACATCGATGGCCAGAAGGCAATTGGCGAACAAGTTTCTTCCACGGTGCCGTTCTCCGAGAAAATTGGGCTTGGGAGATCCGGTCTGCACGTAGGCTATACCTCGTTCGGGGTCCAGGGAAAGGCCTCCCCAGGCATTGGCCGCCACCGGTTCAACATGATCCCAGGTGTCGTATCCATATTCTCCCACCACCGGCACGGTGTGAAACACCCACCGCTGTTCTCCCGTGTGCAGGTCATAACCATAGATGTGCTTGCTGTAGCCGGCGAACACCAGAATATCCTCAAACACGGTGACCGGCACACGGTTCGTATCCGGGATGGGAGCGTTCCCTCCATTTCCGAAGGTGGGATCCGGCTTACCGTTCTCGGCAAGCAAGGCGAACAGTTTCAATCCTGCGGTAAAAAGTATCCGGTCTCCTTTACCATCGGAACTTCTCCAATAATTGATACCCCGCTTGGTGGGCTCTCCATTTGGATTGAAACGCCAGATTTCCTTGCCGTTGGCGGCGTCCACCGCCACCACGTGATTTCCCGAGGTGAAGGCATACATGACGCCATCCACAACGATCGGGTTGCACTGAATATTACCGGGGGTATCTCCGCTACGGTAGATCCAGGCCACCTCCAGATTGCGCACATTGGACCGGTTGATCTCGGTCAGCGCCGAATAACGGCTCGAATAGGCATCGCCATGTGAACGCGGCCAGTCCCGGTAATCCTCACGAAAGGGCAGACTTTTGCTGGGAGTAAGCTCATCCAGGGTGGCGGCCGGAATGACTTTGTATTCGGGAAATTGCTCGCGCGCCTCGGCGTCCTCGATGGCCCAGTAAATGACCGGTTCATCTCGCCCCCAGGAAATGGAAAGAGTGGAAAAAAGGCAGGCTCCGATCAGGGAGCAAAACCATTTGAACGATTTCAGCAATTTCATAAACCTGTCCACTTATCTCGATCTCCCTTTCCGGATCTGTTCCTTCAGCAACAACCGCAGTCCCTCAACCATCTCCGGATGATGATTCAAACATGGTGCTGCTCGCAAGGATTGTGTTTCTACTGGGTTTCAACTCATTTCACACCATTTTAAGCTATTCCTCAATGGGGACGATGTCCTGAAAATAGTTGACCCAAAACATTTTTACCGTAAAACCATAAAACCATGAAAACTACCCTGGATCTACCTGATGATGTTGCCGACCTGCTGCGCATGGAATCAGCGCGCCGAGGTGGCAGGAAAAAGGCATCCTTGAGCCGGTTGGTGAGCCGGGCAGTTCGCGAAGTCTATGCCGGGGAACCGGACACTCCGGCAGTTATCGATCTGCGGGAAGGGCGAGTGGTGGTTAAGCGAGGGAATAAGATGCCGACTGTGGATTCGGAAGACTTGGCCAACGCCCTGGAGGATTAATGGCTTTTTTATTGGATAACGACGTCTTCTTCGCGGCGCTGTATGAAGGACACGTAGGGCATTGTGAGGCTCGAAAATGGCTTGATAAGATTAAACCCGATGGCTGGGCCATAGCAATAGAGACCCAACTCGCAGCCATGCGGCTGTTGATGAATCCGACCATCCTGGGAAGAGCGGTTCTAAAAGGAGAGACAGCATTTATGGTGGTGCATACAGAACTTGCGGGTCCTGACCCGGGTGAGGTGTTATTTGCTCAAAACCGCCCGGATCTCGCTCTGTTTGAACGAGCAACCGGGCACAGGCAAATCATGGATTTCTGGTTGGTCCAAATTGCAAGGGACCACGGCTATACGTTGATGACCAGGGACCATGCGCTAAACCGGACATGGCCTGATTACACCGGTCTTGTTATCTGAACCCGTTCGGTAGGTAGACATGCGTGCTAAGAAGATATTGGGCATTTCCGCCTTCTATCACGATAGTGCAGCAGCATTGGTCGATGGAGGCAACATCGTCGCAGCAGCACAGGAGGAGCGATTTAGTCGAAAAAAGCACGACAATGGCTTTCCTGCTCAGGCCATTAATTATTGTTTACGGGAAGGGGGAATCCAAGCAGGGGAACTGGACTACGTCGTGTTCTACGAAAAGCCACTCCTTAAATTTGACCGGTTAATCGAAACCTATCTGGCCTATTCACCTTCCGGGTACAAATCCTTTTCAAAAGCCATCCCTCAGTGGTTGAAAACCAAGTTGCATCATACCCGAGAAATCCGGAGGTCTCTGAACAAGGAGCACAAGGGTCCCCTTCTTTTTGTGAAGCATCATATGTCGCACGCAGCCAGTGCATTTTTTCCCAGCCCATTTGAAGAAGCCGCCATTATCACCATGGATGGGGTTGGGGAGTGGGATACCACGAGCATTGCGATTGGTGAGGGCAATCGGATTCGTATGCTGAAAACCATCTGCTTTCCCCACTCCATTGGATTATTGTACAGCGCCTTTACCTATTTTACAGGATTTAGAGTAAACAGTGGAGAATACAAACTGATGGGGCTGGCGCCGTATGGGAATCCTGCATACGTCGATCTCATCCTCGATAAGCTGGTGGACCTCAAGGGCGATGGCTCATTTGCCCTCAATATGGAATGCTTCACCTTTGCCAATGGCCTTACCATGACAGGCTCCAAATTCGAGCGGCTGTTCACGGTAAAAAGACGTCTTCCGGAAGAGCCCTTGGAGCAAATTCATATGGACTTGGCGGCCAGTATACAGGTGGTTACCGAGAAATTGATCAGGGGTTTGGTCCATCATGCGAGAGACTTGACCGGTAAGAACAATCTCTGTCTGGCTGGAGGGGTGGCTCTGAACTGCGTAGCTAACGGCAAGATACAGCGAGAAAAAACCTTTGCCAGAATATGGACGCAACCGGCAGCAGGCGATGCGGGAGGAGCGTTGGGCGCAGCCCTGTTTACTCACTTCCAACTCCTGGGAAATGAGCGCAAAATAAATCCAAAGGACGCCATGAAAGGGAGCCTCCTCGGACCTCGATTTGAGGATGGTGAAATCAAAGAAGCTTTAGAAGCTGAAGGAGCAGTTTTTGAAAGGATCAAGGGGGAAGCTGAATTGTTATCGTCCGTGAGCCAATACCTGATGGAGGAAAAAGTGGTGGGCTGGTTTCATGGTCGCATGGAATTTGGCCCTCGCGCACTCGGGTCGCGAAGCAAAATTGGCGATCCAAGGTCAAAAAATATGCAAAACCGCATTAACCTCAAAATCAAGTTCAGGGAGTCTTTTCGTCCCTTTGCACCCTCCGTTCCGGAAGAAGACATCGGACCCAATTTTGACCAGGAGGAACCGTCGCCCTACATGCTGGTAACCGCACCTGTGAGCCGGAACTTACGGCGGCATCTGTCTGAAGAGGAAAAAGAACAGATGAAGGATCCCGATATTCGCAAACGCGTAAGTATTGCCAGGTCAACCCTTCCAGCCATTACCCATGTTGATTGCTCAGCGCGCCTTCAAACCGTCAGCGAAGAAAGGAACGGTCGATATTATCGGCTGATTAGAGCTTTCAAGGAGCGGACCGGTTGCAGTGTTCTGGTCAATACCAGTTTCAATGTTCGGGGAGAACCAATCGTACAATCACCAGAGAATGCCCTGAGCTGTTTTCTGTCTACCGGCATGGATGTGTTGGTATTGGAAAACTACATTCTTCGGAAAGAGGACCAACCAGCCGATCTGGTTCAAAAATACCGTGGAAAAGGAAATCCTTTGCATCAGATTAAAGCTAGGTTTGAAAACCTTAACCGAAATCCCAGCCGGAAAGAGGTGGAAAAATTTGCCTTCACCCTCCTTTTAGCCCTTCCGGTTCTCGGACTTATCTGGATGGGTATCATCTGGTTGTCTGCGCAGGCCCTGAATTATTGGGTGCTGATTGGTTTTGCGGGGATGGGTCTCCTGCTGTGTGGGTTATCCCTGGTTTCAAAGAGTTCGGGAAAAACCGTCTATGTGATTTGGCATGGATTGGCGGCAATTGCGGAATGGATGATTACCTCGATGTCCACCCTGATCATGTACTACCTGACCCTCGCTCCCATCGGACTGATTATGAAATTATTCGGGAGAAAGCCCTTACCCATACAATATGATAAAAATAGAAAAACCTACTGGATAAATTGCCAAGGAGAGCCAGAGCTGAAACGGTATTTTCGGCAATTTTGAGGAAAAACAATGAAAGGTAATGGGCAGAAGTCCATAGAGGACGTGGATGCTCCCGAATCCCAGGGAATCATCGCGGAATTCTGGAGTTTCATCAGGCACAACAAGAAGTACTGGTTGATTCCTATCCTCCTTATATTCATCTTGTTGGGAATTTTAATCATCTTTTCAGGAAGTGGGGTAGCGCCCTTTATCTATCCCTTGTTTTAGCCTGGATAGCCTGAAAATAAGGAACAGGAGGAATAGCCGCGAAAGACCCCTTTGATCCCTTTGACCCATCCCGCCTCAGCATTGGAAAACAACTGGTTCACGGTAGACGCCTTGGACGACTCCACCTTCGGCATAAGCGAGTATGGGCAATGGATGAAAGTTCATTCCTATTTGTTTGTCGGGACTGAGAGAGCCATCCTGGTCGACTCCGGTTTGGGAGTAGGAAATATTCGGACCATAGTCGAGGAACTGACGAAACTCCCGGTCGATGTGATAACGAGCCATGCCCATTGGGATCACACGGGGGGGCATCATTTGTTCGATCGTTTTTCGGCCCACATTCTGGAGCGCGACTGGATTGAGAGCAGTTGGCAACGCTACACCAAGGATATTGGCAATTGGTTGGTCAAGGAACCCTTCAGCCAAGAACCGCCCCCGCAGTTTGAAATCAAAAAATACATGCCATTCCACGCCAAAGTCGATAGGCTGCACCGCGACGGGGACGTCCTCGACCTGGGAGGACGAAAGTTGGAAATCATTCACACCCCCGGTCATTCACCGGGACATGTATGCATCCATGAGGAAGAACGCGGCTACCTGGCAACAGCCGACCTGCTCTACAAGGGCGTTCTTTTGGGAGGATTGAAATTCTCGGACCCGGAGGATTTTCACCGTTCACTGTTACGACTGCGGGAGTTCTTCCCCATTGGAAAGCTCCTGCCGGGCCATGGCCGGCTCAATATCGAGAACGATCTCCTGGATGAAGCAATCGAAGCCTTTGGTCGACTCGCTAAAAAAGGCCTGCTCAAAAAAGAATCGGGCCTGCACGAGTTCGACCGGTTGAAAATCCAGCTTTAGCCCACCGGGGATATTCTTCCGCGAACGGAAGAAGAACCACGGTTTGGATTTGAGATGCAGAGGTACTGAGAAGTTATCATCGTTTCGGACGGTTGGATGGCTTCTCCGGATTTGCTCTCGCCAAGCCGCAAAGATCGCCAAGATCTTTCTTCAGGCCTGTCTGCGTGCTCCGCACAGGCAGGCAACACATTAAGGGTAATATTTATGCTGTCCTTCATCATCGCTCCTACACCATTTAACCCATATTCATGACTCTGCGTTCTTGGCGCCTTTGCGAGAGTCAATTCCTAATTCGCGCCTTTTGCGATCTGTTGTGGCTATTTTTCCTAACTCTCCCCTCTCTCTGTGTCCTCTGTGGTTTTTTTCTCTTCATCCTGTTTATCCATGTTCAATTCATAATCCGTGGTATCTATCTCGCGGATCGGCAGGGTCTAATAATCTGCGCCGGATAGACTGAGTTCCACAGATTTCTGCCACTTCAAAAGTTTCCGGGACAGGGACTCGAGGACTTCTGGTTTGCTGCTGGCAAGATTTTGGGTTTCCCCGGGGTCCCTCACGATATCGTATAATTCCACTACACTTTTTCCCGGCCGCAGGAGTTTGTAGCGGTTATGCAGGATCGAGGCATCTCCTTCGAAGTCCTTTGTTTTTGCCACCGGGTGCTTGTAGTTGAGAAAATCAATTCCGGGATTGCGCACCGTCGGAGTCGTGCCTTTTTGCAACTCTGCGGGGAGCCAACGCTCTCCCTTTTTTTCCTTGCCGCTTTTGTATTTCCAAAAGGCGATCGGACTGGGTCGGGCGGTCATTTCTCCCTTCAATAAATTTACCAGGCTGACCCCATCCAACTGCCGATCCGGAACGGGGATGCCGAGTAGTTCGCACATTGTGTGAAGGATGTCGCTTGTAACCCCGGGGATGGAGCTGATGAGAGG
>JAABVD010000092.1 GCA_014529615.1 Opitutia bacterium
ATTCAAATTGGACATGATTCGGGTTAGCTCCAGCGTGGTAGGCGCGAGAGACCCCACCGTTGCGTCATCTAGCACCGTAAAAGGATTCAGTTCGTAAATGTCCTCCTCTTCCTGAGCGTTCAATTGACTCGGTATGGAAGTCATCCCAAGGGTCAAAACGGTGGCCAGGGTCTTCAACCATTTGTTGTTTTTTGATTTCATTTCAGTTTCTTCCTCAATTTGGAGTTCGGTGGATTGGGTTCCGGACTGGGTTTCAAGGTCTTCCGGAGGATCCTTCGACCGGGTTACGGCAACCGCTCCCGTTTCCAAATCCTGTTTGAAAACCAGAGGTGTGCCGTAAAGCATGCGCTCAAGGGCGACTTTTGGTAAAAACAACCCAACTACTTCCCGGGTTTGAACGCCCGCCACGCTCTGAGGGTCGAAAACGATATCCAGCCGCGCCTGTTGGGCGAAATGTTTCAGGGTCAGGCCAGCATCACCCCCATCCAAATCGAATGACTGGATTTCTGAGGCAATCAATTGAGCGGAGCACATCAGGAGAAAGGCCGCCGCCGACAAGAACTTTCGCCGTAAACCATGTGTCGAAACACAAGTGTAGAGGAGGGCAATCCAGCGACGTCGAACATGAGAAGAGCTTGAGTTGTTCAATGAAAATAAACCTCGACGTCGCATTTTCCGTTAAAAGAAATTTAGCCTAGGGGATATTTTTTAGTTTACGTGGAAGATCATAGCAACGAATTGCGGCCATAGATTGAAGATCAATTGTCAAAGGCATATCCTTCAACTGGACAGGCAAAGCGCATCGAGGAACCTGATCCCCGTTGACCGCATACCCAAAACAATCGCGGCGTAAAGCCGCTCCTACATTGGATTGACCCCTTACTGGGCAGCTCGCAGAACGATTTCCCGACTACCTTGCCATTCGGCCTTCATGCCGAAACTGGACTCCATCAGCCGGACGAATCCTTCCACATTGTCGGACCAGAACGAGCTGCTCAGGTTGACCATTTCCAGGGATGGGTCCCCTAACTCCACTTGGATGGGATTCCTGATGTTGAACTCATCAATGATATCTCCCAGAGGGGCTGAGTCGAAATCCAACAGTCGTGGCTGCCAGCGGGTGGATGCTTCGATTTCCGACTGACTCAGGTTCGTCACCCCTATTCCGGGCATTTCGCTGCGAAGGGGGACAATGGCTTTCTGGCCCTCCTCCAGGAAGTATCCGGATAGAGGATCAATTTGGCTGGGAACCGGATTAGACGTTTGCAGGCTGACCCTGCCTTCAGTCACAAGAATCCCCACTTCCTCCTCCGACAATTTGACATTGAAAATGGTACTCACGGCTCGGATATCGACTCCAGCCGCGTCGACAATGAAGGACCGATTCGGATCCTGGGCCACATTAAAATTTGCTTCCCCGTTTTTTAGGTAAACGCGACGTTCTTCCATGGTATAAGCCACCTCCACCTCGGCGCCGCGATTGATTTCCACGCGGGATCCATCTTCCAGAATTCGTTGCTCGATACGCGCCATCAATTCCAGGGCAGGTTTGACTTCCAAGCCAACTGGCTCGGTATCCGGCCAGGACAGATAGAGCGTCAAAGCCAGGGCGGCGGCTAGGGGAAGAGCGGCAATCCATGCTTTCAATTTGCGTTCAGGCATAGCTTTGGGGGCAACATCACTTCGCGGCGCCAACAGGTCCGTATCGATGTGTGCTCGATGCGTGGTTTGAAGTCCCGCCAAACGATCAAATTCATCCCATCCCCATTGGTATAGAGCCATGGCTTTGCGGTGGCTGGGATCCTCTGCCAGCCATTCGGTGTATGCGTCCTGCTCCTGCGGAGTCAATCCGCGGTCCATGCGCAACGTCCAATCGGCAGCCATCTGCTCGATCCGGGATGATTCAGGAAATTCTAATGATGAATCTTTCATTTTGCAAAGTGAGACAGGTAGCCATGGCGGCGGAAATAGGCGATGCATTTGCGCAGTCCAATACTACCTTGCGCCTCGACCGTGTGAACGGATATGCCCATTTGTTCAGCCACCTCCTTTTGAGATAAACCGTAGATCTTGCGCAGGGTCATGACTTGGCGGCAACGATTGGGCAACGATTGGATGGCATGGATCAAATGTTGGATTTCTTCCCTATGAGCCATCTCCTCCGGCGGGCTATTCACCTCGTCGATGATACTCAGGGGATCGACCTCTCTGGCGCCCCGGGGCCGCTCATATTTCAGGTGGCGCAACTGATTGAGCGCAAGATTTCTTGAAACCACAAAAAGATAGGCTCGGGGATTTACGATCGGCCCGGAGTCATGGGCCTTGAGCAAACGGGAAAACGACTCCTGAACCAGATCGTCGACATCCCTGATCATGGTAAATCGCGCACCCAGCCAAGCCCGAAGGTCGCCCTCATGGGGCAAAACCTCATTCACAAACCACCGGGCCTGATTTGTTTCCTGATCTTTCATGGAGAAGAAATTGCAGCGGGACAAACTCTTATAATTACAAGAACACTTGCCCTTTGGAAACCATTAAAAAAATTTGAGAAAACAGGGGGCCATAAGGAAAAAATCATTAAACCTTGTTATTATCGGCTCAATTGTGCTCTTTATCCCCTTCGACCCTTACCTTGCCCTGGCGTCCGCGCCGCTTGGGAAAGAGGGAGAGGACATCTTTTTCAGCAATTTCCCATACGTAAAAAATGGATCCAACCATGCAAAGAAACAAAAAAAAACCAAAGGCCAGCACCGGTCTGCTTTTCGGCATCGTCATAGCCATTATCGCGGGGGTGCTCTTTGGCGGGTTCGCGCCGTCCTACGCAACGCACACCAAAATATTCGGCGAGATATTCCTGAATCTGCTCATGATGATAGTGGTGCCTTTGGTCATCTTGTCCATTATCGTCGGGATTACCAATTTGGGGGATATCCGAAAAATCGGCTCCATTGGCGGGCGGACTGTGGCCTACTACATGGCAACCACTGCCATTTCCGTCCTTCTCGGGATGATTCTGGTCAACGCTATCCGGCCGGGGAAGGGACTATCCCAAGGCGAAGTGCGGTCCGATCTGAACTACCGGTTGGTTGGAGACCAAATGCGCACGGTCGAAATGGATGGGGAATTTCGTCGGACCTATAACCCGAACTACGTCCTTACCCTCATGGATCAGGACGTGCGCGGCGAGGTGGAATCGATTTCAGAAGGGGTGGTGACGGTAAAAGCGTGGCTGTTGTTGTCTGATGATGCCCGTTACGTCACCACGGATAGTGGCGAACGGCTCCTATTTGTTCAGGGCAGCCCTGCCACCCTGGACCTGGAAAGCTCGGGTAGCGGACTGAGCATCGACTTGCCCATCGCCTCCAGGATGTCGGGAAAAACGGATCGAACCATGGGCGGCACCATCAAGGAGGTGTTCCTCGGCAATGAGGAGACGGGCAAGGAGGGGATGATTCCCTCCAACGTCTTTAAGGCCATGGTGCACACCGATATACTGCCTTTGATCTTTTTCGCCCTCCTTATCGGCGCCGCCTTGTCTACTCTGGGCGATTTGGCCAAACCTGTCATCGTTATCATTTCCGGGTTGAATAGCGCGGTGATGAAACTGGTTCACTGGATCATGTATTTCGCTCCCATCGGCATTTTCGGTCTGGTGGCAGGCCGGATCGGGGAGGCAAAGGGATTTGCCGGGTTCTGGCCCGAACTCCTCGCCGTGGGCAAATACAGCGCCACCATCCTGCTGGGACTGGGCATACACGGAATAGTCCTATTGCCGTTAATTCTCCTGATCTTCGGACGCAGGAATCCGCTCACCTATTTCAAAGGGATGGCGACGGCCTTGCTCAATGCCTTTTCTACAGCGAGTTCGAGCGCAACCCTTCCTCTTACCATGGAAGGGGTCCAGGACCAGAATGGAATCTCCAAACGCACTTCAAGTTTTGTTCTTCCCTTGGGCGCAACCGTCAACATGGATGGCACCGCCCTCTACGAGGCGGTTGCCGTCATGTTCATTGCCCAGGTCTATGGAATTTACCTGGACCCGGCCCAACAAGTGGTCGTCGTCCTGACCGCCACCCTGGCCGCTATCGGCGCCGCCGGAATCCCGGAAGCGGGCCTCGTCACCATGGTTATCGTGCTCAGGGCGGTGGACCTTCCGGTGGAGGGAATCACGTTGATTCTGGCCATCGACTGGCTGCTCGACCGGTTCCGGACCTCAGTCAACGTTTGGGGGGACAGCATTGGCGCAGGCGTGATTGAAACCTATGAATCCAGAAATTCAACCCCGGCGCCGGCAACAGGTTGAGGAACTCGCCAGCACAGGCTAACCCGATAACCTGGTTCCTGTTCCAGCCGTTGGGAGAGTAATTTCCCCATGTAACGAGATACACTGGTGTTGTGCTCCGGCGCAAAGACCTTTGCCGTTGTCTCCGTCGATGTGGACGGGTGACCCCTCGGGTCAGGAGGAGGAATTCGGTTTTTCAAACATGTGGCGAAGCAAAGGCAACTGATCGCGGTGCAACACCAGCAATATGGTAGCGCTGACCCAGACTGCTACGCCTAGCAAGAACAGCGAAAGGTTATCCCCCTCGAAACCAATAACGGTGCAATGACCGATAATGGCTCCGCCCATGATTCCCCAAGCCAGAATGGCTCCGTAAACCACAGTGCCCGGAACGAGGATCAGTATCGCGGAAACGAGTTCGAGTATCCCGATGAGTATTCGTCCACTGGGCTCTATTTTGAGCGCGGAAAATATCTCCACGGAGTCCTGGTGTCCTGTAAATTTGAAATACAGGGTCTGGGTGAAAATCACGGCGGTGAAAATGCGAAGTATCCAGGAGGCTATGTTTTTCATGATAGGGGTATAATCAGTTTTAATTAAGTTGAAGCCAGGTTCCGGGGATCCTCCAGGAGAGGAGCCAGGGTGCTGTCTTCGGGAATAAAGAGGTTATTCATGGAGAGTTCATCGAAGGAACGCCGGCCACTGGCGGCGAGCAGTTCGCACAAATCATGTTCCAAATTGTGCACATAGTTCCTCACCCGCATGGCTTTTGTATCGATATCGAGCCCTCTCTGTAAAGTGGGGTCATGGGTGGTAATGCCTATGGGGCATGTATTCTGGCCACACTGCAGAGCTTGGATGCAGCCGAGAGAGAGCATGAACCCCCGCGCCGTGTAAACGGCCTGGGCTCCGAGGGCAAAGGCCAGCATCTGCCGACCGGGATTGATCAGTTTACCCGCGGCCATCAGTTTGAGCCGGTCACGCACTCCTGCTTCGCACAATATCTTGTTCACTCGCGCCAGGGCGGGAATAAGGGGAACTCCCACTCGGTCCATAAACGCCTTGGGAGCCGCGCCGGTTCCCCCTTCGGCGCCGTCCACCGACATGTAATCGGGGAAAATATTTTGATGGACCATCTCGCCCACCAATTCCTCCACCTCCTCGAATGATCCCACGCAGAGTTTAATTCCCACCGGCAGCCCGGAAACCTCCTGGACCCGGCGTATGAAGGATACGGTGGTGGATTTGTCCTTACACTCCTTGTGGTGAGGAGGGGAAATCACGTCTTTGCCCATGGGAACGCCGCGCAAACCGGCAATATCCGGGGTCAGCTTCTCCTTGGGAAGCAGGCCTCCCTTCCCGGGCTTGGCTCCTTGGGAGAATTTGATTTCGATCATTTTTATCTCATCCTTACCTGCCAGATCGCGCAACTTCTCCTCGTCCAGGTATCCCTCCTCATCGCGCACCCCGAACTTGGCCGTTCCCATCTGAAAGATGAGATCGCATCCTTCCATCAAATGGTATTTCGGGTAACCTCCCTCCCCGGTGTTCATGGGAATTCCGGCCATTTTGGCTCCGCGGGCCAGACAGCGGACAGCCTGCCTTCCCAGGGACCCGTAACTCATTGCGCTAATGATGATGGGCTTTGTAATGGAATAGGCGTTCTCAATGCCCCGCTCCTCCCCGTAGGTAAGGGAATAGGGAATGAGATCTTCCCGGTCGGTCGGGTACATGGAGTGCCGAATTTTGATCTCGGTGGAATCGAATTGCTTTAGCGATACGAAAAAAGAAGCCGAGTCGATGTCCTTGGCCTTTCGATAAATTTCCGCGCGTTCCACCCGGTTGAAAGGGCGTTCCTCCGTATCGCTGGCGAAAAGATACTGACGCAACTCCGGCCCGACGCTTTCAATCAGGTATCGCCCTTGGGCCACAATGCCGAAGTTCCGCAGCAGGGAATGCTCCGTCTGCACGTACAAATAGAAGTAATTGACAATGGACAGGAAAAGGAAGGCTACGGTGAAAAAATGGAAGTAGAAGGAGAGGAATCTTCCGGCGAGGAAGAAGAGGACGGCCAGGGCCGGCAAAGCCAGGTTTACGAATTTTGAAAGGCGGTGGAGATCTACGGAGAGCGAAACCATGGCGGTCTAGGCAGGAAATTAATGATTTGATTCTCTATCCTTGGAAAGCAATGTGAAAATAACTTTTGGGGGGTCGGAGGTGTTCCCCGGCTGGGGGTCATCGAGGATGGTAAGAGAGAGGAATGAGAAAGCCAAATATTCCGCCGGATAAACCGATCGGCCCATCAGCCCAGGGGCTCAGCCCGCAACTCCGGCTGCTCCTCAACTTTCCGCAAAGCCCACAGGAAACAGGTTGCATTTATGACCAGTGCCGCCGCGTCGGCTATGGGAAAGGCATACCAGACCCCATCCACTCCGAGCCTGGGCGGGAGAATCAATAACAAGGGGATGACCAAGAAGAAGGTGCGGTTCATGGTCAGAAACAAGGCATATTTTGCTTTTCCCAAAGCTTGGAAGGTCCCGACAATCATAACCGGAATACCCACCACCGGTATGGCGATGCCCAATTTCTCAAGGGCAGACACGCCTTCTCCCAAGAGGACGGGATCGTTGGTAAATGCGCCAATGATAGTGGAGGGAAACAATTGGATGAACATCCAGAGGACCAGGAGGTAAAGGGAAGCCAGAAACATCCCGTAAAAAATGGTCTGCTTGGCCCGCTTTATCAATCGGGCGCCGAAGTTGTAGCCAATGATGGGCAAAGCGCCGGCCTGGAGACCGAAAATCGGCATGAATATGAACATCACGGTCCGGTTGCACATGCCATACACCGAAACCGCGGTTTCTCCCCCGTATTGAATCAGGATGCGGATGACAAAACTCTGAATGAGACAGCCGCTTGTATGCATGACCAAGGTGGAAACCCCCACCGCGGCTATCTCCCGGGCGATAGGGACCCTGAAACGGATGTTTGAAAAGTGGAGCGCCAATGAACTTTTTCCCGAGTAAAGATACCAGGTCATGATACCCGCCGTAACCAGATTGGCTCCTACCGTTGCCATGGCCGCCCCGCGCATGCCAAATCCCAGGTAATAGATGAAGAGCGGGTCCAGCAAGACATTCACCACCGCTCCCGTCACCATGGAGAACATGGCCATGGGCGCGTTTCCCTCGGAACGGACCAAATTATTCATGGCCATGGTGAATATGGAAAGGGGGCCGCCCAGGAGGAGAATAGAGAGGTATTGGGAAGCGGGTTCCAGGACCTGCTCGCTGGCGCCCGTCATCAAGAGAATCTGTTTCGTTCCGATAAAGGCCACCACGATAGCCCCGACCCCCAGAACCAGCACCATGAAGAGCATGGTCCCAAGTATCCGATTGGCCCTTTCCGTATCCGCCTTCCCCAGGGTCCGGGATACCGCGGTTCCCCCGCCCACCCCGATAAAAAGGGACAAACCCATAAAAAGAAAAATGGCCGGTATGGTAGAGGCCAGGGCGGCCAATCCAACCGGCCCCACAAAGCGGCCGATAAAGATGGCGTCCGCCAGATGGTAACTGGCGATCACCAGCATGCTGACCACCGAGGGAGCCGACATTTTCCAGATCAGGGGGAGAATGGGCATCTGCCCCAATCTGGCGCTGTGCGACTTCATGATCGGACAATCGACTACCCCGACCGCGCTGGCAAGGGGTCAATTGAGGTTCTAAGATGCTGAGATTCTGAGGTGCATAGACGCCAAGAACACCGAGGCACGAAGGCGCCTCAGGAACTCTGGCAACTATCCTCGATCCTAGCCCGCATGTCTCACAAATCTTCTACTGCGCTCCGGAATACCGGCACTGGCGCGGACTTCGTTGGATTCGCGACTTTGCACCAGCACTCGATCTTCGTTCGCTCGCTACGAATTTTGTGAGAAATGCGGGCTAGCCCTTAAATGTCGTAATACATGAAGTATTCGATCGGATGAGTCCGGAGGCGGACGGCATCGTATTCATCGTTTTTCAGTTCGATAAAGTTGTCGATGAAATCTTGGGTAAAGACATCTCCCTTGAGGAGAAATTCGTGGTCGGCGGCCAAGGCATCCACTGCGCCCTTGAGGCTGTCGGGGACGGTATTGAGGTTTGCCGCTTCCTCCGCCGGCAGATCGTAAAGATTTTTATCCACCGCTTCACCGGGATCGATCTGGTTTTGAATTCCGTCCAGACCAGCCATCATTATGGCGGAAAAGGCGAGGTAAGGGTTGGCCGATGGATCGGGGCATCGGAACTCTACTCGCTTGGCCTTGGGGCTCTGGCTGTAGGTGGGAATCCGGCAAATGGCGGAGCGGTTGCGGGCCGAGTAGGCCAGGATGACCGGCGCTTCAAACCCGGGCACAAGGCGCTTGTAGGAATTATTGGTCGGATTGCTCAGCGCGCAAAGTGCGGAGGCGTGCTTGAGAATACCCCCGATGTACCACAGCGCTTCCTGGGAGAGCCCGGCATAGAGATCCCCGGCAAAGAGCGGCTGGCCGTCTCTCCACAACGAGCTGTGCACGTGCATGCCCGAACCGTTGTCGTCAAAAAGCGGTTTGGGCATGAAAGTCGCCGTTTTACCGGCGCGGAAGGCCACATTCTTCACCACATACTTGTAAAGGCACATTTGGTCTCCCATGGACAAAAGCGGAGAGTAGCGAAGGTCGATTTCGGCTTGCCCAGCCGTGGCCACCTCGTGGTGTTGCGCCTCCACATCCAGGCCCAAATCGATCATGGTCAACATCATCTCATTGCGAACATCCATGTGCTTATCCAAGGGGGGGACGGGCAGGTAACCTTCCTTGTGGCGAATTTTGTACCCTAGATTCGGACCCTCCTCCTTGTCCGTATTCCAGATGCCTTCCACGGAATCCACAAAGTAGTGGCACTCGTTGGAGCCCGACCTGTAACGCACATCGTCAAAAATAAAGAACTCCGCTTCGGGCCCGATAAAAGCCGTTTCCGCTATCCCCGTGGACAGAAGGTACTCCTCCGCTTTTTTTGCCACACCTCTGGGGGACCGTTCATAGGGGTCGCGGGTGATGGTATCTTCAATATCACAAATCAGGGAGACGGTGGGAATCTCAACGAACGGATCCATAAAGGCGGTGGAGGCGTCCGGCATGACCAACATGTCCGAGGATTCAATGCCCCTCCAACCGCGGATGGAGGAACCATCGAAACCAAGACCGTCCTCAAACAGGTCCTCGGTCAATTCTGAAACGGGAACGGTAAAATGCTGCCATGTCCCGTGGATGTCGCAGAACTTGAGATCCACGGCTTGGGCGCCTTTCGATTGAGCGAGATCGATAACTTCTGAAGGTGTCATAATTAGGAATTAGATTGAACTGAGTTGATGAATGAAGAGCAGCCCCAACCACGGCCTATCCAGGCCGCCATTGGGAAAGACTGCGTCAATTGAACTAGGATGATTAAATGCTTCTTGGAGAAGAGAAACCTGAAAATAAGGGATTTCGTTTGTGAAAAAAGGAAAAAATGCTCGTTTTAATCAAGCATTTTATATGCCAATTGCCTTCAGATGAAAATAAACCACGGATTGAGAATGAGATTGAGGAATGCCGCATTGGTTCAGTTCCCTGCTAACCCGCATATCTCACAAATTTTCTACTGCGCTCCGGAATCCCGGCACTGGCGCGGACTTCGTTGGTTTCGCGACTTTGCAGGGTGTCGACCCAGCTTCACGCTCGCTACGAATTTTGTGAGACATGCGGGCTAATCCGTGTTTACCTCCATGGGTGGGCAAAAGTTGCGGGGAAGAGCTACAAAATACTGCGAAACCTTGACCGCTTTTCTTTGTCGGTTACCCCTCATCCATGACAACGATTGCCAAGCACACCATCCATGAGTAGTTCAGTTCTCGATTTAAACGAAAAAATCAGCCGGGAATCCGCATGGGTCGAACCGCTGAAAACAGCCATTGCCAAGATTATAATTGGCCAGCAATACTTGGTGGATCGCCTCATTTTGGGTTTGATCTGCAATGGGCACGTCCTCTTGGAGGGCGTTCCGGGATTGGCCAAGACATTGTCGGTACGCACCCTGGCCTCGACCATATCGGCTGATTTTCAGCGTATCCAGTTTACCCCCGACCTGCTTCCCGCCGATATCATCGGAACCCTGGTTTACAATCCCAAGGACCACAGCTTTGAAACCAAAAAGGGTCCGGTATTCACCAATCTGGTGTTGGCCGATGAAATCAACCGGGCGCCCGCCAAGGTCCAGAGCGCCTTGCTCGAGGCCATGCAGGAACGGCAGGTAACCATTGGGGAGACGACGCACTCCCTCCCGTCCTTGTTCCTGGTCCTGGCCACGGAGAATCCTATCGATCAGGAAGGCACCTACCAGCTCCCCGAAGCGCAGGTCGACCGCTTTATGCTCAAGCTCAATATCGACTACCCCAGCAGGGAAGAGGAACGGGCCATTCTCGACCGCATGGCCACCACCTCCAGCCTTCCCCCGGTGGGCCCCGTTATTTCACCCCGGGACATTCTCAAATCCAGGGAGGTGGTTAACGAAATCTACATGGACGAAAAAATCAGGGAGTACATCGTCGATGTCGTCTTTGCCACCCGCAATCCAAAGGACTTCAATTTGAAATCCGATTCCCTGATCCAATTTGGCGGCAGTCCGCGCGCGACCATATCCCTCACCCTGGCCGCCAAAGGCTGGGCCTTCCTGCAGGGTCGAGGTTACGTGACTCCTCAGGACGTCAAGACCATAGCCATGGATGTCCTGCGTCACCGCGTAATCGTCAGCTATGAAGCGGAAGCCGAAGGTAAGACGAGCGAGGATATCGTCCAGGAGATTTTGGATACCTTGCCTGTCCCTTGAGGATGGCGGGGAGGAGCTTCCCAGATGGCCGTCGACCTCATAAATCCAATTGCAATTCCCCCGGGGGTTAAGGGCCGGGAAGAGATGAGGTATTGTGCAAGGTGAAAGATCCCCTGAAAATTCTCAAGAAAGTCCGCCAAATTGAAATCCGCACCCGACGGATGGTGACGGATGCCATGGCCGGCCACTACAATAGCGTTTTCAAGGGCCAGGGAATGGATTTCGAAGAGGTCCGCTCCTATACTCCAGGCGATGACGTGCGGTCCATCGACTGGAATGTCACGGCCAAAATGGGCCACCCATTCGTCAAGCGGTACCGGGAAGAACGGGAACTGACCCTCATGCTGGTAGTGGACGTGAGCGCATCCGGGGACTACGGCTCCCGCCTGGAAAGTAAACGCGAGTATGCTGCAGAGATGGCCAGCGTGCTGGCCTTTTCCGCTATGCGCAACCATGACAAAGTGGGTCTATTGCTCTTCACCGATGGGATCGAGGCCTTTATCCCCCCGCAAAAGGGTCGCCAGCACGTGTTGAGAATCATCCGCGAGTTGCTCTTTTTTGAACCGCAATCCACTGGCACGGACGTGAAGAAGGCCTTGGATTACCTCAACCGCATTCTCAAGCGCAAAGCGGTTACCTTTCTCATCTCCGACTTTCTGGTACGGGACGCTTTTCGCCCCGCGCGTATCCGCAACCAGTACACCGAACTGTATCGATCGCTCACCTTGACGGACCGGAGGCACGACTTGATTGTAATTCGCATTTCCGATCCCCGCGAATGCACCTTGCCCAATGTAGGTATCGTCACTTTGGAAGACGCTGAGACCGGTAGGCTCATCGAGGTGGATACCGGTAGCGCCTATGTCCGCTCGGGATTCGCCGCCCAAAACCGCAAACGACGGGACGATTTCCGGGACACCCTGAAAAAGTTGGGG
>JAABVD010000003.1 GCA_014529615.1 Opitutia bacterium
CTGCTCAACCGGACAAGCCGCGAACCGAGTGACATTTTCATGAAATCAATGACCGTGCTTTCATCATCCACTTTTGTAAACTATTTGTGGGGCTAGAGATGGCGGGAGTCCTTTAGAACATAGTGGGTAGTATCATTTAGTATTCGGATACGGTTGAAAAGCACACGATTTATTCCAGCCCTATTCATTTACGTGTATTCACGTAATTACTACTATAAAAATCCTTAATTAGGTTTTCTTAACACGATACACATAATAGCATTGTGCTGCACGATTATTGGTAGGAATGGGACTTTGCTGCCCTTTCACTACCTAATCCAAACATTCCAGAATTTGGATTCTACGCCTTCAAGGAGTAGTTTATATCGAACTCGATAAAGTTCACGGAATCCGGCCGTTTACTCGCCGTCCATTTATCAATGCAAAATGGAATTGCGATAGGTCTTGGGAGACATTCCGGTCTTCTGTTTGAACAGGGCCGAGAAATGATACTCGCTTTTGAAGCCGAGCCCGTAAGCAATTTCTTTGACGGACTTGACACTCCCGGTAAGGAGTATCCTTGCCTTCTGAAACTTTCGCTCGATGAGAAAATGGTAAGGCGTCGTGCCCCATTCACGCTTGAATATGCGAATGGTCTGGGAAGGCGACCGTCCTAAGATCTTTGCCATTTCGGCCAGGCTGGGAGTCTCCTCGACACAACTATCAATATAATCATGAAGCCCCTGGCTTTGTCTGACAGGGGATTCATGCCTTGCTCGGAGTACTGTTGAGAGTTCCATGAAAATATTATGGAGCGTAATGGCGACGACCTGTTCGGCCTGGGAGGGATTCTCAACACAGGCTTCGTAGCCTTCACGAAAGAGGGGTTCAACGCTGACCGACGGAATGTGATTAACACCTCGAAGTCCGTAGATGTCTAGTAAAGCCAATGGCAGTGGGCCGGAGGTATTGAACCAGATCTTCGTCCAGGGATCGCTCGGATCCGCTCTGTACTCATGATTGCTGCCTTCGGTAACGAAATAAACGTCACCCTCCTTCGGGTAGTGTACCTGGTTGCCGACCTCCAGCGTTCCCGTCCCATGAATGATGTATTCTATCACTGTAAACTTGGAGTTCCTGCGCCGCATGCGATAGCTTCCGTCGCAATAGGAAATTCCGCACAACTCAACCTTTAGGGGAGCTTCGGCACGCCAACGACAATGGGTCATTTCCTCATGCATGCGTATTTTCCCTATTTTTTTGCACCTTAATCGTATTCACTGGAAATCAATGAGCACATATAATGCAAGAGTATTAGGCAAGCGGAGCAATTAAATAAGTGAATGAAGAGGATGAGTATGCTTGATCGACGTTGTTCTGTATTAGTGGCCTTACTGGGTCTTTTCATGCTGGCAGGCTGCTCCCAAGACACTCCGACCAGCGTTATCTCCCTCAGCGAACCTGAATGTCGCTACACGATTACCCCAACGAAGGAATTCTTTTCGTAGATCACTCACTTGCGGAAAGAGGCGGACATCTGGGACACGCCCTCGTCGAGTATGAGGACGGCAAGATTCTCGCCTTTTACCCCAACCGCTCCGCGGAAAGCCACAACCCGGAGGTTTTTCCGATGGCGAGCAAGGGCAGAGGTCACTCAGCCCGGGGATAGATGGAATTCAAGCGGTCCCTGGACGGAGGCGAAACATGGACCGATCCGGGCGTGCTGCCCTACTCGAAGAACCTCTTCGATGCAGGTCAGAACGGAGAGACTCCCAAGAAACTCTCCGCCCTCCCCGAGAAGGCCGTTCTGACAGACCAGGGCGAAATCGTTCTCTTCTTTCTGGTGTGTGATATAACGAAAAATGTCATCTACAGACAATTCCAGGTTCCGACCTACATCCGCAGCACGGACGGAGGATACACGTGGAGTGATCCTGTTGAACTGGGTGGCGATCGGGGCAGGATCTACGACGCACGCTATTATTACGGAGAAATCCTGGTTCTCCACTTCAAGAACGATAACGAGATCAACTTCCTGGGCAACAAGCCCGAACATGTATACGAGTTGTACGCCAGCCGCGATG
Organism: Opitutia bacterium; assembly: GCA_014529615.1. Taxonomy (GTDB): domain Bacteria; phylum Verrucomicrobiota; class Verrucomicrobiia; order Opitutales; family UBA2995; genus JAABVD01. Next base: position 2,064 of record JAABVD010000003.1, read on the forward strand.
GCAGGCGGACCTTTACCAAACGCAGCGAGCCTCCCTTCAACACTCTCTGGAAATCGTATGGAAGCATGACAATGCTCGAGTCCGGAAGCATCATCGTCTATATATATAACAGGGACGCAGAAGACACGATGGACTACGTGATCAGCGACGACGGCGGCCGCACCTGGTCCGAACCAAAAATCGCCAACTTTCGAAAGAGGATTCGGAACCCTCAAATAAACTCACTGAACGGTTGTTACTTCATGCATGGACGGAGTGGGAGTTTTGGAGAGGAAAAGGGAATGGGCCATTTTATCCTGTATTCCCCACAAGGTGGTATCAACTGGGATGATGGTGTCTAATTGAAGTTGCGCGAGGAAGGAAAAGGACTCGGAGCGTATTCGAACAGCCTCGTGGTCGGCTCCCTGAATCCGCGCAAACAGAAGCGGTTGCTGATCCAGACTTCAAACGCCTACAAAGAGCACATGACAAACGTATATCACTGGTGGATCGACACACCTTGGGAAACAGGGAACTGAATTGAATCTGCCCTCCGGGATTGCGAGTGAGGCTGTTTTGGCGGCAAGCGACACCGGCTGAAGGTCGCTCCAAGGTGGTACCAATAGCAGACCGTATAAGGCAAGTCGCCGGCAAATATCAACGATGAATGCCTTTTACCCAAATAGAGACGCTGATCTGTAGGCGTCATCATTGAATCATTTCCTCAAGTATGCGGATTTTCCGAATTTTTTTGCACATTAAATATATTCAATAACGGTTCAATAGAAGATATAATACATGCCTATTCTTGAAGCGAAACCCTTAATTCAAGCCCAAATTACGACTACTGACATCTGTCGTGAACACTTCAGCTGACTATTGTTTGGCTATGGATCACTACATAAATGAATGCTAAGCCTACATCGCTGTTTAGGGGATAATTGTTCTTCCCGGTTTCGCTTCTAGCTATCCAAACCAAACTCATTCAACCCCAGGCAATAATGAAAAAAACTATAACTATGCTCCTTGCCATTACTTTGCTGCAGTGGCCTCTCGCGCACACGAGTGTGGCTCAAGATCAAGAAAATGAATCGGAAGACGTATATGAGTTGACCCCATTTAATGTGGATGGATCCCAAGACATGGGATATCGTGCTACCAACACCCTTTCAGGAACCCGCTTGAATGCCAGCCTGAAGGACACAGCCGCTTCTGTCTCCGTTTGGACACAAGAGTTTTTAGACGATACAGGATTGGTAGAGATTGACGAGCTCATCAGATACTCCCTCAACTCCGTGCTGGATACCGACAATATGGATGGGCCTAATCCTAATTTCACTACCTGGTTCAATGCCGTATACACAACCCAGCGCATCCGCACCCGAGGGGTCGATGCCACTCGAGGACTCGACTACTTCAAGACCATTGTGCCGGATGATGCTTACAAAATCGGGCGTTACGACGATGCCCGCGGTCCCAACGGGGTTCTTTTCGGGGTTAGCAATGCAGGCGGCCTGATTAACCAGAGCTCTCTCTTTGCCAACACCTACGACGATTCCGGTCGGATCAGATACAGCTTTGGCGATTTTTCCCGAAGTCGGGCTGAATTTCGTTACAACAAGGTTCTTGCCGAGGACAAGTTTGCCATTCTTGTAGCCGGTCTCAAGCAGGACAACGGACACTGGCGCGACTGGGCGAGCCACGATAAAGAGCGCATATACCTAACCGCCACTTACAAACCGACTGAGCGTATCACCATCCGTGCCAATTTCGAAGATGGCTTCGAACACAAAACGCTCGTACAACCGAGTCCTATGTCGGACTACGGCCTGCCCTATTACGACAACTTGCTCGCCCGCGGTCTGGAAAACGTTCTGTTTGAACCTACGGGCGGCAATCCTAGCAGTGCCATGAGGGAAGTAGGAGTCACCAACCGGAACGGCAACCCCCGGAATTTTGCTTCAAATGGTCAAAACCGCTTCACCTACATCGCGAATGACGGCACCTTTTACAACGCTACCGGAGAATTCCAAACACAGGGATATGATGATGAGCGGGTTCGTCATCCAGACGGCTCTCCGGGCTTGGGCGATCGTTCTATTCGCATCAACGATCCCGAATTCCTGCCTTACCACTTAAATCCAGCCGGCGATGATATGTATCGTGAGGATGATTTTAATCTGTACTCGCTGTTTCTGGACGTCGAGTTGGCTGAAAACTGGTTCTTCAACGTTCAGGCAGGTCATCAGGAGACAGACCTCGATGTCTTCATGATCACAGGCAACAGGCCCCGTTTCCAGGCAGATCCAAATACGATCCAAGGTCTGAACGGACCGGTAAATCCCTATGCGGGCCGTTTTTACCTCGACGCCGGTTATCGCAATGACCGGAAAGACGTCAGCTATGACGAACTGCGCGTATCAACTTCCTACGACTTGGAAACGGAGAAATTGGGCCGTCACCGGATCGCACTGTCCGCATCCAAAGTTGAAGAGGAGGAGTTTCGCGTATTCCCCCAGCTCGCTCTAGGCGGCAATCCAGCCGGTCGCGGAACCTATACGGACCCCAATGGATTTGTTCACCAGAATATAAGTCATGAGCACGGCGATAACCGCATCACTATCCGACATTACATTGACCTTAACGATACGTCTACTTGGAGGATCGGAAGGTGGAGGGACATTCCCAGTACGGTCCAGACAGACCGCTGGTCTCCAGGAAGTCCCCAGTCCTACCCGGTCACTTGGGTAGAAGGAAATCCCGGACGCACAAATTATCTCATCGATACGGCTTTTGATTCCGCTATGGTGGTGACACAGAGTCATTTCTTTGACGACCGTTTCGTGGTAACCCTAGGCCTTCGTGAGGACGAGGTTTCGATCGAGCGGTTCGGCCATCGTCTGGACCCGCTTTTTAGTTTTGTACCGGACAGATCGATCACCTGGGAAACACCTTCTGAGCAGGGTATTTCACCGGGCACACCCCCGGCAGAGACTTCTCAGACCGTGAAAACCGCCGGAGCTGTCTTTCACATCAATGAGAACATTTCGCTCGTGGCGAATACCGCGACCAACATCGGCGTGCCGGATCTCCGCACCACTGTATTTCCGGATGCGACCAGTGCACCGCCACCAGAAGGAGACGGACTCGATATTGGAATCGATTTCAGTGCTCTCGAGAACCGGTTGAGTGGCCGCCTCGTTTACTATGAGACAGACCGGCTTGGCGATGTTCCCGGTGGTGCCGGGAATCCGGTCGCCGGTGATATGGCAAATGTTTATGAAGCATACGAGGATGCGTTTACCCCGGCAGTGGATGATGATGGCAATGAGGTACCTGGGACCGGTAATCCCACAGCATTGAATGACTTGTTGAACCGTCGCCAGGAGCTTAACCCAGCTGTGACCGGCTACATGCGTGACTTTACCGCAAAAGGATGGGAACTGCGAATAACAGCGAATATTACAGACAATTGGCGTTTCATTCTCAATGCGTCTCACACAGACCGAATCATTGCCAATACATACAATAGGACGATCGAATTCCTGGGCTTGCAGCAAGGAACCGACGGCCTGGTTGTCCAAGGCGCCACAGAAGTGGGGGAAGTACCGGATCCGAGTGATCCAGGCAGCACAATTGAGGGCTACGCGATCGATCCCTCCGCTTATTCGCCCGACGGCGTGATCGCCGAGTATCTAGCGTTGGAGAGTCAATTGCCCGCGACCCTGACACTCGATAACACTGGAATTTCGCGCTCCATTTTTGACATGGCTGATGCAGTAAATGAACGAAAGCTACGGGACGAGAAGCGTTGGGGATTACGGCCTTACCGTGTGAATGTATACACGGCCTACGACTTTGATGAAGGCTTCCTGGATGGTTGGTCAGCCGGTTTTGGCTACCGTTGGGAATCAGCAAACATCATGGGTGAAAATAGTAATGGAGAGGAAATCGAGGGCGCAAGCCTGCGCTACGCGGACTTGATGCTTCGCTACCGGTTAAAGCAGAGCTTTTGGGGAAATGGCCGTTGGTCCTTCCAGATGAATATCAATAACCTGTTCGACAACCGCGACATTCTTCCCAGCCGCCTCTCTATCGACGACTACGATGGCTGGCAGATTCCCGGTGGACGCGGAGGGCCTCCCTACGCTCGATTTGATTTGCCAACGCCAAGGGAAATCCGTTTTAGCGCTACGCTGGATTTCTAAAATTCCTCACGCCCAATTGGCACCGGCAAATCCGTTTGCCAGTGCCGGTGCGTTGAAAAACCCCACTACACAACATGAATAAATATCTTCGCTTTTCCATTATTCTAATCATTTGCCACGTTCTCTGTTGCCTGTCCCTAGTCGCCGCAGACAAGCCTGGACAAGCCTACACGATCTACCCTCCGAATCCACCGAATGATGGGATCCTCTTTGTGGACCACTCGCCGGCTGGTAGGAGTGGACATTTGGGTCACGCGCTCGTCGAGTATGCGGACGGCAAGATCCTGGCCTTCTATCCGAATTGTTCTAATGACAATAAGGGTCACTCAGCCGTGGGTTGGATGGAATATAAACGCTCCAAAGACGGGGGCAAAACCTGGAGCGATCCGGAAGTCCTCACCTATTCGAAACAACTCTTCGAGTCGGGACAAAACGGTGGACCCGAAAGCGAAAAGTTTTCCGCGTTTGCTGAAAAAGCCATTCTGACGGATGACGGGGACATGGTTCTTTTCTTTCTCGTCTGTAATATCACCACGAATACGGTCTGGAGGCGTTTCCAAATCCCGACTTACATCATCAGCAAGGACCGAGGTCATACCTGGAGCGAACCGCTCACCGTGGTGAACGAACGGGGCAGAGTCTATGACGCACGTTACGTCGATGGAGAAATCCTCGCACTGTTTTTTGCCAACGATAACGAGATCAACTTCCTGGGCAACAACCCGGATCATGTCTACGAGCTGTATGCCAGCAATGATGGCGGCCGGTCCTTCACGAAGCGCAGCCAACTTCCTTTCGATACGGAAGGCAAATCCTACGGAACCATGGAGCAACTGGAATCCGGAAGCCTGGTCGCCTACATCTACAACCGTAACGACGAGTTCAACATGGATTATGTGCTGAGCGACGATGGAGGCCGTACCTGGTCCGAGGTAGAGACCTCCCACTTTGCGAAAAAGATTCGGAATCCCCAGTTAACCAGGATGAACGGCTCCTATTTCCTCTATGGGCGGAGCGGAAGTCTGGGCAAAGAAAAGGGCCACATGGTTCTCTATTCATCGAGTGATGGCCTTAACTGGGACGAAGGTGTTTTTTTGCGGATGCGTGAGCACGGGCTCGGGGCCTATTCCAATGGACTCGTGGTCGGAGCTTTGAATCCCAACCGCAAGAACCGGCTCCTGATCCAGGCCTCGCACGCCTATGAGTTGAGCAATACCAACGTATTACACTGGTGGATCGACACCCCATAGAAGGGAAGGTATCATGAGTAAAGCAATGTCCCGGATGACTGAAACCCGTCTCCAGATGCAGGAACACCTGGAGACGGGCATCCTTCGTTTCTGGCTGGAAAACGGGATCGATCGCGAGCACGGAGGCTATCTGACCTCCTTCGATGCTGAAGGCAAGCCGACGGACGACACCGACAAGATGCTCGTCACGCAGACCCGCATGGTCTGGGGCATGGCGGCGGCCTTCACGATGTATCCGGAAAGGGAGGATTTCAAAGACGCCGCCCGGCAGGGCTTCGAGTTCCTGCTGGATCATTTCTGGGATTCGGAACAGGGCGGATGGTTCTGGAAAGTCAGACGCGACGGTCAGCTGATCGACGGGGCCAAACTTGTCTATGGACAAAGCTTCGCCATTTATTCCCTGGCCCAGTACACCTTGTCCACGGGCGATCCACGGGGTCTGGACTTTGCCCAGAAGACCTTCGATCTCCTCCAGACCTTTGCCGCCGATACTTATCGGGGCGGCTATTACGAAAACCTGGAAGCTGACTGGAGCGTTTGCGCCCCGGGCTTTGCTGGCGGGGACCGAAAGTCTTTGGATATCCACATGCACCTGATGGAAGCGTTTACGACGCTCTCCAAGGCCAGCGGAAAGGAGATCCATCGCAGAAAGCTGGAAGAAGTGATCGAGGTCATCCTGTCCAGAATGGTCGATAAGAAGGCCGGATGCGGCCTGAACCACTTCAGTCTCGATTTCACACCGATCCCTCCGATCGACATCCAAAGGACCTGGAATGCAGAGCGGGCAACCGGGGAAGTTATAGAAGGTCCGGTCGACAGTACCTCCTACGGTCACAACGTTGAACTCGCCTGGCTTCTCCATCGGGCCATCGAGACGCTGGGCATGCCGAAAGATCCTTACGCGAAACTGACCCGAAGCCTGGTGGATCATTCCTTGAAATATGGCTTCGACCACACCCTGGGCGGAGTTTTTCGAGATGGACCTCACGAAGGCGAAGCTATTGTGAAAGATAAGGAATGGTGGCAAAATAGCGAAGCGCTCGTGGGCTATCTCGATGCGTATGAGAATTTCAACGACGAACAGTATCTAACCGCTTTTCAAAAGACCTGGGACTTTGCCAATCGCCACATGATCAACCACCGGATTGGGGAATGGCGGCAACTGCTCAACAGGGAGGGCAAGGTCCGGGTCGGAGATATCGGCAATCCCTGGAAAGCCTTCTATCACAGTGGGCGGTCGATCATGGAATGCCTGGTCAGGCTCGAGTAGCTCGCGGAGAGCAGTCCCTCTAATCAAAATCCCGATTAATATGGCTGAAGGAATTTTTTTTTACACAAAGGCGTTAGATCCGACATCGAATACGATCAAGCCGCCGCAACTCGACACAATATCAAAAGAAATAGCAACATATGCCAATGAATCCTCAAGAATTGAAAAAACGGATACGGGGTCCCGTGCACCTCTCCATGACGCCCTTCGATGAAAATGAAGCGCTTGATGAAAAGGCGCTGCGACACAACGTTCGCCACGCCGTTGAGAATATGCAGGGTGAAGGTGTTTTTCTTGTAAACGGAAGCACTGGCGAATTCTACGCAATGAATGATGACGAATGCAGAAGAACAACTGAAATTGTCATCGAAGAAGTGAATGGCCGCCTTCCCGTTATAGTCGGAACAGCCCGTGCCGGAACCAGATACACGATCGAAATGAGCAAACACGCGGAGGCAGCCGGTGCAGACGGCATCATGGTGGTTTCTCCGTATTATCATATTTGCAGCGGCGAAGAATTGTGTCGGCACTTCGAACAAATCGCCGCCAGTATCGATATCGGTATCATGGTCTACAACAACCCGACGACGAGCAAACTGTGGATACCTCCTGCTCTCATGGCGCGCCTCTCCAAGGTCGACAACATCATTGCCAACAAGGAAAACACCACCAACGCATTGGCGTTCTATGCCATGCAGAAGGCGCTCGATCCGGAAGACATGATCATGGTTTGCGGCCCAGGACAGATGCTCTTCCCGTTTGAGGTAATCTTCGATTGCCCGGCATTCGTGACTGAGCTTTGCAACTTTGCTCCAGAGATTCCATTGAAATTCTCACGGGCAGCCGAGGCGAAAGACTTTGAAGAATTGAGAAGGCTCATGGACATGACAGCGCCTTATCATGAATTGATTTCAAAACTCGGTCAGGAAAAAGGACCATGCCCACATGTCCTCTCAGACTACATTGCTTCGAATGATACATTCACTTATCAGGCGGTATGCAAGGAAGCAATGAATGCCATTGGTCTTCCGGGCGGACGGATGAGATCTCCGATGTGCAACCTCAACGAGGCTGACAAAGAGCAGGTCAAGGATGTCCTTAAGAACTGGGGTGTTCTCTAGTTCGCAAGATTACTTTTTGAATTTAAATAACCAAGTAAGTATCGGAAGATCAATGTTATGGCCTTTATAGACTGGTGTGTTGTCCTTGCGTATGCGCTGGGAATGCTTGCCGTAGGCTGGTATTATGCAAGACGCACCAGTACCACCGATGACTACCTCCTGGGCGGCCGAAACATGTCGCCCTGGAAGGTAGGGCTCTCGCTCTTTGCCTCGCTTCTGAGCACGGTTACGTACCTGGGAATCCCGGGCGAGATGATCAAATACGGGCCCATGGCCCTGGCGCAGTTGGTCGCCCTTCCTTTTATCGCGTTGGTCGTCGGATGGTTCTTGATTCCCTACATCATGCGCCTGCGCGTCACCAGCGCCTACGAAATCCTGGAAACCAGACTCGGGCTGAGCGTTCGCATGATGGGATCCTGCTTCTTCCTGATCCTGCGGCTATTCTGGATGTCGCTGGTGATATTCGCCACGGCGGACGTCGTGCTGGCGCCGGTTATGGGGCTGGATTCGTCCTCAGTGCCCTGGATTTGTGTTGTCCTAGGTGTGGTGACCGTGCTCTACACCTCGATGGGCGGCCTCCGGGCGGTCGTGCTGACCGATGTCATTCAAACGGTCATTCTTCTGGGTGGCGCCATCCTGATAGTGATTCTCATATCGGTTGAGTTGGGAGGCGTGGATCCGTGGTGGCCAAACGAGTGGCCCGAGCACTGGCAGAAGCCAGTGTTCTGGTACGACCCTGCCGTGCGGTTCACTTTTGTTGGGGCGGCCCTTTCCTATTTTACCTGGTTTGTCTGCACCGCCGGATCCGATCAAATGGCCATTCAAAGATACCTGGCTACACGGGACGCCAAGGCAGCGCGCCGAACCTTTATCACGGCTTTGTTGTGCAACCTGTTGCTCTGGCCCTTCCTGGCAGCTGTGGGCCTGACCATTCTGGCCTATTTCCAATTAAGGCCGGAAATGCTGGCTGCCGGACAGTCACCTCTGAATGACGCCGATAAGTTGCTCTCGATCTACATCGTAAAAGGATTGCCAAGGGGCATTAGCGGCATCGTCATCGCCGGCCTGCTGGCTGCCGCCATGTCCAGTCTCTCGTCGGGTTTGAATTCAGCCTGCTCAGTCATCACCTCCGACTTCTTTGACCGCTTGTCATCCAAGCAGAAAGGTTCCGAGGAAAGCCGCGTCCGGTTGGCCAAATACGTCTCCCTCGTTATTGGCGCAGTTGTGGTTTTGCTCGGCTCTTTGATCGGCCAGATCGAAGGTAACATCCTGGAACTCTGCTACAAGATCGGCACCCTTTTGGTCGCACCGTTATTCCTTCTGTTTTTCCTGGCTATGTTTGTGCCCTGGTCCACCTCTTTCGGCACCCATGTTGCCGTCCTGTGCAGTGTCGCCATGGCGGTCGCCGTAGCCTATTTCAATATATTCGGGCTGACTTTTCAGTGGATGATGCCTGCCTCCTTCCTCACTGGAGCCACAGTCGGTGCTCTCGCCAGTCTGCTACCGGTAGGCGGCCAACAGAACAAGGACACCGTTTAAAACCTGCCTAACCTGTAGTTTAACTGGAAGCTATGAGCATCAAACGGATACCAACACTCACAATGATTGCCGTCGCGGCGATTCTGTCGTTTGTCAAAGCGGCGACGGCTGATAATCGACCCAATGTGGTTTTAATCCTCACCGACGACCAGGGTTATGGCGACCTGAGCTGCCACGGCAATCCGGTATTGAAGACCCCGCACCTCGATGAGCTTTACCAGGAGTCGGTCCGCCTGACCGACTACCATGTGGCCCCAACCTGCACGCCCACCCGCGCGGCGCTGATGACCGGTCATTGGCCCAACCGCACGGGAGCCTGGCACACCACCTTCGGCCGCTCACTGCTGCGGGAGGACGCGGTCACCTTGGGCCAGGTCTTTCAGGAGGCCGGCTACGCCACCGGCATGTTTGGCAAGTGGCACCTGGGCGACAACTATCCTTACCGCCCGGAAGATCGCGGCTTCGAGGAGGTGCTTCGCCATGGCGGTGGCACCATCGCCGAAACGTCCGACTACTGGAACAACGCTTACTTCGACGATACCTACTTTCACAATGGGAAGCCCGAACCGACTGAGGGTTACTGCACCGACGTCTGGTTCGACTACGCCCAGCGCTTTATCAAGTCCCAGATAAAAGCCGGCAGGCGCTTCCTCGCATACATCTCCACCAACGCTCCGCATTGGCCCATGCATGCCCCTCAGGAATTCGCGGATCCTTACGAAAAGGATTACGGTGTCTATGTCGGTCACTTCCTCGGCATGATCGCCAACATCGATTACAACGTCGGCCGATTCCGCAGCTTTCTCGAGGAAGAAGGACTGACGGACAATACGATCTTCATTTTTACCACCGACAACGGCACCAAGACAGGGGACAAAATCTTCAACGCCGGCATGCGTGGCCGAAAGACCAGCGAGTATGACGGAGGGCATCGAGTCCCATTCTTTATCCATTGGCCTGAAGGAGGACTCACCGGCGGCCGGGATGTTGAACCAATCACCGCCCACGTCGACCTGTTTCCCACCCTGATCGATTTATGCGAGATCGCTCCACCCAAAGGCGTTAACTTCGACGGCCGCAGCATTCGCCCCTTACTGGAGGGTAAGGCCCGTTTGGCCGACGGCACCTGGCCAGACCGGATCCTGATCACCGACTCTCAACGGGTAATCGATCCGGTCAAATGGCAGAAGAGTTCCGTCATGACCAACCGATGGCGACTGGTAAACGGCAAGGAACTCTACGACATGAAGCAGGACCCGGGACAGACGAACAACGTGGCGGATGCGCATCCCAAAGTAATGGCCCGGCTCAGAGCTTTCTACGATGACTGGTGGGCCGAACTGAAACCCACTTTCAAAAATATTCCTGCGATCCATCTGGGCCACCCTGCCGAAAATCCAACCCTGCTGACCAGCCATGATTGGATGGTCGAGGACACCAGGGTCAAGATCCCCTGGAACCAAGCCTTCGTACGTGAGGCCATGGACAATCCGGCGGTGATCGGCGACTGGAATGTCAAAGTGGTCGAGGCCGGCGACTACGAAATCCGTTTGCGCCGTTGGCCCGTGGAAGCCGATACAGCGATCGACGCCCCGCTTCCTCCCGGAAATGATGTACCCGGCGAGATTCCCTTCCGTGCAAGTCCCGGGAACGCCGTTCCAGCCGTCAAGGCCACGGTTCGGATCGGCGACTTAAACCTTGATGCGCCAGTCAAGCCAGGGGGCAAGGAAGTCGTGTTTAATGTGAACCTTCCTGCTGGAAGAACAAAAATGTCTACATTTTTCACTACAAACGAAGGTATGAAGGTCGGGGCATTTTACGCATACGTCAGAAGGAAGTGAAACCTGAAAGTATTGGAGAGTAACTACAAATGTTATCAGAGAAAAAATTAACGCTTGCTTTGCTGACTGTTCTTGCCGGTACAGGTATCCTTTCAGCCCGGTCAACTCCGAATATAGTCGTTATACTGGCAGATGATTTCGGTTATGGCAGTGTCAACTGCTACGGAGCGCCGGTGTCAATGATCCGTACGCCAAACATGAATTAATTGGCAAAAGAGGGGATGCGGTTTACCGATGCCAATACGCCTTGTTCTGTCTGTACGCCGACCCGGTACGCCTTGTTGACAGGGCGCTATGCCTGGCGGGGTAGGCTGAAATATGGAGTATTGAATCAGCGCGACGGGGGAATGCTGATTGAAAAGGGTATCTTCACGCTTCCCGCTTACCTCAAGCAAAAGGGATACACGACAGCGCACATTGGGAAATGGCATTTAGGATATACTTATCAGGATGATTTCACTAACTATGCATCTGCCCCTCTTGAGCCAGGGCCGCGAGCCATTGGATTCGACTACCATTTCGGGATTCCAAATAATCTTGGCAGCGCAGCAAAAGTGTACATCGAAAATGAAACTATATGGGGTCTCCGTTCAACGATGGTTTCGCCTTACGGAAAAAGCTATTACAGCGGTGAACCCTACCATGGGTACAATGCTCCCCAACGCGTGACAAAAAACGTTGCCAGTGATCTGAACAAACGGGCACGGGAATGGATTTTCAAGACTGTCCGAGAGAAACCCGACAACCCCTTTTTTCTATATTTTGCCCCAGCGGCTATTCATAATCCGGTATCCCCATCAGAGGAGTTCCGGGGAACAAGTGGTTGTGGTGCCTATGGCGATTTCATTCAGGATCTTGATAATTCGGTTGGAGAAATTCTTGACGCCCTGGCATATTCCGGAGTGCTGGACGATACCATCGTGATTTTTTCGAGTGATAATGGTGGAAGTATTGGATACCGGGAGGAGAGGCAGGCCCGTGCGATGGGGTTCATCAACAATGGAATATTCCGCGAGGACAAGCGAACAATCTGGGAGGGCGGATTACGGGTTCCGTTCATGGTGCGTTGGCCTGGACATATCAAGGCAGGCAGCGTGTCTGACCGGATGATCAATGTGGTTGATATTTTCGCCGCCCTTCAAGACCTGATTGGTGGGGAAGTGCTTCCTCCACAAGAAGCAGGCGCAGACAGTTTTTCTTTCTTCGATGAACTTGTCGGTAAACGGAACGAAGACTTGGCTCGGCCGCATATGGTGGCGAATAATATGGAAGGGGTAATGGCCATAAGGATGGGCCCCTGGAAGTATATTGAGGGAGTTCCAGCCAAACCCTTGGAAGGGAAATTTGGGAAGGCCGTTCAACGGCAGATGAATCCCCAGCTATACAACCTGGAAGAGGATATCCAGGAAAGTATCAACCGCATAAAGGATTATCCGGAAATACATGAATCGCTGCAAGCTGCCTTGGATGAAATCCGGTCAGCCCGATCTGAGCGGGCAAGTGTGAGTCGTGAGCGTGAGTGATTCCCTATACCCTGCACTTTTCAATAGCCCATCCTTAGGCACGATCGTTTAAGGCCTACGAGAAGATTTGGCACAGATCGGGATCAATCCCCATACTCCACCCTAACACGACCGCATCAAACTCGCCGGTGTTCACAAAGTCTTTGAGAAAGTACAGCGACCTGGCGGTCCTGCCGGACGGATCTATTCTTTGCTTTTATGAAAGCGGAGTGGATCCTCCCAAAATAAATCGCAATCGCGACTGGGCCTACGCCAACCTCACACTGGCGCATTTCAACCTCGAGTGGCTGACCAAGTAGTCCTAGCGAAGAGCAACAACCAGCAGAGTCATCCTTTTCATTGTAAAAACCAATAAAGAATTGAATTCCTTCCTAAACAGAAGCTCAGGCATTTTCATTTGCTTAATCCTCAATTACTTTGTTCTCATGGGTACAACTGCAAAAACCAAAACGCAAATAGGATTAATTCTTTGGGATTAGCACAAAACATCCTTCCACAAAGTCGTTTCTCATGCCTTTGACGGTTGTTAGGATTTCCGTAATTGATCAGACAGCTGCTGTCATCAGAGATGCCATTCTTAATAATGAGTGGCGTCGTTGGCTCCCTGGCGAACGAAGACTGTCCAAAGACTTGGGGGTAGGTCGAAACAGCCTGAGAGCAGCTCTTAAGATCCTGGAAATGGAAGGGATGATTAAAATCATTCACAGACAAGGCGTTCAAATTATTGGGAATACCTCCAAGCGAACCACGAAGAAAAGTCATGTCGTTGGAGTCCTATCTCCCAGTCCCATCGAAACCGTGTATCCCAGAAAAATCCTCTATATTGACGCTTTGCGCGATCGATTGGCAAAAGACGGCTACATCCTGAAATACTATGATGGTAACCATTACTTTAAGACGGGATCCGAAAAGACTGTTCAACGATTAGTTGAACAGGAGCAGTGCGACTGTTGGATGCTGGTTGCATCTAACAAAGCCGTCCAAAATTGGTTCTCTTCAAACAACATATCCTGCCTGATCGCTGGTTCCCGTCATCAGGGAATAGATTTGCCTTTTGTAGACGTTGATTATCAGGCGCTTTGTCGCCATGCCGTGGTAACTTTGCGACGTTTGGGTCATAGGAACATTGTTTACTTAACACCTCCCCCGCTACTGGCTGGAGACGTTCGAAGTGAAACTGGCTTTCTCGAAGGCATTAATGAATGTTTTGGAGATAATCCAGAGGTGGGAAACATTGTGCATCTGGATCCCTCGGTTGATCACATAGAACACACGGTAAATCGACTCATGAAGCAGCGCTCCAGGCCCACTGCAATGCTCATTAACAATGCTTTCCAGTATTTGACGGTGTTCAGCGCACTCACCCAAAGGGGCTTGCGTGTCCCAAATGAAGTTTCCCTGATATGCCGGGGGTCAGAATATTTTCAACGCTACCTTAGGCCTACTCCTGCCCGATATGAGCAAAGTCCCTTCCTGTTTGCCGGAAAGTTGTACCGAAACATCAAGAAGCTAATCCACAATCCGTCGAAAAAGCCAAAACCCATTTTGTTGATCCCTGATTTCGTGGAAGGAGGCAGCATCTCACATCGCGAATTAGAACGATTGCAGACAAGATGATGTAGACAATCCATCTTGGGAATTCCGATGGATAAAGGGAGCACGGTGAATAACTTCGCGCCGCTCGACTGGGAATCTGGTCCTATTTTAGGGGCAGGGTCCTGTTGTTGGAATGGTTGGTTCATAGTGAATAGGATCAGTAATTGAAAATGGGTATTACCCAAATCGAATCCTTAAAAAATCAACAACCAACCGGAAAAAGACATGAGCAGTAATTATAAAAATCAAGGCCGTCTAATAGAAATACTGATTTTGTTCACACTGGTGGGCGCATTGGGACTGCTTGCCCAGGAAGGTGACGAGGAAACTTATGAGTTAAGTCCGTTTGTGGTGGAAAGTTCAGACCAAGAAGGATACACTGCGACGAGCACTTTGGCGGGAACGCGCATCAAGACGGATTTGGCTGACCTTGGATCGGCCATCTCCGTGGTCACGCAGGAGTTCCTGGAAGACACCGGGGCAACCGGTCTTGGAACTCTGCTGTCTTACACGACAAACACGGAGGTAGGTGGCGACCAGGGTAATTTTTCAGACGCCCGGGACATTGCCAACAGCCGCTATTATCAAAAAGAAGAACGAACGGATCCTCAATTGAACACCCGCATACGTGGACTTGGCCGAGCTGATTTGACCCGCGGATTATTCCTGACGGATATCGGGTTTGATTCCTACAATACAGAACGTGTGACTGTGAGTCGTGGCCCAAACTCACTCTTATTCGGCATCGGTAGTCCGGGAGGGGTGATCGATGCCAGCTTGAAACAAGCGGTGCACAATGCCAACTTTGGTGAAGTAAAAGTCAGGGTGGATAATTACGGCACATTCCGGTCGGAATTCGACGTGAATCGAACCCTAGTCGAGGATCGTCTGGCTATCCGGGTCGCTGCATTGCGCAATGATGCACGTTACAAACAGGAAGAGGCCTGGACGCGGGACGAACGGATTTATGCCAACCTGGAACTGGTTCTTTTCAAAAATGAAAACAGCGACTTCCTTGGCCCAACAAGGATTCGGGCAAATGGGGAAGTTGGAACCACTAGGGAATCTCCTATTGAAGTGATACCACCGACGGTGGCTTATAGCGGATGGTTTGAGCCAGTTCCATCATCCATCCAGCAATTTACCGGGATAGCCCCTCCAGCGAATGTCGTTCATCCCAATGAGGGAGGGACATGGGAATTCCAGGAAACTTACAATCCCCTTCCTTTTTCCAGAAACGAAAGCCAAATCAACACCAACGTGCATCCGGCATATTTTCGCTTTATTGCTGCACATTTTAACGATCCCAATGCGACAACTGCAGACGTTGGGACCGGAGACGGACTTCAGGGGTACCAGGGCGTTATTACATGGAGGACGAATCTGGATACACTGGACAGTACAGGTCTGGCCGGCACTCCCGGCGCAATCGCCGCCTTTGGACCCGATGCTCCGGGGGATACGCCGGTGAATCGGACTTCGGAGTTCCATGCCCAGAGTCCGTTCGGGGAACCGTTTGCCATCGGATTTGCTGCGCCGACCCTACGGAATAGGGACGTATTTGATTACCGTAATCATATCTACTCGGGCGGAATCGATAATCTCGAACGGAAATTCGACGCCTACAGTGTGACCTTGGAACAAGGTTTCTTCGACAACAAACTGGCCGTTGAGGCGACATTTGACAAACAGCATTATGAGACGACTCAGGACTTCTTCTTTCAGGGTGGACGCGACCAGAGTACATCCGGGACCTATGACATCAATGTCTCGATTGCCGAGTACTTGCAAAACGGTCAACCGAACCCAAACCTGGGCCGGGCCTACTCGCGGGTGGCGATTCCCGAGATCGATTTCAAGGAGCTGGACCGGGAAACCGTCCGTTTAACCATGTTCGGCGAGCTTGATTTCTCGGAAAAGGAGAACTGGTTGCAACATCTGGGACGGCATCGTTTCACCGCCCTGTATAATGATCACACCTTTGACAGGCGTTCTTCCCAATGGGAACACGCCTGGGTAAGCAATGATTTTAATGTTATTGATGCCGTCCAAGGCAATACGCTGACGGCTAATCGCCGGGGCTTTACTACCGTGGTATGGACCAGCGACTCCCTGTTGGGATTGTCCTCAATCAACGATGTTCGCCTGAACAAGGTTAACATACCCCATCCTCAACCGGGTGATTCTTATCAGGTACTTTACGCAGACACCAGTTCCGCTAGCGCAGAGCGCACCTTGCGAACGGGAACGGTCACGAACGAGCGTTTTCTTGATGAAATGAATATTTCACAGACCCAAATCGAGGCCAAAGCATTTGCCTGGCAAAGTTACTTTTTGGATAATCACATTGTCGGGTTACTAGGTTATCGTGAGGACGATACCGTCAGCTTTAACCGCGCTATCGTTGGGGAAGTCGGATTTGAAGAACGGGATGAAGAGGGCCGTTGGAAGCCTGAATTTACAAGGCTATCGAATACCCCTGCCCTGGAAGAGTCCGGTGACACCCGGACCTGGAGTGTTGTTGGACGTTATCCCGAAGCGTTATTGGGTGATCTCCCAGGAAACCTTGATTTGCAGGTACATTATGCCGAATCAGAAAACTTCAATCCAATAGGATTCAGGAATGATGCATTGGGACGGCCCTTAGGGCAACCGACCGCAACCACCAAGGAATATGGTTTTTTGATCAAGACCATTGATAATAAACTCAATTTTAAGGTAAATTGGTTCGAAACGAGCCTGAATGATCAAAATGCGCCCCCGAGGGTGAACACGCTTTCCTATGCCCTAAATCGAATCAATGATTACCGGGATGCCGAAATCAATCTTGAACTTCCCTTCTCCGATCAGTTTGAGACCATCAGTGGAGATCCGACCTCATTCCCGATTCAGGATTATGACACTTTCTATTCTTCAATGCTTAATGCCATTCCGGCTGAACTGAGGGATATCTCCAACATCAGGCAAGTGGACGTAACTGGAGATGGTGTCTGGGATAGCATGGAAGCTGACAGTGTTCAAAACCTGCGCTCAACCCAGGATCGGATCGCCAAGGGCGTCGAATTCGAAGTGGTCGCCAATCCAACCATCAACTGGCGCCTGATTCTGAATGTCAGCCAACAGGAGACAATTAACAGCAATACGGCTTCCGTGATGGGACCCGTTGTGGAAGCATATACGGCCAATTTAAGAAGCAGCCGGTTGGGCGAGCTGAGAATGTCTGCCGGGGGTACGACCGTGTTGCGTCCGATCGAGGAACTCTGGTTATCCCAGAACGTTGCTGTACTTCGTGCCGCCACCGCATTGGATGATACCGTCTCCAATGAACAACGCGAATGGCGTTTCAATGGCGTTACTTCCTATTCATTCACGGAAGGATGGCTGGATGGGTTGAACGTGGGCGGTTCTATCCGCTGGGAGGACGAGGTGGCAACCGGTTATGTATTCGCACTTGATCCGGAAGCAGGAGTACCCATACCCCTGGTTGATCAGCCCCATATGAGTGATTCCCTCCTGCATGGTGACCTCTTTGCTTCCTACAGATGGAAGCTGACCGACAAAATCGACTGGAAAATCCAGTTAAACATCAGGAACGCCTTTGGGGATGACGATGATATTCCGGTCAAGACAAATCCTGACGGGCAAGTAGCGGTGATCCGGATCCCGAATCCAAGAACGATTATGATCACCAACACCTTTTCCTTTTAAAAGGGCAAATTCGTAACCGTAAGCAATCGAATGAAGATTTTCCATTATGCACTTGTCGGAATCTTACTGGCTGCTGCCTCGGCAAACGGCGAAAACAATTCAACCAACATTCTCCTGATCACCTCCGAGGATAACGGTCCGGAATTGAGTTGTTATGGTGAGCCCTACGTGAAGACCCCACACCTGGATAGATTGGCCCGGAACGGAGTGCGATTCAATCGGGCCTTTGTAACCCAACCAGGATGCAGCCAGTCCCGATCCTCTATCCTCACGGGCTTGTATCCACATCAGAATGGCCAGATCGGGCTGGCAACATGGGGGTTCCGGATGTATCGGGACGAGACCCCGAACATGATTCGCAGTTTAAAGGAGGTCGGCTATCGCACCGGGATTATCGGTAAGCTGCACATCAATCCGGCTTCCGCTTTCCCCTTTGATTTCAAGGAAATCCCGGCAGCCAATTTCGCTCGAAATAAACTCACCGGGTATGAGAAACGCGCTGGTGAATTTATCCGGGCATCAAAGGAACCGTTTTTTCTGATGGTAAACTATCCGGATGCGCACCGCCCATTCATTCCTCAGGTGGACAACATGCCAGAAAATCCTTTGACCGTAGACGATGTCAAGCCCCTGGCCTATTTGGGAGGGGATCATCCAGAGCTGCGAAAGCAGACGGCCGATTACTATAGCTGTATGGAGCGTCTGGATACGCTGATCGGCAAGCTTCTTGATACCCTGAAAGAGAGCGGCAGGGCGGAAAATACGCTGGTTATCTATCTCGGTGACCACGGAGCGGACTTGCTCCGAGGCAAAAGGACACCCTACGAGGGGGGGCTTCGTGTGCCCTTGATTGTGTCATGGCCGGGCAAGGCAAAAGCGGGACAGGTCAGGCAGGAACTTGTTTCCATGGTAGATCTGTTTCCGACCGCTTTGGAGGTCTCGGGCGGCAAAGCCCCAAGTTCCCTGCCAGGCAGGTCGCTACTTCCGCTGCTAAAAGGGGAAACACCCGACTGGCGTGAATACCTGTTTGCGGAATGGCACCTGCATTCCCCACTGAACTTTTACCCGCAACGCACGGTTCGCAACGACCGCTATAAGCTCATCCATAACCTGATGCCTGGCACAGAGAATCCTGGTTATGATTGGACCATGGATGCATTTTTCCCGGAACTTGCCGACAGTATAATCGAAGGAGACGGGGCTGTTTCAGCCGCATACAAACGAATGAAACGCCCGCCGGAATTCGAGTTGTATGATTTGAGGCGCGATCCCTATGAGTTCAATGACCTCTCCGATGATAAGGACCATCGGCAAATTCTCAACAAGTTGAAGCGGGAACTCACCTTGTGGCAGAAGAGGACGAACGACCCGTTGCGTCATCCCGAACTCTTGGGGAAATTGAAAGCGGAGATCGAAGCCACTTTCGCGAACGGAGAACCCGAGAAGAGAGCGGACAGGACCTGGCATTATCCGGATTATCTTTCCACGGCTCCCTGACAGATTCGCCAACAGGGCGAAACGAAGCACCTTAAATTCAATACAAACAACCCAATAATGAACCTCCTTACTAAATTAATTTCAGCCCTTCTGCCAATCTGCTCGTTGACCACAGGTATGACAGTTGCAGCGTCGCAACCAACCAAGATGCCGGTCGTCGAATGGACCGCTGGCGACACACCTGATTTTCGCTATCTGTTTCTGGATAATGTAAAAATCACCCAATTGCTCTACGCCACTCCGGAGACCGGAACCTTCAATCTCCATGGTTTCCTTTATCACTACCAAGGCGTCCTATTCGCGTCCTGGGATAACCAGGCTCGGGATGAAAATACCTCCGGCCAGAATGGTGTCTTTCGTCTTTCGACCGACGAAGGAAAGACTTGGTCGGAGCAGAAGCTACTCTTCCCTTCGCTTGCCGACAAGGTCCCCGCCTCAGTAGCGAAAGTACCCAAACCGTTTCAAACCTCCCAAGGATTTGCCGAAATCGACGGTAGGCTTTACGCGGTAACCTGTGTCGACAGGGCTTTGAGAAAAAAGGTCTATCGTTTCAATGAAGTCTCACGGACCCGGATCGGATTCCTGGCCCGCGAGGTGCGTGCAGACGGATCGCTTGGTGAAGTCTTCTGGTTGTCCGACACGGCCCCCGAACCGGAACTCGGTTACCCGACTCTTCCGGTCGGCGACCGCTCGCTTGTCGCCAAGTTCAAAGCCTATTACAGGGAGCCAGCCAACTTGCCCCAACTCCTCTTCCGACCGAGACAGTGGCCGGACTCGGATGATGAACACCGTATGACCGAGCCCACCCAGCCTTGGCGCCTCGACAACGGGGCCTGGGTACGGCTCTACCGGAATCAGGGGACCATCCACGGGACCACCCGCGCCGAAATCGAAGCCTCCAGGCCCCGGCGGCACTACGCCTCGTTCTCCTTCGATGACGGGAAAACGTGGAGCGCGCCCACGCGTACCAATTTTCCCGATACCGGCGCACGGGCCAATTCAGGGCGATTGCCGGACGGCCAATACTACGTGATCAACAACCCCCTTCCCATGTCGGCCAGGCAGGGAGGCCGTACCATGCTTGCCATATCCTTATCTCGCGATGGTCTGAATTTCGATCGCATGGCAGTTATCAGATTCATCGCACCGCAACAGCGCTATGAAGGCATAGCAAAGGGAGCCAATGGATTCCAGTACCCACATTCGGTTGTTGTCGGGGAAAACCTTTGTGTGATTTATTCCGTGAACAAGGAAGACATGGAAGTGGCCCGAATTCCGCTGGCGGGACTCTCTTCGCTTGATCGATCATCGCAAAGACCCGTCGCCCCTGAACACGACTACCATCGCCCGGGATCCCTCCCTTGAGTTTTCGCAAATAGTGTAGGCGCGAAAACCCGAGAAGAAGCCGAACAAAACGTGGAATTACCCGGAATATCTTTTCACAGCTCCTTGAGAAACACCTGAGCAAAGCCGGAATGAAAATACAACAAATTACCAAAAGGACCCAGACCAAGCACTTTATTGCTAAACTCATCCTTGCCGTCCTTCTTATATTCCCTTCGACATCACAGGCAAACACTTCGACTGCCCGATCGACCGAGATGCCGATCGTCGAATGGACGGTTCGAGACGTTCCAGACTTTCGCTGGCATTTCCTTGAAAATGTGAAGACAAGAAAACTATGGCATGCGACTCCGGAGAAGGGAACTTTCAGTCACCACGGTTTCCTTGCTTATCACCGGGGAGTCTTGTTCGCGTGCTGGGACAGCCAGGCACGCGATGAAAACGTCTCCGGTCAACATGGCGTATTCACCTATTCGAACAATAAGGGGGAAACATGGGCGGATCCAAGACCGTTGTTCCCACCACTTGCCGACAAGGTTCCCATGTCTGAGACCAAAGAACCGAAACCATTTCAAACCTCGCAAGGCTTTACCAAGATCGATGGTCGACTTTACGCACTTGCCATCGTTGACGAGGAATTGAAAAATGCCGGGCGATTGCCGGACGGCCAGGTCTATGTGATCAACAACCCCCTTCCGATGTCGTCCAGGCAGGGAGGCCGTTCGATGCTTGCCATCTCGTTATCCCGGGATGGTCTTAATTTCGATCGGATGGCCGTCATCAAATTCATTGCACCACCGCAACGACATATGGGGAAAGCTTAGGGAATTGGATACCAGTAGCCGCATTCAATCCTCATTGGGGATTACCTTTGGGTGATCTATTCGGTGAACAAGGAAGACATGGAAGTGGCCCGAATTCCCCTGTTGGAGCTCTATTCCCTTGATAGATCCTCCCTCAGGTCCGTTGACCCTGAACCCGGTTATTTTTACCCTGCATCCATATCTTGAGCTGTAATTAGGCGATTAATCATGAAAACAGTTTTTGAGATTTCAAATGACCAGAAAATCCCTTTGACGACATCAATGGGGAAAATGGGGGATTAAATATGACCCTTATTGACTGGATTCTTGTCTTTACGTACGCGACTTCGACGATCGCGGTTGGCTGGTATTTTGGCAGAAAACAGAAAGACACAAAAGAGTATTTCATTGGATCGGGTAGCATGAATCCGGTTCTGATTGGCGTCTCTTTGTTCGCCACGCTTCTGAGTACGATCAGCTATTTGGCGATTCCAGGAGAAGTGCTGGGAAAGGGCCCCGCCTATATGGCCGTCTACCTTTCCTATCCGTTCATATTCCTCACCCTGGCATTTGTGATTCTTCCGGTCTACATGAAGAATCGTGTCACAAGCGCCTACGAGTTGCTGGAACAACGCCTTGGACTGAGTGTTCGCATGCTGGGCGCGGCGATGTTTCTCACATTGAGATTGGTCTGGATGTCCTTGTTGATTTACATGACCGCCAAGGCCATTGCCATCATGATCGGTGCAGGAGATGAAACGATTCCCTGGATCGTTATAGTAACCGCGATCTTTGCCATAACCTATACCTCTGTCGGAGGGCTTCGAGCCGTCGTCATTACCGACCTGATGCAATCCCTTCTTTTGTACGGCGGGGCATTAATCGTCATCGGAACGGTTACCTGGAAGCTGGGCGGCTTCGCCTGGTTTCCAACTGAATGGCAATCGGATGTCTGGGACAAGCAACCATTGTTCAGTATTGATCCTTCAACGAGAGTAACCGTCGCAGGCTCCATGCTGTGGATTTTTCTGTTTCTCGTATGCACTTCCATGGGTGATCAGGTTTCCGTCCAGCGTTTCATGTCGACAAAGGATGTCAGAGCTGCCCGTAAAGCCATCGCCATGCAATTGACTACAGCCTTCATTGTTGGATCGACACTGGGTGTGGTCGGCTTGGCGCTCCTTGGATTCTTCCAGGTAATTCCAGATTTGTTGCCGGCAGATGGATCCATAAAATCTCAAGCCGATCAGCTATTTCCGCATTTCATCGCGGCCCAACTGCCACCGGTGGTAACGGGACTGGTGGTCTCTGGCCTTTTTGCAGCGGCTATGTCCAGCATCGACTCGGGTGTAAATTCGATCACGGCTGTCGTGATGACCGACTTCCTCGACCGGTTTGGGCGGAAACCTCAGTCGGGAAAACAGCATCTGCGTGTGGCGCGCAGCCTGGCAATTGGAATCGGTGTCATCGTTGTCTTAGTCAGTACGCTGATGAAGTATGTGCCGGGCAATTTCCTGGCAGTCACGAACAAGACGACCAATCTGCTCACCGGCCCCATCGCACTGCTGTTTATTTTTGCACTCTTCGTGCCCTTCGCCAACGCGCCGGGCGTTTGGATCGCAGTCCTAGCCAGCATCGCAACCGCCGCACTTGCTGCTTTCTCCGGAGTCATATTTGGACCGGATCCGGTTACAGGTCTGGATCCGATCAGCTTTCAGTTGATTCTGCCCTCCGGCCTGATTGTGGGCCTGCTGGTCGGCATTGTAGCCTGCAAACTGTTTTCCTGGACTAAAAAAAGCCAAAAGTTTCATTAAGCGGTCCAGGTATGTCATCAACTTTCACTCATCAACAAATCACGCAGAAAAAACTAATATGAGAAAAAGCAAAGCTCTCGCCCGCATGCGCAAGGGTGAAATCATTCGCACGTGTGTGCTTGGACACTTCATACCCGCATTCGTCTGCCATGCAGCTCGAGCGGGTTACGATTGTATCTGGCTGGATCTGGAACATAGGCTTTTCTCACCTCGCGAGGTCCAGGCGCTCCTGGCGTTCTCGCATCTTAATGATATCGACATCATGCTCCGACCCCCGACGCTAGAAAAGATTGGGTTGTATCGATACCTAGAGGACGGCGCCGCCGGATTGCTCGTTCCACAAGTGTCCACCGCCGAAATGGCGAAGAAGCTTGTCGACGCTATCAAGTTTCCCCCCTTAGGTGAGCGGGGAATTGACAACAGCGGATTGGACGCCGACTTCCAATATCACGATCCGGATGAATTTGCGGCATGGGCGAATCGGGAAACATTCCTTTGCGTGCAGATCGAGACACCACTTGCCGTTCGCAATGTGGAGTCCATTGCCGCGGTCGAAGGAGTGGACATGATCTTCGTGGGACCCGCAGACTTGGGACTGCGTTTACGGCAGAGTGGCGAAATGACACTTGAGCAAGCCTGGGAAACCGTGGCTGCCGCCTGCCAGAAGCACGGAGTCGCTTTCGGAGGCCCCACTCTATTGCCGGAGGATTTAAAACGCCGTGCACAACAGGGAGCGCAATTGCTGGTAGCCAGCGCAGAATTCAAAAGTTGGTCGAATGGATTGAAGGAGGATATCCGGAAGTTCGATGAAGCGACCTAAAAACATAAAAGGAGGAACCCAACCATGAAGATGATTATTGGTGGACAAAAGGTCGAAGCGAGCGATGGTGCGGTACAAGAAGTGGTTAATCCCGCCACCCATGCCGTGGTCGATACCGTTCCCATGGCCACGAAAGAGGACATGGACCTGGCCCTATCCAACGCACGGAAGGGATTCAGCGCATGGTCTAAGATTCCTCTTCATAAAAGAATAGAGACCCTATACGCCTTCGAACAGCTCTTTAAGGAAGCCAGGGAAGACTTCATCAGGCTGGGCATGCAGGAAATGGGAAAAACGAGGGCTCTGGCTGCAGGAGAAATCACTGTGGCCACGCTCCTGATCAGGAATTTCTGTGAAGCCGCGCGCTCACTGGGTGGTGAAACATTCGCACCGGGAAATCATCCTATTGTAGAAAAGGATCTGGTTCTAACCGTTAGAGAACCTTGGGGAGTTGTACTGTGTCTACTCCCGTTTAACAGCCCCATCTCGCTCTACGTTCAGAAAGCAATTCCTGCACTGCTGATGGGCAATGCCGTGATAGTGAAACCCGCTTCCGATACCCCGCTCTGTAATATCATGATGACAGAGTTGTTGTTGAAAAGCGGTATTGAACCGGACGCTGTGCAAATTATCACCGGCAGCGGCTCCAAAGTCGGCAAATACATTGTGTCGAGCAAAGATATCGATGTGGTCAGTTTGACCGGCAGCACGGAAGTCGGCATTCAAATAGCCAAAGATTGTGCCGAGCATTTGCACCGGGTGTCATTGGAGTTGGGCGGAAATGACGCATTGATTATCCTGGAGGACGCGGACATGGATCTGGCAATCGATGAATCCTTTTGTGGACGTCACGTGCACGGAGGCCAGATATGCTGCGCCAGCAAACGCTTTATCGTGCAAAACTCAATCAGGGAGGAATTCACCAACCGGCTTCTGGAGAAAATTAAGGCCATCAAAGTCGGAGATCCGAATGACGAAAGCACGACCTTTGGACCGGTTAATTCCGAAAAAGCGGCAATTGATGTTGAGCGGCAAATTCAACATACCCTTTCACAGGGGGCACGCCTGCTGTTCGGCGGTAAACGTTTCAACCGTACCTATATTGAGCCGACGCTGCTGACAGATGTTACACCCGATATGGATATCGCCCGGGATATGGAAATATTCGGTCCCGTATGGCCCATTATCGGCTTCGATACCATGGAAGAAGCCATTGATATAGCTAACAATTCCATCTATGGACTCTCCAGCGGCGTGATTACCCGCGATCAGGGGAAGGCAATGCAAATTGCACGAGCCCTGCAGGCAGGTTGCTGCGTATTCAATGGAAGCGGCCTTTACCGCTCTGCTGACCAACCCTTCGGTGGTTACAAAATGAGCGGCATCGGACGCGAGGGCGGACGATTCACACTCGAGGAAATGAGCCAGCTGAAAACACTCGTATTCAAAAACCAATACTAATTCTTCCATTGGCGAAACTCGTCCAGGCAGGTGGCAACATTTTCCTGATATACCTTAACAACCAAAAGCACTCCCCATGAACGTCATCGACAAACTCTCTCTTGCTTTCTCACTGATACTTCCGGTGACCGTGAGTATAACAGAGGCGGCTGCCCAACTGGCCAGAATGCCGGTGGTCGAATGGACGGTTAGGGATGCACCGGATTTTCGCTACCACTTTCTCGAAAACGTGAGGACAACAGAGCTTTGGTATGCAACCCCGGAGACCGGAACCTTTAGCCACCACGGTTTCCTCACTTATCACCAGGGAATCCTCTTCGCCTGCTGGGACAGCCAGGCCCGTGATGAAAACACCTCGGGCCAGCGCAGCATATTCCGGTATTCGAACGACGACGGAGAAACATGGTCCGATCCGAAGGTCTTGTTTCCGCCGCTTGCAGACAACGTGCCTGCTTCCGAGACGGAACAACCCAATCCTTTTCAGACCTCGCAGGGCTTTGCCAGGATTGAGGATCGACTCTACGCCGTCACCTGCGCCGACCGGGAGTTGGAAGAAAAGGTCTATCGTTTTAATGAAGTATCGCGGGTCCGGATCGGATTCCTGGCCCGAGAGGTGCGAACGGATGGAACTCTCGGCGAAATATTCTGGTTGTCCGACACGGCCCCTGAACCGGAACCCGGTTATCCTGCGCGTCCTGCGGGAGATCCTTCGCTTGTTGACAAGATCAGCGCTTATTTTAAGGAGCCGGCCAACTTGCCTCAGCTCCTCTTCGGGCCAAGACAATACCCGGATTCAGATGATGAACACCGCATGAATGAACCGAGTCCACCATGGCAGCTCGCCGACGGCACCTGGGTGCGCTTCTATCGTGACGGCGGTAGCATCCACACCCAATCCCGCGCCGAGGTAGATGCCTCGCGGCCTCGACGAAATTACGTTTCCTTTTCCTTTGATGGGGGCAACAAGTGGACGATCCCCACAAGAACCAATTTCCCGGATTCCGTCGCGCGGACCAATGCCGGAAAACTACCGGATGGCCAGGTTTACGTGATCAACAACATCCTGCCGATGACACCCCGTCAGGGCGGACGCTCTATGCTTGCCATCTCATTGTCCCGAGACGGTCTTAATTTCGATCGGATGGCCGTCATCAAATTCATACCACCACCGCGACGATACGAAGGGAAATTCAAGGGTGCTGGCTACCAGTATCCACATTCGGTTGTGGTCAGAGATAACCTTTGGGTAATCTATTCAGTAAACAAGGAGGACATGGAAGTAGTCCGAATTCCTCTGTCGGAGCTCTATTCCCTCGGCAGATCCTCCCTCAAATCCGTCGACCCTAAACCTGGTTATTTCAATCCCGCGTCCATCCCTTGAACGGACGCTGGAGGGGTAAACACGAAAGTAATTTCGTATCCACCTATTCACTACAACGACATTCTACCAATGACAAAAGACTCTACTGAACAAGACACGGACCCATCCCAAATGGTAACACTCGAGAGGAGGCAAGACGGGGTGGCTATTCTTACCCTTAACCGTCCTCCCTTGAATCTTTTTTCTCTGGAGATGACGCGGGTGTTTGACCAACGGTTGCAGGAGATCGCGAACGACGATTCCATCCGGGCGGTCGTTCTAACCGGCTCGGGCGATCGAGCGTTCGGCGCCGGTTCTGACATCAAGGAGTTCCCGGGGTTAATCGAGACCGGAAAGGTGATCGAGTCCAAGCTCCGCTACGAAAACGAGGTCTTCAATCGCGTTGAGGATTTACCCCAGCCGATTATCGCCGCGATGAGGGGCGTCGCCCTGGGCGGTGGATTCGAGCTGGCGTTGTGCTGCGACTTTCGTATCGGCGCCGACGACATGAAGATCGGGCTCCCGGAGATCAAACTGGGCGTCTACCCGGGCGCCGCCCTGATCCGTTTACCCCGTCTGATCGGCGAGTCGCGCGCCAAGGAGTTGATGTTCCTCGGCGAGTTCATCTCCGCCAAGGAGGCTGCCCAATGGGGCTTGATCAACCGGTTGGCGCCGACCGAAGAGGTCCTCAGCACGGCGATCGGCTTTGCGGTCGAACTGGTGAATCGCCCGGCCCGGGCGATCCAGATCATGAAGAAGGGCTTGCGCGACATCGAAAACCAATCGCGTGACGAAGCGGTGCGGATCACCCTCGACATGAGCGAAGCCGTCTTCGCCACTGAGGATGCCAAGGAAGGCGTCGACGCTTTTTTCAACAAAAGAGCTCCAGAGTACAAACACCGTTAATTACAGAAAGGACGCAAAGATGCTACTCAAAGGGATGAAGGTTATTAGTTTCTGCCACTACCTGCATGGACCGGCGGCAACGCAGTATCTGGCAGACATGGGGGCCGACGTTATCAAGATCGAACCACCCGGTGGACCGCTCGAGCGCAAGTGGTCGGGTGGCGATTCCTTTGTCGATGGCGTAAGCAGCTTCTTCCTTTCCGCCAACAGAAACAAGCGCAGCCTTGCCATGAACCTGAAGCATCCGGATTCCAGGGAAGTCATTCACCGCATCATCAAGCAGTCGCATGTCCTGGTGGAAAACTTTCGCCCCGGCGTATTGGATCGGCTTGGCTATGGATTGGAGGAAGTGCGCAAGATCCGTCACGATATCATTTACGTTTCGGCCACTGGCTATGGTTCATCAGGGCCAATGAAGGATGCACCCGGGCAGGACATGCTCGCTCAGGCGCGCAGTGGCATGATTGCAACCATGGGCGACTACGGGGCGCGACCGGTCCCGGCAGGCAACGCCCTTATCGATCAGCATGGTTCAACCCTCATAGCGATGGGAATTGCGGCGGCTTATGCAAAACAGCTTCAAACCGGTGAGGGCACGCATATCGAGGCAAATCTTTTGAATGCAGCCCTGGATTTGCAGACCGAGCCGCTTACATCCTTCCTGAGCCGGCCGGATCTTACGAGCGAAGTGTTCAAGCGGGATCCCCACCTGGCGACCTGGTATCATCCGGCGCCCTACGGAATTTATCAGATGGCCGACTGCTTTGTGGCCATTTCGATGAACAACACCGCCGGATCATTGGCAGAAATCCTCAATAACAAAGTGCTAAGGGAACTATCTGAAAAAGATCTGCTCGAGGAACGGGATGCGTTTGCCCATGAGCTGGCAAAATCGTTAAAGGAATTGCCCCTGTCGGACATGGCCGAAAAATTTGACCAAAAAGGCATCTGGTACGCACGGGTACAGGATTACAGTGACCTGCGCGTCGATCCTCAAGTCGAAGCAAACCAAATGCTGCGGGAAGTGCCCATTAAGCAATCAAAGGCCACCTTGATCAACCATCCTTTGCGATACGATGAAAAGGTCCCCGAACTTAGGTACATTGCCCTCCGCTGTGGCCAGGATGGCAGGGATATACTCAAGGAGCTGAACTTCACAGCAGATCAAATCGAGGAATACTTCTCCAAGGGAGTATTGTATGAGGAGCCTGAGGTATAAGGAATGTCCGATACCGATAAAAGAATGGATCATACAGGGGAAGGAGAACAACAGATGAAGATGAATCCGGCGGAAGATAACAGTAATATTCTCGACAGGGCTTTGGAGTTGGGTATCGCCAAATGCCTGCGCGATGCAGACCGCTTGCCCGCCTTTCCACATGTGACGAAAGACGGTGATTGGTTGCTCAGTGAACACGCGCGCTGGACGGGTGGCTTCTTTGTAGGAATGCTGTGGCTTGCGGGAGCGCTGCGCGTGGATCCGGCCATCCTGAAAACAGCGCGATCCTGGGCCATGCGCCTCGCTCCGCGGGCGATGGACTGCTCGACTCACGACATGGGTTTCCTTTTCGAGCCCAGTTGTGTGCGGGGTCATAACATCCAGGCCGACGAGCAACTCAGGTCCCTGGCGATCTCGGCGGGCCGGTCCCTCGCATCTCGCTTTGTTCCAAAAGGTAAATACATTCCAGCCTGGGATCCGTCCGAAGGACAGGAGTACCTGGCGCTGGCGATTGTCGATACGGTCATGAATCTGCCTATCGTCTGTTGGGCGGCAAACGAGACCGGAGATAACCGCATGCATGAAAGCGCCGTACAGACGGCCGCGACAATCCGCGAACAGCACATCCGCCCGGATGGCGCGACTTACCATGTGGTCGATCATGATCCGGAAACGGGCGAGGTAACCCACAGAGGCACCCACCAGGGCGCGCACGATGATTCCTGCTGGACCCGGGGTCAGGCCTGGACCCTCTATGGATTTACCCGTATGGGAGTTATTCTTGAGTCGGAGCAGATGATGGCTACGGGACGAAAGACAGCAGATTACTTCCTCGCCCAATTGGGAGAGAAGACCATCCCGCCCTGGGACTTCGACCGGAACGATGCCAATGAACCGGTGGATTCAGCTGCCGGTGCGATTGCGGCCACTGGACTGATTGAACTGGGCCGCAGGACCGGAGAGGAGGATTACACCCAGGCTGGTGAGCGAATGGTCCATGGTTTGATCGATACCTGTATCGATTTTGATCATCCGGATAAACCGGGTTTACTGATGCACGGAACCGTGGATTACCCACGCCGTTCCGGGGTGGATGAATCGATTATGTACGGCGACCATTATTTCATGGAAGCCCTCGTAAAGCTGCGCCGACCCGAGCTTTGGGATATCCTTGGATGTTGCTGATTCATACCCGTTCATTAAGAATTAACCGCAATGACTGAAAGCTAAACACAGAATGTCCAAGCAACCCAGTATTCTTCTTATCATGGCAGACCAGGTGAATCCGGCTTTCCTGCCGGCCTATGGCCACCCGGTCGTAAAAATGCCCAACCTAGACACATTAGCCGATGAAGGGGTGGTTTTTGACACGGTTTATTGCACCAATCCCATTTGTGCACCGTCACGCTTCTCAATGTTGACCGGAAGAATGGCTTCGGAAATGGGGATATTCGATCACCAATGCGAAATGCCAGCCTCTGCACCGACCCTAATGCACTATCTTCGCCACCTCGGCTACCATACCGCGTTGTCCGGTAAAATGCATTTTCTCGGGCCGGATCAGCTTCATGGATACGAAGAGCGGCTAACAACGGACATTTATCCCTCTGATTTCGGATGGGGTCCCGACTGGCGGGCTGGCACCCCGGAAATCCCCTGGGCGCCAACCGGGATCAGCCCGCGCACAGTTCTGGAGGCCGGTCCATGCTCAAGAAGTATGCA
>JAABVD010000093.1 GCA_014529615.1 Opitutia bacterium
GAGGATGAGACCTTCATGAAGATGAACGGGAGGGCAAAATCGGTCTCCGGGGTATTGAAAGGGATCGATGCGGCCGCCGCGGCCGGTCTTCCCATAAAGATAAACATGATGGTCCAAAAAGGCAAAAATGTGCGGGACATCCTCCCCATGACGACCTATTTCCGGGATCGGGGAATGACCCTCCGGTTTATCGAGTACATGGACGTGGGCAACTTCAACCACTGGGACCCGTCCCGGGTGATCACCGCGGCGGAAATCGTGAAGATGATCGGGGAGCGGTTTCCCCTTGAACCCATTGACCCGAACTACAGGGGGGAAGTGGCAAAGCGATACCGTTTCCTGGACGGGAAGGGAGAAATTGGATTGATCAGCTCCATTTCCCAACCCTTTTGCCGGGACTGCCATCGGGCGCGATTGTCCGCCGACGGAAAGCTCTTTACCTGTTTATTCGCCACCCGGGGGACGGACCTGAAACCGCTTCTCCACACCCTGAAATCGGATGGCGACCTGATCGAGGCCCTGGGGAGGATTTGGCGGGGCCGCCATGATCGCTACTCCGAATTGCGCAAGACGCGACTTCCGACCGGGACATCATCAACCAAGGTGGAGATGTCCTATATCGGGGGCTAGCCCGCATTTCTCACAAATTTTCTACTGCACTCCGAAATATCGGCACTGGTGCGGATTTCGCTGGATTCGCGTCTTTGCAGGGTGTCGACCCAGCTTCATCCGCGCCTCTGCCCGAAGCCCACCCCAGCACTCGATCTTTAGGATATTCCCAGGTAGTTCAGCATCCAGATTTCCTTCCAAACGCGGTAACGTCCCTCCCAGGTGATCTTCCCAAACTCCTCCCGCTGGGCTATGGGAAAAAGGAATCCCAGATCGGTATTCACGCGCTCCAGGGTCTTTTGCTGGAAATTGACGTCGTCCAGGGGATCATCCTCCCAGTCGACAAATACTTCCTTGGTATTTTCCAAACGCCTCAAGTGTTGATGGTATAATCCCATTAAGTTGCGCGCCAGCGGTTTGCGTTGGAGATACCAGTTTTCCGGGTAGAAGCCCCCAAAGGGCAAAAACATATTGTCGGTCACAAACCGCGATTTTTCCACGGTTTGAGATACGATGGTGAAACACATGTTCACGGCGCCGTGGCGCTGAGGGATGAGCAAGATCTGGATCCGGTGTTTATGATCGTGGCTCTGGAAGACGTGCATGCGCAAGGTGACGTCGGAAACGAGCGTCGCCTTCAGGGAACAAACGGACTTGAATTCATTGTCCTTGAGCCATTGGCGCAGGGCAAAAATCCGCTTCCGGCTGGGCCACTCCTCGCCTTGGGGATTGATTTTAAATGCGGGAAAGAGGGGAACGGAACTCTGGCTCAGCGCCTTGATCGCGATCCAATGGTAAATCGTTTCAATCAGGAACCAACCGAGGAAAAACACCAGGACCAGGGTCCAAAAGGGTTTGGCAAACCATTCGGCGGAAAAGGAAAGGAAGGCCGCAACCAGAGAAAAAGTGATCCAACGCATCCATCGGTTCAGAATGGCCAGCAGCAAGGAGGCCTTACGGCCATTCCACCAAGTCAGCAGCAAGGTGGCGGCCAAAAACAGAGGAATGACCACATTGTGCCACTGGACATCTGCCGGGATCAAATCCATACAATCTTATAGTGCGAGGAACGGAAAAAATTCGGGTCCGGGCTCCTTGAGGTAAATCTCCGGAAACCTAATGGATCCGAATAGGCATGACCACGCAAAGAAAACTTTCCAAGGTGCGAAAAACACCAGGGCTCAACTCATCCTTGAACTCGAAAAAGACCTCGTCCTTGGTCAAGCTCCTCAAGGGGTCCATCAGGAACTGCGGGTTGAATGCGATCTTCACCTCCGGGCCCTCGTAGGGAATGCCGCCGAGCGATTCATGCGATTCCCCCAATTCCGGACTGGAAGCGTTGATCTCCAACTTGTCGTTATGAATTTTCATAGTGACGGAGTTGTTTTTTTCGTTGGTTACCAAGGCGGCACGGTGAATACAGTGAAGGAGATCTTCGCGCCCGATTTTGACCCGGTGGCGTGTTTCCTTGGGAATGACCTGGTGGTAATTGGGGTAATTCCCCTCGACAATTTTGGAAATCAGGTAGATGTGGTCCTTCAGTCCTTCCTTTCCTTCCTCGGTGCCGATTTGAAAGGCGACCTGGCGATCGCTGAACCAAATTTTTATTTCATCCGCTTGACCGAGGAGCCGCAACAATTCGGTAACTGATTTTGCCGGCAGAATCAGGTTGCCGGGATTTGAATTCTCAATCTCCAACTCTTTGCTGATGAGGGCCAGGCGGCGCCCGTCCGTTGCCACCAGGGTCAACTTGTCCTCGGCAAAGTTGAAGAAAACGCCGTTGAGAATGTAGCGACTCTCATCCGTGGATTGACCGTAAGACACGCTCCGAAGCATCTTAGCGAGGGTTTCCTGGGAAAGAATGAATTGCCGGTCGTCGCTGAAAGTGGGGAGAGAGGGAAACTCTTCCGGACCAATCCCATTGATCAGAAATTGGGAACCCCCCGAGGAAATTTCCGCTTGGTGGTCGATTGACCGCACCCCGACATCGAGGTTGGGCAATTCCCGGATAATCGTAGCTAACTTGCGGACCGGCAAGGTCAAGCCCCCGGCCTCGCCCACTTCGGCTTTGATGCGGCACCGAATCCCCATGTCCAGATTGGTGGTGGTCAGTGAAATATATCCCTCGGCGGCTTCAATCAAAACGTTGCTGAGAATGGGCATTGTCGCCCTGGTTCCCACGACATTGAGGACCTGCTGCAGCCCATTGGAGAAGTGATCTCGGTTAATGGTGAACTTCATGAAGGAAGACAAAATGATTCTAGGTGTTTACATGCCCAATAATATGAGGAATGTACAATTTAACTCTATTCATATTATTAAGGGATGTGAATAATTTATACAAGTTCCCTATATAGTTGATCGGCGACGGTTTGGAGTCCTTTTTGCCATCCAATAATCGTGTGAATGAAACCCATCTTGTTGAGATCGTCCCCAAAATAGGGGACTTGTTGGGAATTACCAGAGTCAATTGCAACATAATTCACAGACTTATTGGTCGGGGGTTTCCCCGTTTGGCCGGTAGCGTCGTCGCCGCAGGTGGAGGAACAATCCGTAAAACAGGTAGCCGAGGAATATCAGCACAATGCCGATTTCCCGAACGA
This sequence comes from Opitutia bacterium, assembly GCA_014529615.1. Lineage (GTDB taxonomy): Bacteria > Verrucomicrobiota > Verrucomicrobiia > Opitutales > UBA2995 > JAABVD01. The sequence goes on from JAABVD010000093.1 coordinate 3,213, forward strand.
TGGCCAAGATGCTGACAATGACGATAATGAGAATGAAGAAGCGGAAATTCAGCCGCGTGGTCCAGCCGATGTACTTGAAGCTCGGATAATGGATCGGGCTTATCATCAAAAATGCGATCATGAGCATGAGGATGGGTAGGGCGATGGAATACCCTTTGAGATCAAACTTGTTGAGGAGTAACACCAGGGAGGAAATCATTCCGGCTGCGGCTGGCGCGGGCAGCCCGATAAAATGCTTCGAGGCGGGCAACTCGCTTTCACTGATCAAGGGATGGGTGACTACGTTGAACCGGGACAGCCGCACCGCCACACACAACAAGTAAATAAAGCCGATGATCCATCCGATATCCCGAAAGAAAGGATAACCCTGGGTGGGGGAAAGGATGAGAAAAAAGACCATGAGGGATGGCGCCATTCCGAAGGATACCACATCGGCTATGGAATCGAACTCTTTGCCGAACAGGCTTTCTCTTCCCCCCAACCTGGCCAATCGCCCGTCCAGGATGTCGAATAAGATGGCGGCGAGAATCAGCCAAACCGCTTCGGTGTACAATTGCTGGGGGGATTTCCCGAAATCGTCCGCGACGAAGCGCGCCTGGATACAGCGAATCACCGCAGCGAAACCGCAAAATAGATTCAAGGCAGTAGCCAGATTAGGCAGGAAATAGATTTTACTGGCTTGATCCGGGTCTGTGTATTTCGGATCCATGGGGGGTTCGCTCATCCGGGTCAATTACTTCATGAGGCTTTCCAGGTACTGCCAAAAGGATTGGTGCTGCTCGATTGCCTGTTCTTCGCTAAAGGGGAGTTTGGTTCGAAATACGAAATCGGCCATCGAGTTTTTGTCCAGGATGACGTGGCTGAACAGGATATCGTCCTTTACTTCAAAGTAGATACGGTATTCGCCGGTTCTCAGCCGATAATAGGTTTTCCCTTTCCGGGTGAACTTGCTCAACTCGTCCTCCACCTCCTCCAGGGCATGTGGAGTCAACCGGGTAATTTCCTCGATCAGGGCCATCTGGCTCAAGGTGTCCAACTTATTGAGCTCCCGCATGCTTTGGTCACTGAAAGTCACCTGATACATTCCGCGAATATAGGGTTTTTAAGCAAAATTTCCCCAATTAGATGCATAATGAAGGAAAAAAGGCCACCACCGAGGCAATCGATTTTCCCCGGTTGCCGGGGGAGATGGGGAAAGGGATCCATTTCATCGCCCGTTGAAGGTATTCAAAATCAGGTAGACCAGGATCCCGGTCACGGACACGTACATCCATATGGGAAAGGTCCACCGGGCTATGCCCTTGTGGGAGACGAACCGGCCGCTCAGGGCAAAGTACAAGGTCAGCAGAACCAGGGGGACGAGCGCCATGGAGAGGAGGATATGGCTGATCAGAATAAAAAAGTAGAGGGGCCGGATAAGGCCCGAGGCCGTGAAGGGGGTATCCCCGTAATAATAGTGGTGCAGGATGTATCCGGCCAGGAAGGTAACCGATGCCAACGTCGCCGCAATCATCATGGCCATGTGCAGGCCCTTCCTTCCCGCCTTGATGGCGGCGAATCCCATGAGCAGTAAAGAGGCAGCCAGTCCGTTGAGGGAGGCGTTGACAGTGGGCAGGTGGCCGATCCAGTTTGCCGCCGCCGGGGCGGGGGTCTTACCGTAGATGACCCAGAATAGAAATCCGAGAAGGGCCACTGTGATGAGACCGGTTATCCGGATGGCTCGCCTAGGGCGCTCATTACTTCGCATATACTGGCCGGGGGGAATTTGAGATAGGGATGCAGAAATTATCGTAAGCCGTCATTCACCCGCAAAATATTGATCAGGCAAAAGGTTGTGCAATACGTTGTGAATCAATTTCAATCCCAGATTGCCCCGCAAGGTCAGGATCGACTCGGGGTGAAATTGAACCGCTCCATAGGGCAAGGTCTTGTGCTGGATGGCCATAATGGTTCCATCTTCGCTCTGGGCGGTGACATCCAGGCATTGGGGAAGATCGTTCCGCCTGGCAAATAGCGAATGGTACCGTCCGGCCTGGAACCGGGGTGGAAATCCCTTAAAAATGCCGCGTTGATTGTTGGATATTTGGGAGGGTTTTCCGTGCATGGGATGATCCAGCAAATCCAACCTCCCACCAAAAGCCTGCACCATGCCCTGAAGGCCCAGACATACCCCAAAGCAGGGAAGCCCTTTTTCCACACAATGGGCCACCAGCTTGGGAACGCGGAAATCCTCAGGGGTTCCGGGACCGGGTGAAATGAAGACAAGGTCGGGTTCGTATTGGTCGAGCATGGACAGGGGAAATCCTGCCCGGACCGTGATGACCTCGGCTTGGGCTTGCCGGAAGTAATTTGCCAGGGTGTGGACAAAGGAATCTTCGTTATCCACGAAAAACACCCGCGGATTGAAGTCTTCGCGGGAGGGAACGATAAATCCCGGATGGGATGGGGGAGGCCGTCCTGCCAATATGTCGAGAAAGGCGCTGGCCTTGGTGCGGCATTCCCTGTCCTCGGCTGACGGGTCCGAATCGCACAGCAAAGTAGCTCCCACCCGGAATTTTGCCAGACCGTCCTTCGAGTGAATGGTTCGGATGGTGATGCCGGTATTCATATCGCCATTGAAACCGATAAATCCGACGGCTCCGCCGTAATACTCGCGGGGTGAATTTTCCAGGTCCTCGATTTGCTGCATGGCGGCCGGTTTGGGGGCGCCGGTCAAGGTGCAGGCCCACATGTGGGACAAAAGGGCGTCTATGGCATCGTAACCGTCCAGTAATTCTCCTTCGACGTGGTCTACGGTGTGAAACAGGCGCGAATAGGCCTCGATCAGACGACGACCTATGACCTTGACGGTGCCCGGTTTGCAAACCCTCGACTTGTCGTTGCGGTCCACGTCGGTGCACATGGTCAATTCGGCTTCGTCCTTTTTTGAGGTTATGAGTTCGAGAATGCGGTCGGCATCCTCGATGGCGTCGTTGCCCCGGGGGACGGTTCCCGAGATGGGACAGGTCTCCACCCGGTTGCCCGCAACCCGGACGAACATCTCGGGTGAAACCCCGACCAATTGTTCCCGCCCCAAATTGATCAGGAACTCGTAGGGACTCGGGTTGACGGACCGCATCTTATCGAACAATTCTCGCGGGGTTTTCCGGAAACCCGTGGAAAAGACCTGGCTCAACACGACCTCGAAGAAGTCTCCTTTGCGCGTCCCCTCCCGTATGGCTTCGACCTTGCCGGCGTACTCACCCGGTTTGTGGTCGGAGCGCTGCTCCCGGTTTTTCGGCCGGGGCAGTTCAAAATATTTTCCCTCCCGGGGTATGCCCGCCGTTTGGTGAGAGCCCATATGGAAATCGTAATTGCGAACTTCCGCCGTCTCCTTGCGATGATCCGCCACGAATATCTGGTCGGGGAAAAACAAGTGGGCGTCGGCGTAATCCTTCGGGCGCGGATGCCGTAACCGGATCGGTTCGAATTGAAAGACGAGGTCGTAACCGAAAGCCCCGAACAATCCCAGATAGGGGTCGCTGTCCGATCCGAAAAACGCGCACACGGAACGAAGGACCGAGAAGAGGCCGGGTTGCTTGCTGCGCTCCTCCTCGGGAAAGTAATCCGGCATCGCAACCACCTCCCCGAAAAGGGCATTGGGGCCGGCATCCAAACTCCGGATGTAGGATTGCCCCTGCAAAGCGGGGCGGATCATTTGCAGGATGCGCTGTCCGCGCTCATTGAGGGCGTTGACTTCGAATTTGCGGTTCCGCCCAATGATCTCCACCGGCGGTTTAATGATACCGATATCCCATCGACTGTACCTTCCCGGGTATTCGTAGCCACTGCAAAACAGCGCTCCCTGGTAATGGTCGATGGCGTCAAAGGCCTCGTCCAGCGCCTTCGCATAGGGAAGCTCCACCACGCTGCGCGTCACCGTAGCACCTCCCGGGGTTTGGTATTCGATTTTGGACATGGTTATGAAGTGGTTTTGTTCCACACCCGAGAAAGTCAAGGGCCTTCTGCCGCGGCCGGGACCAATCCCCCCGTGATCCCGTCACCAAAAAGGCGTCCCCCGGCGCCGAGGGAGGCTCCCGTTCCGGTTGGACCCGGGGGGCCGAGAGCAGGGGAACCGCATTGCCTTGACGGAGCCACTCGCCCCAATCAGTCTCCGGGAAGCTTGCATTGAGATGGTTACCGTTAAACTGGAATACACCGGCGATTTGCACACCGTGGCCACGCACGAACCATCCCGTGCCACCATGGATACCGACGCGCCGACCGACAATCAGGGAAAGGGGGAAACCTTTTCCCCCACCGATCTTTGCGCTACGGCCCTGGGATCCTGCATGGTGACAACGATTGGGATCAAGGGGCAATCCAGGGGTTGGGACTTGACCGGGGCAAAGGTTCGGGTGGACAAGATCATGTCGGCCGACGCGCCCCGTCGCATTGCTCGATTGGACGTGGATCTCCAATTACCGGACCGGTTCAACAAGGCGGAAAAGCGCGAAATAGTGGAAATTGCCCATACATGCCCCGTTTACCTGAGTCTGAATCCCAGCATCGAGATGAAGGTCAATTTGAGATGGGTTTGATACATTCAGCCCCTGGGTGGGTCACGAGAATGGGGCTGGTCCTGGCGGGAGCGATTTTGGCCGGTTCTATTTTCGGATGTGGCCGGGACTCATCTTCGGGTGCGGCCCGAACAACCTTTGTTTTCGCCCGGGGGAGTGATTCCCAGAAACTGGACCCCGCCGACGTGGAAGACGGTGAATCCGTCAAAGCGCTCAACCAGGTTTGCGAGGGCCTGGTTCGTTTTAAACCCGGCACCCTCCGGATTGAACCTTGGCTGGCGGAATCTTTCCAGGTGTCGGAGGATGGATTGAGTATCCGGTTTGAACTGCGGGAAGGGGTCCTGTTCCACGACGGCACGCCTCTCAACGCCGAGACGGCCGCGTTCTCCTTTCGACGGCAGATGGACCAGACCCACCCCGGCCATCTTCCGGGGGCCCTGTTCCAGTATTGGAATTACCTCTACGATGATATTACAGAGGTGGAGACAGCCGGTCCCATGACCCTGCATTTCGGCCTGAAGCAACCCAACGCAACGCTTCTCTATTCCCTCGCCTCCTTCCCCGCTTACCTGATCAGCCCTCAGGCATTGCTGGATTACGGGGAGGACATGGTCCGGCATCCCGTCGGAACCGGCCCCTACAAATTTGTCAGTTGGGAACCCAATCAGGCCATCGTTTTTGAAAGGTTTGAGGATTACTGGGCCGAACCGTCCAGTTACGACCGGCTGGTTCTAAAAGTAGTGCGGGATAACGCCGTGCGTCTTCTGGAGTTGAAAGCGGGCAAGTTGGACGGTCTCGACGGCATGCAGCCCTCGGAACTGAAACCGCTTTTGCAGGACCCTGCCTACCGGGTTTATCACGAACCGGGCATGAACTTTGCCTACATCTGTTTCAACCAGGCGGCGGAGCGTTTTGCCGAACCGGAGATTCGCCAGGCGGTTTACCA
>JAABVD010000094.1 GCA_014529615.1 Opitutia bacterium
TCCGGCTTGCAGCAGCCTTTGGTCCTCCGCACTCAATCCCGGTTTCCTGACAGCCTCTTCCAGAAAGGCTGAATAATCTTCAGCAAACGCATCGAACAATTCCTGATCGTTCAAATACGATGCCAAAGGCGCTTCCAGTCGATAGTCATAGGACAAGTCGCTTCCCCACCCAGTGAAATGCAGAGCTACACTGCCGCAAAGAATGGTGTGGAGGACAAAATTAACTGAGGTTCTAACCATGATTTTCTTCCGTTAGGTTTCCGGCAATTCGGGTAAAGCGACAAATGTTGTTCAACCCACTGAATCCCCGCCGGGTATTGGGTCAAAATCATCTCAATGGTTTAGTCGGTAAACAAGTTGGGTGAAAGCCCGAAGTGGGCTGTGCGAGTTAATGGTATTTTTTTCAAACGAGCCTTATTCGCTGGCAGAATGAAACGAGCCCCCTTTTGAATCTAATTCTTTACTTGTAGAGAAGACAGAATCGCGGCGTAAAGCCGCTCCTACGGAAAATACTATTTTGGGGAGTAAATTTGGAACACATGACCCATCAGCAAAAAACATTCGAGGTCAAGGAGGGCCGGGAATACGATATCATCGTCGTCGGTGGCGGCACGACCGGAATCTCCGCTGCCGTGGCAGCCGCCCGAGATGGGGCGAAGGTTTGCATTATCGAGTATTACGGATTCCTGGGTGGCAATGCGACGACTGGGCTACCCTGGATGGCTTACCATAATCTGAACGGACAGCGCGTGATCGGCGGCGTGGCCTTCGAATTTATCGAGCGACTTTGGGAGGTGGGAGGAGCTTCGGACTTCTACATGGACCCGGTTTGCTCCAGCACCATAGCGGTCAATCCTCACTGGTGGAAAATCGTATCCATGCGGGAGGTCAAGAAGGCCGGCATCGATGTGATACTCCACAGTCTTGTTGTAGATGTGGATTTCGATGAATCGGGCACCGATGGCCGCAGGCGCGCCACTGGGATTTACATGACGAACAAGGGGGGGGTTCACCACTTGAAGGGCAAAGTCATTATGGATTGCACCGATTCGGGAGATATCGCCCGCATGGCCGGCGCCAGAATGGTGAAAGGCAGAGCGGGCGACCACAAAACGCAGGTGGCTTCCTATACCATAACTCTGGGCGGGGTGGACGTGGATCCCCTGCTGGATTATTTCCGCCAAAATCCGGACGACATACGACCCTTTCCCATCGATAACATAGAGGCCCTGTTGGAACAAATGGTGGAAGCGGAGATCTTTATCATCGGTGGATTGCGTAAACTGATCGCCAAAGCGCGTCGGGACGGTCTCGAGCTATCTCGCGGAGTCATGCCCGGTCTGGTTTTTCCCAAAACCGGGGAAATTACCACGGTCGCCTCCTGCATCGAAGGCCTCGATCCGACCGACCCGGAGAGTTTCACCAAAGCCGAACAGGAGGGCATGAAGCAAACGCGGCAATGGATAGACTTCCTGCGCAAATATGTTCCAGGATGCAAAAAGGTGTTTCTGTCCGGCACTCCCCACCAAATCGGCATTCGCGAGACCTACCATATGGCCGACGCGGAGTACTTGCTGACCGGGGAAGATCTGGCCAAGGGAACCCAATTCAAAGACGTGATCAGCCTGGGTGGCTATCATGTAGATATTCACGCCCCCAGCAACGACGGCCACAACGATGCCTACGTTGGTCCGCCCACCTTCCAGATTCCTTACCGAAGCCTGCTTCCCAAGACCATTGACGGTTTACTTGTGGTCGGGCGCGCTTTCGGCGCAACTCACGAGGCCCAGGCGGCCACCCGGGTCATTCCGCTGTCCATGGCTCAGGGTCAGGGAGGAGGCCAAGCCGCGGCGCTGGCCATTTCATCCAATCGGGAACTTCGCCATATCGACATCGAGGAATTGCAGGACCGTCTGAAAAAACAGGGACAAATCCTGGACCATACCGGCCTGCCCAGACACCCGCGCGCCTCCATGTTCCAAGTCGCCAGTGTGGGCGGCCACGTTTCGCTCCACCAAAGCGATAAATGAAGGAAATTGGGGTTATCGATTATGAAATAATCTGCTTTTTACTTGATTGGACAACCTCTGAAGTCCGCGGCATACTGAGATATCCGGGTTAAACGAACAAATTTAACGCAGCCCTTGGATTAAGAATTTCGATGCCCCGCACTGAACCAAGTGCAAGCAGATCACTTTTATCGCCACTGACGATCAGGTTCGCTTCACCTGCGATTGCGGTTGCGATGATCCAATTGTCAGCAGGATCCGGAGAAACCTAACAAGGGACAAGATCCGAAGCCATAAAGGCGATTGAATCCAGATTTTCGATTAGAAGACTGGCCTCACTTTTCAGAATAAAAGGCCGTAGCTTTTTGTAGCCAAGCACCCTTTTCAATTCATCCAACTGCCAATCTGAACTGACTAAATCGAAGAGTCCGCCAACCCATTGTTGATAAAGCTGATCCGGAGGAGTATTCTTAGTCAGCAAAGCACTGACTAAAATGTTGGTATCAAGAACGAGTTTCACGAGACCGTTCGATCGCTTCCTCTATGGCGGCTTCGATCAAATCAGAATCAGCAGCATTCCTGTCCTTAACACCAGCAACTGCCTCGCGAAAAAGCGTTTGACGGACAGCCTTATCAACGAACTTGGACAAATCTCCCTTTTTGGCCCCACGTATCGCTAAATGGGTACGAAGCATTCGGTTGGTTTTCTCAGGAATAACTAAAGTCCAGCGGGTCATGATGAATGTTATATGCTTATGCAGATAAGCATAGATGACAAACGTGGTCAAGTCTATCCCGGAAACCGGAATTTATAACTTCATTTCGAGTAGGAGCGGCTATTCGCCGCGATCCCACGAAACGGCATCTAACCCGGATGTCTCCAATTAATCTCCTCCACTCCGCTTTCCGGAGACGCAGACCAGAAAACTAACCAGGCCGGCAAAGAAGAACCACCAGGGCCAGGCGATTTGCAGGGCATGGCCGAACAGGAGCCTACTCCAGTACGGCATGATGTAGGGCTGGAATGAAAGCACCACCAAAGCGCCCGCCCAGAGGGAGCGAACGGCGGAAGTTTCGTTTCCCCGTTTCGTCAGGATGGCGGCCATGAAAACTCCAAAAAGCCCGGAGTAAGCGAAGGTCAAAACACCCAGGGAGAAGTCGATCAACCCCTGCCCACCGGCCTGCTGAAGTAATACCGCTACAACGGCGAAGAGGGTCAGGCCGCCCCCCATCCAATAGACGGTATGCCGGGACTGCAAGAGGGACAAAGCCTTCACTTCGACGGATCTATTCTCGCTCAGTTCTTTTTGTTTTCGGAGGTTTCCCTGAATCGTACTGGCCATGGCATTGGCCGCCGAATCGAAACTACTCATCGAGGCGGCGAGCATCCCAGCTACGGCCAATCCGACTACCCCGCGCGGTAGATGGGCGAGAATATACTGAGGGAATACATTCCTGGTATCGGTCACCAAATCTGTCGGCATCGACGCTCCCATGAGATCCGGCCGGGAATAGAAGAGATAAAGCAATAGGCCAATGATCAGGAACAGAACGACAATGGGAAAGGATATCACACGGGAAAGGATCATGGACCAGGTTGCCTTGCGCGCCGATTTACAGGTCATCATTCGTTGCACCATATCCTGATCGCAACCGTATTGAGCGATGTTCATCAGCATGTAGGCAATCAATCCGGTCCACACGGTGTAGGTAACGGAGAGATCGAACTCCGCATTGAACCATTGCAATTTATTGCCTTCAGGGGCCGTCTTGAGGGCGTCCACCATTTCCGGAATCCCAACAGGTACCTGCAGCAAAAGAAAACCGATACAGAACAGAGCTGCCAGGGTCAGAATTACCACCTGCACCACATCCGTCCAGATAACTGCATGAATACCCCCCGCCGCGGTGTAAATGGTGGCAATAATGCCAAGAATGATGATGGAAATCAGCAAGTAGGCCGTATCGGAGGACCCGAATAGCATGAGCGATACCACAATGGACGCGATAAAATGTCTGGCGCCCTGAGCCAACAAGATTCCAACCAGGAAAAACCAGGAACAGGCCATTTCAGTTTTTGGCCCGTAACGCCCTCTCAGATATCCATAGATGGTCAGCGTGTTGGCTCTGTACAATATTGGAATTATCAGAACAGCCGCTAAAATCCCACCGATAGTGCTTCCCATGGGTATCAGAAGAAAGGTCAAATCCCCCTTGAAAGACACTTGTGGGAGTCCGACGAAAGTTCCGGCGCTGAGGGAGGTCGCCACGATGGAAACCGTCACCGCCCACCAAGGCATATTCCGGTTGCCCAGAAAAAAGGAATTTTCATCCTTCTGTTTTCCGGACAAATAAAACCCCATGGCAAGGATGGCGCCCAAGTAGCAAAGCAGTATGGTCCAATCAATCCAGGTCATGGTGTAATTCGAAGTGGGCGGGGATGGGGTCACCAAATCAACCTTGATGGAGAACCCATTAAACTTTTGAATTCACTTTATCATGAAACCAGTGATCTCCGGACAAAAAAAACAGCAAGCGGTTGATGTTATCTGTAAGCGATACCAGGTGGAGCGTCTGGAATTGTTTGGATCCGCGTTGTTGGAAGATGGCAACGCAGTCGATAAACTGAAATGAACCAGAACGATTCCATAATAATCTAATTTAAAATTTGGAACGGGCCCGGGAACAAGTCTTGCTGGGATACGAGAGGCAGGTTTAAAGAAGCATGGGATGAATTCCATTTCGTTCATTACGGCAAATTTCGTGGGCCGGGAACTCGGGTATCAAGTTACGGAGGGTTGGTACCAGGGGAACAATGCGACCAACGACTATTTTCGTCCCATCGACACATTCCGGAAACGGTTCAATGCCCTGTTGAGGGAAATCAAGGACCTGGGATTCCAGGCCATCGATCTTTGGATGGCTCACCTGCATTGGGCCTGGGCGACAAAAGATCACACCAAGATTGCCAACTCCCTCATTGCCAAACACGGCATTAAAATTTCCAGCATGGCGGGAAATTGGGGTGAAAACCAATTGGAATTCGAGGCCGCATGCCGATTGGCCAACGCCATTGAAGTCCGGTTGCTGACGGGTTCTGCGCCCTTTCTGGCCACACACCGCGAAGTGGCGGTGGAAATTTTGCGTCGATACAACCTGGAAATCGCCCTGGTAAACCGCCGCGAAAAAGACACCGATTCCATGTTGCGAAGGATCGGCTACGACAACCACGATATCATCGGCGCGGCCTTTGACACCGCCTGGTTTCACCGGATGGGCGTCGACCTGATGGATGCCTTTGAAGCCCTCGCCCCAAACCTCAAGATGGTTCGATTAAAAAACATTAAATCCACCGAAGAAGCTACCACATGCCTCTACAGTAAAGGGTGCATCCCCTTGGAGGATTGCGTGGCAAAGTTGAAGGAAATAAAATTTAATGGGATCCTATCCATCGAGCACTATCGGTTTGACAAGAATCCGGCCGAAGAATGTCGGCAGAACTTTGAAATGGTGAAAAACTGGTTGAGCTTACCATCATGAAATCGGTCCACCTCATCAGCATCCTCGCCGCAGCGCTAACCCTGGCCGGTTGCGAAAGGAACAACCCGGCCACACTGGCTGAGGCCGGGTTGTTGAACTACGAGTTCCCCATGGCACAGGGGGACAGACCGCAATCGGGAAAACCATTGGTCATCGAATTCTGGGCTTCCTGGTGTGGTCCCTGTGTGGCACTGTTTCCCGACCTGAACAGCCTGTATGGTGAACTTGAGGGAACCGGCATCCAATTCGTCGCCTTGACCCGGGAACCCTTGCCATACGTAAGGGAATACATCCGCTCCCAAGAACTCCTCTACCCCGTGGGGGTGGATAGCAATGGCGAATTTGGCAGGGCCCTCAATGTAACCCATATTCCCTATGCCGTTATTGTCGATGCGGAAGGCAGAGTAGTCTGGTCGGGGCATTCGGGCCGATTATCCAAGGCTCGTATTGAAAAAAGCCTGGCTCCAAAAAGTTAGGAAAAGTCGTTGCACCATAGAGGAATTGTTCTTCTATCTTGGCGCCATGAAATCCCCCGAACAACCTCCGGCTGAAGCGATCGAAGCGGCAATTCAAAGACTGGCGCGCGATTTGGCCGAAGCGCACAAGAATTCCGAAAACCTGGCCGTAATCGGAATTGCCGGGGGTGGCACCGAGCTGGCCAAGCGATTGGCCCGCATGATCTCGGACAACCTGGGGAGGCCCCTTCCCTGCGGCGTGGTCGACATTTCATTTCACCGCGATGATATTTCCTCCAATCCCGTTCCCAATATTCAGCCCTTTGCCAACCTGTCCTTCGACGTGGATGACCGCACCCTCATTTTGGTCGACGACGTCATTTTTACCGGTCGTAGCACTCGCGCCGCCTTGAACGAAATTTTCGACCAGGGCAGGCCCGATTGCGTGCGATTGGCGGTCTTGGTCGAACGAGGTGGACGCTGCTTGCCTATCCAACCCGATTATGTTGGTTTGAGGTTGGAGACGCATTTGGATCAACGGGTGGAAGTTTCCATAAACAACGACCCGGACCTGCCCGACTCCATTGCCATTACAAACTGACCATGAAATGGAACCGCAAGGACCTGATCGCCATCGAACCCCTGAGCAGGGAGGAGCTGAAAACTCTATTTCAGGTAACGGCAGGTTTTAAGCGCATTCTGGCCCGGTCGGTAAAAAAGGTCCCGACCCTGAGGGGGAAAACCATCGTCAATCTCTTTCTGGAACCGAGCACCCGGACCAGGCTGGCCTTTGAAATGGCCGCCACTCGGTTGAGCGCCGACGTCATCTCCCTGAACGCGGCTGCCAGCAGCTTCGTCAAAGGGGAAACCCTCCGGGACACGGCCATGAATATTCGCGCCTTGAACGCAGACATGATTATTCTCAGGCACTCGGCCGCAGGTGCGGCCAAGTACTTGAGCGGCATTTTGGACATCCCGGTCATAAATGCCGGGGACGGAGCCCATGAACACCCCACCCAGGCCTTACTCGATGGCTTTACCATGAAGGAAAAACTGGGCCGTCTGGAAGGCAAAAAGATTACCATTCTTGGAGACATTCTTTTCAGCAGGGTAGCAAGATCGAATATATTTTCCCTCACCAAGTTGGGCGCGGAAGTTACGGTGGCGGGACCAGCCACCCTGGTACCCAACCGATTTGAATCTCTCGGGGTCAAGGTGGTGCACGACCTCCGGACCGCCTTGGCCGAAGCGGACGCGGTCATGCTTTTGCGGATTCAACACGAGCGCCAGTCCACTTCCCATTTCCCTTCCACGGGCGAGTACACCAGCATGTTCGGTTTAAACAAACTGCGAGCCTCCTGGTTGAAACCCAATGCCATCATCCTGCATCCGGGGCCCATTAACCGGGGGGTAGAAATCGACTCGGATCTAGCCGATTCGGAACATTCCGTCATACTCGATCAGGTGACCAATGGGATAGCAACCCGAATGGCTGTATTGTACCTTTGCAGTGGTGCATCCGTATCGGGATTGGATTCCGCCGACAAATGAAGGAAATCAGGATCATTTCAAACGGCCGCATAATCGATCCGAAGAACGAGCGGGACGAGGTGGGGGATTTGTTTATCAAGGACGGAAAGATCGTGGGTTCGATTTCTGCCGAGGAGGCAAAATCCGCCAGGCTTACCAATGCCTCCAAACGGGTGGTATGCCCGGGTCTGGTCGACATCCACGTCCACTTTCGCGAACCCGGGCAAACCCATAAGGAAACCATTGAAACGGGCTCGTGGGCGGCGGCAGCCGGTGGTTTTACCTCTGTGGTCTGCATGCCGAACACCAATCCCCCGGCCGACGACGCGGGAACCATTCAATACATCGTCGATGCGGCGCAGCGAGGCGCCGTGGTCAATGTATACCCCACAGGTTGCATAACGGTGTATCGAAAGGGTGAACGACTGGCCCCAATCGGCAGCCTGAAGCGGGCCGGTGTGGTGGCCATCAGCGATGATGGGGACTGCCTCCATGTTCGGTCTCCCCATCATGGACCACTGTCAGGATATGAACCTGACGAAAGGCGGGGTCATGAATGAAGGGGAAATGTCGCTGCGGTTGGGTTTGATGGGTTGGCCATCTACGGCCGAGGATATCATTGTGGCAAGAAATACCCTGCTCGCCGAACTGACCGGGGCCCACATCCACATGCAACACATCAGCTCCGCCGGAGCGGTCGAAGTCTTGCGGCGGGCCAAGCAGCGGGGAGTCGAGGTCACAGCCGAAGTGACTCCCCATCATCTGGCCCTGACTGACGCCTGCATCCAAGATTACAATACCAATTTTAAAATGAATCCCCCGCTGAGAACGGAGGAAGATCGTCAGGCGCTGATCAAGGGTATAAAAGACGGAACCCTCGATATTCTGGCAACTGACCACGCCCCTCATACCAACTACGAGAAAGACCGGGAATTCGATTACGCCCCTTTCGGAGTCGTCGGGTTGGAAACCTGTTTTGCCGTCTGTCGGGAGGTTCTGTGCGAGGAGGCCGGGATGAGCTTGCCGGAGATGATCGGGCTGATGACCTACAAACCGGCCGAATTGCTCGATCTGCCCGCGGGAACGCTTTCCGAGGGGGCGCAGGCGGATGTCATCATCCTCGATCCATGGGCAAAATGGACGGTTGAGGAGGAAACTTTGCTGGGCAAATCGAAGAATTCACCCTGGCTGGGGGAAGAACTCACCGGTAGAATCGATGAAACGATTGTGGCCGGGAGAACGGTTTATCAAAACGGCAAGGTTATCGGTTAGCCCGCATATCTCACAAAATTCGTCGCGAGCGAACGGAGATCGAGTGCTGGTGTGGGTTTCGCGCCGATGAGCGGGTGATCCGCACCAGTGCCGGGATTCCGGAGCGCAGTAGAAGACTTGTGAGATATGCGGGTTAGCCTTGGACATCGCGGTGGGAATCGGTCGACTCCGCTACGCTTCGACGGTCATTGCATCGAGAAACGTTTTGCGGAGTTCCGGTATACCTTCCTCACTCAAACAGGATATGGGAGAGACGGATGCGCAGTGGTTCTTTTTGAACTCCTCCAGATTGTCCAAGGCCGCATCCTCATCCATTTTGTTGGCCACGACCAACCGCGGTTTATGCAACAGCTTGGGATCATAGTTTCCCAGTTCGGATAACAGGTCCCGGTAGTCATCACCCGGATTACGTCCGTCCACACCGGCCATATCCACCATGAGGCAGAGAAGCTTACACCGTTCGATATGCCTCAGGAAACGGTGGCCCAAACCCTTGTTTTCGCTGGCGCCCTTGGTCAGACCGGGGATATCCGCCAGCAGTAATCGATCATATGTTTCCGGGTACTCGATGACTCCCAGATGGGGATGCAAAGTGGTAAAGGGATACTCCGCCACGGTGGGATGAGCCTTGGTAATCAGATTGGTCAAGGAGGACTTTCCCGCATTGGGAAATCCCACTAACCCGATATCGGCAATGACTTTGAGAACCAGACGAAATTGGCCGCTTTCGCCCTCCTCCCCGGGATGGGCCCATTTGGGAGCCCGATTGATTGAGCTCTTGAAACTGGCGTTCCCCCGGCCCCCTTTTCCTCCCTTGCAAATGGAAAATCTCTCCTCATGGCCAAGCAACTCCTTAACGGCCCTTCCCGTATCCAGATCCACCACAAGGGTTCCCATCGGCACCTTGAGCTTCAGGTCCGGTCCGGCCCGGCCATGGGCATCACTACCCCTGCCGGGCTCGCCATTCCTGGCTTTGAAATTATGCCTGAAGCGAAAGGCGGTCAGGTCGCCCACGTTTTCGTCCGCTACCAACACGATGTCTCCACCCTTTCCACCATCGCCACCGTTGGGCCCGCCGAAGGGAATATACTTCTCTCTTCTGAAACTCACGCAACCGCTTCCACCATTACCGGCGCAAAATTCTACTGTCGCCTCGTCTACGAACATTTGCCCTAAGTGCAGAGAAGAAACCCCCTCCCGTCAAGTTGGCCGGGAAAGGATGCGGGATTCCAACATCGGGGTTTTACGCCAACGGCGTTATACTCCGCAGCCCAGCGTGCGCTACGCGACGCTGGGCCACATTTCCAAATTGCGGGCTGTTTGTGAGAAATGCGGCCTAAAACGACAACATGGCGTCAAGCAGAATGAGATCGCTTTCCGTAATTCCGGATGCCCGGGAATAGTATGCCTCATCAATCACGCTACCTTCCATGAAGGTCGCGCCGAATTGGAGAAAATCCGTTAATTGGTATTTATAATTCAGGATTAAGCCCGATTGGTTCAGCATGCCCCTCGACCAGTCGGGATCCGTCAGGTTCGGGGAATAGGCCGCTCCCTCGATATAGCGGTATTCGACCGACCATTGCGACTGACCCTTCAGTCTGGCCGCGCCATGTTGATAACCCAACTGAGCCAAGTTGCCGCGGTCCTCCCCGCTCCGGGTAGCATCGTAGAAGGGGGATGCGGGATTATTCTGAAGGCTCTTATTTACAAAATTTCTGCCCAGAGCCCCGAAAATTTTTCCCGGACCCATGTCATAGTCCCAAATCAGTAAACCGACATCGAAGTTGCGAAAATACGGCAGGGAATTGACTCCGGAAAACGAACCGCGCTCCGGATAGATCGACTGGCCATCCCCTATCGAGGTCATGAAGAGAGGGGCCACGGTCAAGTCACCCAGACTCAAAACGGCCTGGAGAATAAACATGTAGTCATCCCCGACATCGCCGTCATACAAAGTAGCTTTGGATTCGTTCTCATTATCGATCAGGTATTGGCCGGCATGTATGACAGCCGGCCCCATGGTCCAGGTCTCGCTAATGCCCTCGGGGTTCATGTCCCCACCCCAAAGCATATTGGGCAACTTGTAAATTCCCTGATGTTTTCCCACGGTGACGAGAAAATCATCATCGACCTGGTAATTCAGGTATAGACGACCGACATTGATGCCTCCGCCCAGCTTGTCCCAAAATCCGCCGAAATCGGCATTGGTGGAGTCATTGGTAGTCGCGGTTTCCAACTGGGCTCCGAAAGATAACGGGCTATCCTTGAATTGGGTGACGGAACCAAGCTTCAGTCGATAGAGAGGACGCGTCCGGCGCTGCACTTGTTTCGCATTGGCCGGTAACAGTGCCTCGTGGAAGGTTAGTTCCTGGTGGTGGTAGCGTATGCGGGCATTGGCATAGAGGTTGACGGATTCCACCTTATCTGAAATTTGAATAGGGCTTTCCGGCGCGGCGGGGGCGGGAACTTCCACTACCTCCGGTTGAGCGGGTTGCCGCTCCGCTTCTTTGGCCTCCTCCTCCACAATGGCGGCGGCCTCGGCCTTGATAGCGTCGACATCCTCCTGAGTGATGATGTTGCGTAGCAGGAGGACTTTAAGAAGCGCATCCATTTCCTTGGATGCCTGAAGGGTGAAGGGAGAAACCAACAGGGCAGCCAGCACAAAAACCGTTTGGACGGCCAAAACCCGTAAATTGGGGACAGGTTTTTTCATTAAGTGCGATTTAAAAGCTAGGCATTATCGAGCTTATGGGCCCAAAGGACAGGCAATGCGCCTTCCCTTCAGGACCCCAGCTTGGATATGTTGAACCGTACGATGCAGGACGGGCGAGTCAATGGAAAGTTAAGGATAAATCCCGGGTTTGAACCCGGAAAAGAAGCCTTTCGGGAAAGGCCGGGTATTGAAATTATGCAGTGGCGAGGACGGAGTAATTGTCAAATATTTGGCATTTCAATGTATGGATTTCCCTGATATTCTCTGCCAGTCTACCACCAATATTCAAGTTTGCCTCGCGGGAAAGGGGTGTGTGGCGGCCACCTTCTGTCATACAATTTTTACTTGTTTTACACAAATATTTGACATTTCAGCGCTATACTATCGAAAACCTCTGGCTTCCGCGACCGCCAGCTTAGAGAACCTACCCCGTTGACAGAAAGGCAAACCATAACCCGCATTTCTCACAAATTTTCTACTGCGCTCCGGAATACCGGCTCTGACGCGGACTTAGTTGGATTTGCGTCTTTGCAGGGTGTCGACCCAGCTTCACCCGCAAATCTGCACGAAACCCGCGCCAGCGCTCGGTCTCCGTTTGCTCGCTACGATTTTTGTATGAAATGCGGGATAAACGTTATCGCCACATTTTTGGCGCTTTCCTTCCCTACGGTCCAGGGGACGGTGGAGGAGGAACTCCCCGCCTATGAACCGGTATCGGGGGTATTTGGCAATCTCAACTCGGTGGGTTCGGATTCATTGAATATTTTGATGACGCTTTGGGCTGAATCCTTTCGCGCCTTATACCCCAATGTGCACATACAAATTGAAGGGAAAGGATCGTCCACCGCACCGCCAGCCTTGATCGAAGGGACGGCTCAACTCGGCCCCATGAGTCGGGAAATGAAGTCATTGGAAATCGATGCCTTCGAATACGCCTTTGGATACAAGCCGACCCAGGTCAGTGTGTCCATCGATGCTCTGGCCGTATTCGCCCACAAGGACAATCCGATTGAGGGGCTGACCATGCAACAGGTCGACAGCATATTCTCGAACACATTCATAGCTGGTGGCACCCCCATTGACCGGTGGGGTCAAGTCAGCTTGAAGAGCCGATGGGAAGACCGCAGCATCAGTCTTTACGGTAGAAACAGCGCTTCGGGTACTTACGGGTTTTTCAAACAGGTAGCTCTGAAAAAAGGGGATTACCGGGCCAGCGTGAAAGAACAGCCGGGTTCCTCCACCGTGGTGCAGGGAGTGGCGGTCGATCTCTATGGTTTGGGTTATTCCGGCATAGGTCACAAAACATCCGGGGTGAAGGTCCTGACCTTGGGGGAAAAAGGGGACTCACTGGTGAAACCG
>JAABVD010000095.1 GCA_014529615.1 Opitutia bacterium
TCGTGGCCATTCTGGCCTCAAGGGCCTTTTGCTCTAGGGCGGAGGTTATGCGGTGAGCGGCCACCTCTTCCTGGCGCTGCATCAAGGTAAGCCTCTTAAAAGCATAGCGCTCATCGGCGTTGAGCTCCTCCCTGCTTTGCGTTCGCTGGTAAGCCCATTGCCAGTCGGAAGCACTTCTGGGAAGTGTGAGACCCAAATGCCGCCTCACCACTTTCAGATAACTGGCCCTGGCCCCCTGCTTATCATACAAATACTTTTCGTAGAGCTTGCCCATCAGCACCAGCTCGCAACCGTCGGCCCTTTGGGAGCGACCCAGCTCATCCGGGAAACGTTGACCAGCCTGGACCAGTTGCTCTCGCATCAGCACATTTAGGGCATCCTGGTAACCCAGCCATTCATCGGCCGATTGCAGCTCCATGAAGGTGCGCAAAAGCGCCAGAGAATTGCTCTCTCCTTCCGCCTTATGCGAGGTCATTTCCAGACGCTCAAGCGCCTTTTGCTTTTCCCCCTGGCGGAGCTCCTGTTTTAAGGCCTGCGCATCGTCCGGTGAAAACAACCTTTGGTTTTCTTCTTGCCCGCTCAAACTGGTTAAAAAAGCGCTTAGCAAAGCGAGAGATGTTCGGAATAGGAATTTCATAAAAGACAAGGTAAAAAATGGTTCGGAAGCGAATTGAAAAAAAGACGCACACTATGAGGGCGCAACAATGTGTCAACCGGGGATTCAAAGAATAAGAAAGTTTTCAGGTCCAAAGTTCGAAGTTCAACTCAAGGCTATGGAACCCCATTTTTCCGATGTTCCTTATTTGTCACTCTTTCAATTACCTAGTGAAAAAACAGTTTTCACCGCTTCTGATTTACGACCTAGTAAAGTAGTCCGATGCGATCAACGTGTCCAAAGGGTTCTGTGCACGCGCCGCCGGGCACCCGGCGGCCCCAACTCTAAAAAACTGGTTCAAACTAAACTCGACTCGGTGATATAAGATGCTCATACTGATGAGGTTTAATGAGAAGTTTCATACACAAAATAGTCGCTTGCCACTGTGTGAGCATAGGAGCGGCTATTAGCCTGGCGGGCGAGGTATCTTTCAATCGGGATATTCGGCCCATCCTTTCGGAATCCTGCTTGCTTTGCCATGGACCAAATGCGCAGGACCGCGAGGCCGATTTGCGGCTCGATAGACCCGAGGATGCTTACGCCGACCGCGATGGAGCCGCAGCCATTGTCCCGGGGGATCCGGACAACAGTTTAATGATCTGGATGATCAATGCCGAAGATGATGAGGATCGGATGCCTCCTTCGAAACATGCCAGGAGCCTCAACCAGGCGGAAAAGGATTTGCTCTACCAGTGGATCGAGGAGGGGGCCCGTTACGAAGGACATTGGGCCTTCACTCCCTTGCCCGAGATGGTGGCAGTACCTGAGCACGGAGGCCAGTGGGCAAAAAATGAAATCGACCACTTCATTGCGGCCAGGATGGCGGAAACGGATTTGAAACCCTCTCCGGAATCATCCCGCGAAAAATGGCTTCGTCGGGTTTCCTTTGATTTGACCGGGTTGCCACCCACTCTCGATGAAATGGACCGGTTCCTTTCCGATGAATCGGATGCGGCCTATGAAAAGGTTGTCGATCGCTTGCTTTCTTCCGCAGCATACGCGGAACGAATGACCAGTGAATGGCTCGATGTGGCTCGCTATTCGGATTCCTATGGTTACCAGCGAGACCACGATCGCTACGTCTGGCCTTGGCGCGATTGGGTCATCGACGCTTTCAGGGAAAATATGTCCTATGATGAGTTCATAACCCTTCAATTGGCCGGCGATTTATTGACCGATCCCAGGCCCATAGACGTAATCCCGACAGCCTTTAACCGCCTACATGCCCATAAAATGGAGGGAGGTATCGTCCTCGAGGAATATCGCGTCGAATATGTGGCCGATCGAACCCAGACCTTCAGCACGGCTTTTCTTGGCCTCACCATGGAATGCGCCCGCTGTCACGATCATAAATACGATCCCATTTCCGCGAAGGACTATTATGCCCTGAGTTCCTTCTTCGCCAATATCGATGAGGCCGGGCTCATTTCCTTTTTCACCGAGGGCGTCCCCACCCCGGCCATGCCGATTTCACATCCGGAGGCGGATGAAGCCCTTGCCGCCGCGCAAGAAGAGATAACTGGGCTCGAAGGCAAACTGGAGCAAGCCGAAAGAGGGGTAGGGGAGTCGAAGGAATTCGAGTTATGGATGGCCTCCCGGCCTGATATGACCTGGCCCGGCTTGGTGGCCAGTCTCTCCTTCGACGACAGAGAGGGGGAAACCTTGGTCAATTCAGCCGCTCCAGACCATCCGGCGACTACTTCCGAACTAAACTTGTCCGTTCCAGGGGTCGCCAACGCAGCCATAGCTTTCACTGGAGACGATCCGCTCGAAGTCCCGGAGGTGGGGCATTTCACTCGGGAGCAGCCTTTTTCCGCCGCTCTCTGGATACGCCCCAGGCAAATGGCCGAGCGGGAAAACCTTTTCAGCCGAGGGGGAGGCGCCGACGACGCGGCCAGCCTCGGTTACGAGTTCCTGTTGTTGGATGGAAAACCGACTGCTTCAGTCATTCACTATTGGCCGGGGAATGCTATTCGGGCGCAAGCCAAAGAGCCGATCGAGCCCGGTCAGTGGCATCACCTCGCCGTTACTTACGATGGTTCCAGCCGTGCCGATGGAATTCGCATTTACGTCGACGGCCGGTCGATCGAGACGACCATTATTAAAGATAATTTGACGCGGCAGATTACGGAGTGGTCCGGGGACCGGACGAATCTGGTTCTCGGTCAACGCTATCGCGACCGCGGCTTTGTCGGGGGGCAGATGGATGAATTTCGCATGTTTGATCGGGAACTTGCGGTAGCAGAAGTGAAAGAACTCTACGACGGATCGCATTTGCAAAGGCTCTTGCAAAAGGAGGTCGATTTACTCGAGGAGCGGGAACGGACCGAACTGCTGGAATATTTTGTCGCTACCGGCCATGAACCGGTGGCGGTGCTTCGCCGGGAACTGCAAACTGCCCGAGCAAAATGGAATAGGCAAATGGACGAGTTGCCGGATCTGACCATCATGCGAGAGCTTCCCGAACCCAGGCCTGCTTATGTTCTGGAACGAGCGGCCTACAACGCGCGCGGCGAGGAAATAGCGGCAGACACTCCTCAAATTCTCCCAACCTTTCCCCAGGATCAGCCGCGCAACCGGCTCGGCTTGGCCAAGTGGCTAATCAGCCCCGATCACCCCCTGACCGCCCGCGTCGCGGTCAATCGTTATTGGCAGATTATTTTTGGCCAGGGTCTGGTCCGAACCCCAGAGGATTTTGGTCTTCGAGGGGAGCCTCCAACTCACCCCGCGCTCTTGGATTGGCTGGCCCGAGACTTTGTAGATAATGGATGGTATCTACACCACTTGTTAAAACAGATGGTGTGTTCCGCAACCTACCGGCAAAGCTCTTGGACGGACGAAAAAACCCGGAAGATCGATCCCAAAAACGAGACCTATTCCCGGAGCAACCCGGATCGGCTGAGTGGCGAAATGATTCGGGACAATGCGCTTGCCGTAAGCGGTCTATTGGTCCGCACCCTGGGCGGTCCTCCCGTTAAACCCTACGAACTGACGGTGGGCTTCATACCAGTTGAACCCGATGAAGGGGACGGTTTATTCCGCCGGAGTTTATATACCCTTTGGAAGCGGAATTCTCCAGCTCCTGCCATGGTGACCTTCGATGCTCCCAAGCGGGATGTTTGCACGGTAAAGCGGGAAACCACCGCCTCGCCCCTTCAACCGCTCATCATTTTAAATGGTCCCCAGTTCGTCGAAGCCTCCCGGGTGCTGGCAGAAAAACTCATCAGGGAGCATCCCGAGGATGAGGAAGCACAAATCGAAACGGCCTTCCGCCTCCTCACCAGTCGTCTTCCCGAGAAGGAGGAAGTCTCCCTGTTAGGAAATTTCCTGGACCGACAATTTAGTGAATTTCGATCCAACCCTGCTGGGGCAGAACGATTATTGGAGGTTGGCCAAGCCCCGTTTTCAGGGGATGTCGATCCAATCGATCTCGCCGCCAAGACGGTTGTTATCAATACCTTGATGAATTTCAACGAAAGTATTTTTCAACGATGAATACACCACTGTGCACCGGGCATGAAAACGGGATCGGTTTGAGTCGCCGCGATTTCCTCAATAAATGTGCCATGGGTTTTGGCGCGATTGCCCTGAGCGATCTGTTCAATCCGGTCCGGACATCTGCCTCTGGCGGGATTTTGGAGAATACGCACTTTGCCCCCAAGGCCAAGCGGGTGATCTTCCTCTACCAGTCCGGGGCGCCCTCCCAAATGGACCTTTTCGACCATAAACCGGTTCTCAATGCCCGACATGGCGAGGAACTTCCCGACTCGGTTCGAAGGGGACAGCGGCTCACCGGAATGTCCACCCATCAGGCCAGTTTCCCTCTGGCGGGTTCGCCTTTCGCCTTCGGGCAGCATGGGGAGAGTGGGGCAACTTTGAGCGAACTCCTTCCCCATACGGCAACCATCGCTGATGAGCTTTGTTTTATAAAATCCATGTATACCGAGGCCATCAATCACGGCCCGGGAGTTACCTTCATGCAGACGGGTTCCCAGTTTCCGGGTCGCCCAACTATCGGATCCTGGATGTCATACGGACTTGGGTCCATGAATGAAAATCTTCCCGTCTACGTGGTGCTGACCACCAAAGGAGGCAAAGGGCAACCCTTGACATCCCGCTACTGGGATAGCGGATTCCTCCCCGGTCGTCATGATGGGGTTCGCTTTCGCCCGGACAGAGATGCCGTGCTCTACCTGAATAATCCACCCGGTGTCAGCCGGGAGAGTCGTCGTTCCGCCATTCAATGCTTGCGGGAGCTTCATGAACGTCAACTGGCCCAGTCGAAGGATCCTCAACTGGAAAACCAGATTCTCCAATACGAGATGGCTTTTCGCATGCAAACATCCGTGCCCGAAGTGACCGACTTGAGCGGAGAGTCGGAAGCTACCTTGAACCTCTACGGCGAGGACGTGCGCCAACCGGGCACCTATGCCTCGAATTGTCTTCTGGCCCGGCGATTGGCCGAGCGTGGTGTCCGGTTTATTCAACTGTTTCACCAGGGCTGGGATTTTCATGCCAATCTCCCTGAGCGCATTCAGCAAATGTGCAAGAAAACCGATCAAGCCTCCGCCGCCCTGATAAAGGATTTGAAGTCCCGGGGCATGCTGGAGGATACTCTCGTCATCTGGGGCAGTGAATTCGGGCGCACCAATTACTGCCAGGGAAAGATGACCAAGGATAATTTCGGCCGGGATCATCATCCCCGTTGTTTTACCATCTGGCTGGCCGGAGGGGGTTCCAACGCAGGCTACACCCACGGGCAAACGGATGATTTCAGCTACAACATCGCCAAGGACCCGGTGCATATTCACGACTTTCATGCCACCCTTCTCCATTTGCTGGGGATCGACCACAAACGCCTGACCTACCGTTTCCAAGGCAGAGACTATCGCCTTACCGATGTCCACGGGAAAGTGGTAAAACCTCTCCTCGCCTGATTCACATGCCCCAAGCCTTCAGTCCTCATCGTGATCATGATCTTGATCGAATGGCTGGGAGAAAGGTGCAAAGGCACAAAGTGGGGGAAGAAAGAAACCACGAATTACACGGATGGGCACGGATGAGGAAAAGGCAATATAAGTTGTAGGAACGGCTTTACGCCACAATTGCTTCCAGCTTGGTTCGTGGTATCGCGGCGTAAAGCCACTCTTGAAAGTACGGTACTATCTTTGCTCTAATCGCGCCGTGAAATGGCTCGATCAACGCTTCGCGGTCAGCCGTCGAGGCAGCACTATTCGAAAGGAAGTCCTCGCCGGGATAACCACATTTGCGGCGATGGCCTACATTCTGGCGGTCAATCCTTCCATTCTGGCCGAAGCTGGCATGCCTCGTGAGGCCCTGGTCACCGTAACCGCCCTGGCCGCGGCGTTGGGCTGCTTCCTCATGGCCTGGATGACCAATTTCCCCATCGCCCTGGCCCCGGGCATGGGAACCAATAGTTACTTTGCCTTCGTCATATGTCTGGGTATGGGCCTGTCCTGGCAATCCGCCTTGAGCCTGACATTCTGGAACGGCGTTGTTTTTTTCCTCCTTTCCGTTACCGGCCTTCGAAGGAGAATTGCCGAATCTTTGCCCAATGGACTGAAGGTCGGCATTCAAGTCGGGATTGGATTCTTCATTGCCTTCATTGGTTTGAAAAATGTGGGAATTATAGTGGACCACGAAGTGACGCTCGTGGCGGTGGGCTCCCTCAAGAGTCCCGCTTCCATCTTGGTAATACTTGGGGTGGTTGCCATGGCATTCCTTTCCATCCGGAAGGTTCCGGGCGCCATCCTCCTGTCCATTCTATTCCTCACCGCTCTGGGGCTTTTCATACCATCCGGAGAGGAGAAAATAACCGCCATGCCCGCCGCAATCGTTTCGGCCCCAGCCGGAATAGGAGAAACATTTCTGGCCTTGGATGTGCTTTATCCATTTCGAAATGTGGGCTCCGCCCTGCCGGTAATCCTGACTTTGTTGGTGTTGGATTTGTTCGATAGCATAGGAACCCTGGTGGGTTTGGCCCGCCGGGCAAAGTTGATGGATGAAAAAGGGAAAATGCCCAAAATGGGCCAGGCCCTCACGGCAGATTCCATTGCCACCATGGGGGGCGCCTTGCTGGGAACTTCGACCACCACGTCCTATATCGAGTCTTCGGCCGGAATCGAATCGGGGGGTAAAACGGGATTAACCGCCGTAATGACCGGGGTATGCTTTCTTCTGGCTCTTATCGTTACCCCCATCCTCACGGCAATTCCCAAGGAGGCCACGGCTCCCGCCCTGATTATGGTGGGGGTATTCATGGCCCAAGGATTGAAAGAACTCGACTTCGGTGACCTGTCGGAAGTCACACCGGCCTTTTTAACCATGCTCATGATTCCTTTGACCTTCAGCATTACCGAGGGGATTGGAATCGGGCTGGTCGCCTTTGTAGCCATCATGCTGCTGCAGGGAAGATTCCGGGAAGTCCCCTTGTTCAGTTACCTGGTGGCGGTCCTGTTCCTGGTCTACTACGGACTCAGGTAACTGGAATGCTACCTGTCTGCTATGGTGTCCATCTGTTGACAAAGCATGGATATGTATAAAGTGTGTATGCTATGAAAAAGATACAGGTTCTCTTTCCCGAGCCAGTGCTTGAACGGCTCAAAACTATTTCAGCGGTAGACGACCGGCCCGTCAGCGAAATCGTTCGACGTTGTGTTGAATTCTGGCTGGACCGGCTGCCACCACCGGAAAAGGGCAAGAAGAAAAAGAGATTCCCCTATTTTGACGGCGGTGAGGTACGGATGGATCCAAAACGTATGCGGGAAGCCATCTATGATGACACCCCATGAAAAGCCTGGATACCAACTTACTGGTTTATGCAGCCAACGAGGGTTGTAAAGAGCACGCTGTTGCCCGGGAACTGGCGGAAACGCTCCTGGCAGAGCCCCAGGAATGTGAGACATGCGGGCTAAGGAAGCCCTCAATAAAATGGACTCCAAGCAAGGGGATAACCTGATTTTGTCCGAAACTCCCGATGGCGGTTTTCGGGTCACACCGGACAAGCAGTCCTTTGCTGAACAGATGGCGGTAGCCGAGGAAATAGCCAATGGTAATCGGAATGCCCTGAACGAGGTGGCCAAGTAGCAGACCAAGCGACCAGAGGGAATGTTTTAAACTCTCGCGAACGACGTGAAGGTCCCAGAGACTGGAAGAATTGGGAAATGTGTGTTTTTGCGCCTTTTGTGGTTATTTTTCCCTCTCAGCGCTCTTGGCATCTCAGCATCTCGGCACCTCAGCATCTCAGAAACTCTATTCAATTCCTTCTCCAAGCCGTTGATTTTTCGATCAGGATCAAGATCACGATCAAGATCAAGAT
>JAABVD010000096.1:0-7937 GCA_014529615.1 Opitutia bacterium
CTTTGTGCCTCTGTGCCTTTCTCCTCCTAATCCCTCATTCGCGCCCTTGGGCACCTCCCCCCTCCAATCTTGATCGTGGTCGTGATCCTTATCTTGATCTCTCCCCATCACGACCTCCCTTTTTGAGCCTTTTGTGCTCTCTGTGGTTAATCCTTTCCCTCCCAATTGGCGCCCTTGGGCGCTTTCCTGCACCAAAATTGTTGAGCAATTTCCGGTTATCCCCAATCATCCTCCAATAACCGCTTCTTCCCGCATGGATAAAACAATCGGCATACCCCTGCTCACGGCATTTTCGGTCGCCCTCGGCCTGACCTGCCTCTACGGAATGATCTACCCTCGCAGATTGGTCGATTGGGTAACGGAATTCTGGAACAGAACCGTTGCCCTTTATATCGCAGTCGCGGGCCGCCTCATCCTCGGGGCCCTCCTCCTTTGGGTGGCCTCGGAGACCAGATATCCCCTTGGCTTCGCCCTGTTCGGCTACCTCACCCTGGCTGCGGCGGTCCTGATCCCACTTCTGGGTCGAAAGAAAATCGGCTCGCTCATGCTGTGGTTCAGGGACGCCCCGGGCGTTGCCCTGCGGCTCTTGCTTTGTGCGGGCTTCGCCTTCAGTTGCTTCATCTATTTCGGTTTGTGAAACAGGGGCCAGTCGATTTTTTGCGCCGCCGAGGGGTTTGGAGGGGTAAGCTTTTTTTGGGGCATCGGTTTCCAAGACGCCCATGAATGCGGTCACCCCCGGGAGATCAAGCCAGGGAAAATTCGCCGTTTGGTCCCTTCTAGGGGATGCTGCGATCACCTATCTGGCATTGTCTTTCGCCTATTGGCTGCGCTTCGAAACGGCCCTGCAGTACGTGGGCGTCCCGGCAGAAGGGGTTTACTATACACTCTATATCCCGCTCCTGTTATTGGGAACGCTCTTCCTCCTGATGACTTTCGGATACCTGGGCCTTTATGAGGAAAACGAACTCCTCCACCTATACCGAACCCATTCGATTATTATCAAGGGCTGCATCTTCTGGTTCTTTGCCTATCTGGGCATTTCCCTGACCCTGAAAATCGAGCCCGACATTTCCAGGATCTTCGCGACCCTCGCCCTTGTTACCTCAATCTTATTCCTGTCCGCTTGGCGAAAAGGTCTCCACAAATTGCTGACCCGCCGTCCCTTTCTGGCCAAGTTGCAAAAGCGGGTCGCCATTTTAGGGATAAACGACAGAGCGGTCCAGTTATTCAACGCCATGTCCCGGGATGTTAATCATCCTTATTCCCCCATCGGAGTGATTGGCCGAAGGAGGACGGAGGCAAAACGACCGCCCCTCGATTCCGAAGCCCGGATTCTCGGATTCGACGACCAACTCGAGGATCTTATCGCCGTGCACCGCATCGAGGTTCTGATCATTTGCTCTTCCCACATCAGCCGGCGACAAACCCTGAAATTAGCGAGCATTTGTGAGCGCCTTTACGTCACTTTCAAAATTGCACCGGGATCTTTTCAGGTGTTCCTTTCCGGGTTGAACCTGCACACCATCTCCGGAATTCCCATCCTGGGCATAGGGGGCCTGCCGTTGGACAATTTCGGAAACCGGTTGTTAAAGCGTTTTGTAGACGTGACGGGCAGTCTTGCGGGCCTGACCCTATCCATTCCCGTCATGCTGGTCCTGGCCATTTTCATCAAGCGGGAAAGTGAAGGTCCTATCATGTACAGACAGGTGCGAACAGGAAAGGGAGGCGAGAGGTTCAAGATTTATAAACTGCGTTCCATGAGAGTAGATGCCGAGGGAAGGGAAGGCGCTCGATGGGCAGTTAAGAACGACCCCAGGCGGACCAGGATAGGGGCTTTTATGCGCAGGACCAATCTCGACGAACTCCCTCAATTCTGGAATGTCCTGAAGGGGGAAATGAGCCTGGTCGGTCCTCGCCCGGAGCGTCCCGAATTGATTTCCTCCTTCCAATATGAAATACAACACTACCAAACCCGCCACTCCATCAAACCCGGCATTACCGGCTGGGCCCAACTCCACGGCCTCCGAGGAAACACCAGCCTGGACCGGAGGATACGGTACGACCTGTTTTATATCGAAAACTGGTCTCTACGGATTGACGCGCATATCCTCATAATGACCTTTTTCAAACGAATAAACGCCTATTAGCCATTGGGCTTCGTGGGATCCCGTATTTTTCCCGGAACGAGGGCGAGCCTCACAATTGGTAAGCTGTCAGGATATCGGCAATCAGCCTTTCCAACTCCGGATGGTCCCTGACGCTTTCGGCAGGCAAGGAGGAACAAGGGAAAGTCAACCTTACCAGGAGTTGCCGTTTCTTAAAATCCAACTCTCCGGACAGGAGTCTTTTGAGATAGCCCCCGAACTCCGGAGATCCCGATCGGCCATGTTTTACAACCCTGTCATCGGCCAAGTGGAAATAGACCAGGGATAAGCCTTCTCCACGATGTGAAAATTCGAGCAGCCACATGGGGATGTCGATGATCCTGTTGGAAATTTCTGTTTTCCGGTCGAGGTTCAACCCTTGCCGAGTATAACAGATTTCCGGGGTATGCCCGGCTACTTCCCTTTCCGAAGCAGTTCCCTTTCCCCAAAACGACAGGAAAACCTCAAAACACTCCGACCTGCGTTGGAATCTGAAATTGCGGCAATAGGAGAATCCTAAAATTTCCTCGGTAACCTCCTCCAGGAATTCATTGGGGCCAATGGGCAACTCCTTCACTTCCCAACCCTCAAGGATTGGCTCGAAATTGAACCTTGTTTCAGGGATTCCCGCATTTTTCAGAGCGAGAATTGCCGTTATCGCTACCGAGCCCAGAAGAACCGAAAAAGCGACGATCAAGCATGGCAACTTAGATCTCATGGTCTAATATGGCATCATAAAGCGATAAATAGTTGGCCAGCATATGATCGTAGGCAAACTTCCGTCTAAAGGTTTCCCGGGACCTTTTCCCGAATTGCAAAATGAGATCCGGATTTGACAAAAATCGATCCATGCAACGGGCCAGGGCCTGGTAATCTTCAGGCATGAACAAATGGCCGGTCCGGCCTTCGCTCACCAGTTCGGGAATTCCGCCAACCCTGGTGGCAATAATGGGCATTCCCGCCCCCATGGCCTCAATGATACTCCTGGGCAACCCTTCCCAATGAGTTGAAAGAATATAGACCCGACCCCGGCGCAGAAAATATTCCACGTCTCTCCGCTGACCGTAGAAAATTACCTTATCTCCGAGGTCCATTTGCTCAACCTTTTGAAGGGCATTTTCTCTTAGGGGCCCTTCCCCAATCAGGTGCACGACAAATGAGCGATCCCGCAAAAGGTCGATTGCGGAAAACAAGGTATCAAAGTCCTTTTGTGCTTCAAAGCGGGCAATTTGAACAAAATTCAGCTCATTATCATCGCATGGATCTTTCGGTTCTCTTACAACCTTCATTCCATTATGAATGACCAACACTCTGGCCCTGCTCATCAGCCTCTCCGATTCAATCGCCTTCTTCTCATCCTTTGATACACAAACGATTATGGAGGAAAACAGGGTCATCACGATTTCCATTAATTTGTAGACTCCAGACGGTTTCCCAACTTGGAAGAAGGACCAACAGTGTGGAGTATAAATATTGGTATGCCCCAGGAGATGGCACGCTATCCTCACCAACATACCGACCTTGGAGGTGTGGGAGGAAACGATATCCGGTTTCTCGCGGCAGATGCGCCAGAATATGTATAAGAAGGCGACAAGGTCTTTGGCAGGCGATACCTTTCGGCTGAGAAACGGTACCGTTTCAACCTCGACTGAATCATTTTCAAAAAGGGATCGAACCGGCCCATTCCCTCCGATCAGAACCGTCACCTTCATGCCCATTTTCGACAGGCTGTCGCTCAAATCCGCTACGTGGACAGCGGCGCCTCCGAGGGCATCGCTCCTGGTCAGGAAAAATAAAACCCTAGCCCGCATTTCTTACAAATTTTCTACTGCGCTCCGAAATATCGGCACTGGTGCGGATTTCACTTGATTCACGTCTTTGCAGGGTGTCAACCCAGCTTCATCCGCGCCTCTGCCCGAAGCCCACCCCAGCACACGATTTTCGTTCGCTCGCGACGAATTTTGTGAGAAATGTGGGCTAGCCCGCATAGAGCGATTGTAATTGCCGCAACTTATCCCTCAGGTCGAAATTTTCCATGACCGATAATCTCGATCGACGGGCGACAGTTGCCAGGGTTGCGGGATTGGAATCGAGTTCGACCAACCGCTCCACAAAACAGTCAATGCGAGGACACAGATACCCGTTGTTACCGTCCTTGATGATGTCCACCAAACCTCCCACCGGGCGAGCCAGTACACAAACTTCAAAGGACATGGCCTCGATGGCAACGAGCCCAAAACCCTCCATTGAACTGGTGACCAACAGCACATCGGAGTCCAGGTAGTAGTCTGGAACGTTGACCTTGTGGCCGACAAATGAGATTTTTTGATCCAAGCCCTCTGCCCGACACTTCCTTTTCAGGCCATTGCGCAAATATCCGTCCCCGACTATCGTGACCGAAAAGGAGATACCCCTCGCTTGCAGGCGCCGACAAATTTCCAATACCAAAAAGGGATCTTTCTGCCGCACCAGGCGCCCTACAAACAGAATTCGCAATTTCTCCTTTCTTTGCTCTCTATTGATTCCAACAGGAATACGCACTCCGTTGTGAATAATTTTAAATTTGCCCTTTCCGATCCCAACCTTTGACAGCATGCGGTCCCTTACCGCATTCGAGATGAAAATATATTTATGCCGACCGGCAAACCGCTTCTCGATGCGTTTGTATATCCTGTTTGCGATCCAATCTCGAATGACATACCCCTTCCCCATGTTATGGATAGTCGTAAAATACCTGACATTTCTATTTTTCCTTAAAAATAACAAATTGATATCTGCGGGCAGCAAATGAGAATGAATTACGTCCGGGTCAAATTGTTCAACAATTCGATTTATTCCGTAAAACCCCTTCCATCCCAAGGAGGCTTTCGTAATATTGACCGTTGGATCAAAATCGGCGGCAAGTATTCCGTCTCCCCGTAAATATATAACCTCAATTTCATTCTTTTCGGCCAGGCAATTGGATGTTTCCTTCAAGAGTATCTCTGCCCCTCCGATGTCGAGGGAACTGATTATATATAGGATCTTCATTGTAGAGAATTGCCAAACATGCCCCAACCGTCAGACCAAAGATATTGCGCCAAAATCCGGTAAAGGGACTGAAAAAGAAACTGTAGCCCGAATGAACCAGGAGGAATGTAAAGGGGTAAATAAATCTGCCGAGATACTCCTTGCTGAAAATAATCCGCAATCGCCTAATGAACAACAGGCCGATTGGCCCGATAAAATACACGATAGAAAACAGGCCTCCCAGAATGCCGTATTCGGCTAGTAATTGCAGAAATACTGAGTGGACTCCCGTAAAATAGCTCGAATCCAAGGCGTCGAAATGACGGAACGATTGGGAATAGGATCCGTTGCCGATAAGGGGAGACTCTCGAAATTGTTCTACAGCATCCAAAACCATATCATACCGGGTTTCCGTAGATGCGGTATCGCGAATAATCGTCCCATTCATTTCGGATCGATATTGCAAATAGTTATACACCAACAATGAGGAGGCTACAACCGCCGTTCCCAGGATTAAAGCAGTCAGGGCCGGATTCATTCTCCGCTGAAGCCTCCATAGAATGGGGAGAATTCCCGTGACAATTCCCATCAATATGATCCCTCTGTAGTGGTAGTAAACCCCCAGAAATGGGAAAATTACGGCATATAATACGCAACTGACAAGGTGATTGGGGGAAAGGAGGGTCAGGCTGTTCAAGGCGTAGTAGCCGCCTCCGTATTTCAAGGACTGCCTGATGGAGTAACCGAAAATTTGATGAACGAATAAATTGTAAAGGCTGAAAGAAAGTGAAATAATTAAAATCAGGAACAACCCCTTCTTCAATCCCAGCCGGGATACCATAAAGAAGCCGATAACAATGGAAAATACATAACCCAGATTTCTGGCTGCCCCTTTTAGGACCTCATAGGGTGTGGGTTCACCCTGGGTGTCGAAAAGGGCAAAGATAAGGACACAAAATATCCCGAAAGCAAGATAGATGAAAATTTCCCTGCCAATCTTCCAAGTAAACAGGAAGCAGAGGGGACCGAGAAACAGGGATACCAGATCCATTACATACAATCTGGTTGTAATTGTCAGCTCATAACCCATAAACAGGCAAAGGATGCAGAGCATGGCATACTTGATATTATTTACTCTTTGCATGGCTCATCAGGACCCGGATATAATATATCATATCAAATAGAACCGGTATTTCATACTCCTTCTTAAGTATATCCCTATACTCGTAATAGCCCGTTTTTTGATAAGTTCCGGAAATACCGGCCTTCCCCATTTTCACCAAAACCACGGGGATGCTGTGTATTTTGAAATGTCGCATGCAACGCAAAATGTACTCTGAATCGCCAGCGACCTTATAATTTTCCTCGTATGAGCCCACCTCCTCGATCAACTGCCTCGAAAGAATCAATCCGGGATGGGGAAGATGGCGCTGATTGAGGAATAAACGCCACTTTCCAAATGGCTTTCCCCCACACTTCCCCCTTTCGAAGGTTTCAACGGCGCAGGCGTTAATCCGATCATTTCTCAGCTCTTTCGATATCCTGTTGAGAATATTTTTATTCACATATTCATCATTCAGATTGAGGATATGAATATAGTCACCCCGCGCTATGGAAATGCCATTGTTTATTCCTTGGTAGAACCCACCATCAGGTTTCCACAGGTAGCGGCTGCCCGTCTCCTTAATCCTGTTCTGCAAAGAGACCGCCAAGGGACATTCCGAACCGTCCGCCACTATGTGTTCAACTTCCACCCCTCTCTGGCTTTGGACTTCACGGCAATGCGCGACAATACCGGCAGGGGGATTCCTTACTGAAGTGATGACGGAAATCACCATTTAGAAGGACCTTCCCCGAAACCTCTCCGGCCTTTTTCCTCAATAACCCAGTTCTGCCATAACATGATCAAAATCTTTTCTCAGACCCTCCTTCTGCCTTTCATTCAGATAATTCCCTTTCAAATTTTCTGAAGAATCTATGAACCTCAGGTCTCGCCGGGTTCCGGCAGTCGAACTCCACGATCTCCATTGAGAATCTTCCAATTTTTTCATCCGGTCCATGGAACAAAGTTGAATGACCTCTTCCAGTCGTCTCCGGTCCGATTCGATTCCCAGAAATTTTGCCAATCTTCCAACCTCCCCAATGGGGTCTTCCCGCATCAGTTCGTAATTCAGGAGGAGGAAGTTCCTGTTATTTTTCCGGGGGTATATCCAACTGGCTACATTTTCCTTCCAACTTCCATAGTCATCCAATTTGCCTTTCAGAAATTTGCTAAAATAGGAATCGAAGTCATCTTCATTTTCATAGGCCCCGGTCTTCAAAAGGTATCTGAAGTAGGAATTACACACGGCAAAGGGGTTTCTTACCATGTATACCACATTTCCATACAAATTATTATAGGGCTCGTGGGACTTGAATACCCTGGGAGGCTTTTGCCTTTCTATGCGCCAGGAATTCCGCGCGTATATATCAGGGATCAGGTCATCAATTGTTTTAAAGGTGATTTCCTTATTCCGGAAAATCAGATTAGCGGCAATAAACCTCAACCATGTATTGCCCGACCTGGGATAGGATACCAGCCAACAGTCGCCTCTCTTGGGTTCGATATTTCCGGGAGGTTTAAAGTTTAAAAGTCGTTTTATAAGGGATTTCAAAACGTTCGGAATCGAAAATACCGCCCTCTCCACGAGATGGGAGCCATCCCTAGCCCGCATATCTCACAAATCTTCTACTGCGCTCCGGAATCCCGGCACTGGTGCGGACTTCGTTGGATTCCCCTGCCCG
>JAABVD010000096.1:7946-10837 GCA_014529615.1 Opitutia bacterium
AGCTTCACCCGCTCATCGGCGCGAAACCCACACCAGCACTCGATCTCCGTTCGCTCGCGACGAATTTTGTGAGATATGCAGGCTAGGTCAACCGCATTTGCAAATCATAATTTTTGTAAATGTATCGATAAAGAATGAGGTTGAACAAAATAAAATGAATCAAAAGGGCAATAGGCGCCCCCATCGGACCCAACCAGTGGGTGAAGACAGCCATGTTGACGGCGAAAATGGCTACTGTTATTGCTCCCACCTTGGCCACAAATACGGACTCCATCATCAAAATGAGAAATAGACCAGTAAACAAAAAATAAAAATTGACCATGGCGCCCATGAAAAAAACGGAAATGAACAAGTAATCATTACTTTCTATTCCCACCATCGTTTTTGATATGAAGGGCCAAAACAGGATAAACAGGACACCGGCCAAAGCGCACAAAGTGAAATTCGTCCTCCCGTAACGCTGAAGGATTCGTCGACATCTGTCCATTTCCCCAATCCGACTCAATATCACGATTCCTGGCGCGACCAGATTGGCCATTGCCTGAGAGATGGTGTTCAACAACTGGACAATCTTTTTCCCAATGGCAAAGAGGAGGAAGTCGGTTTCCTTGAAAATCATACCCGCAATCCAGATATCGATATTTGCGGACAGGCTGAGCATCTGCTGGGCCAGGATCACGTCCTTACTGGATTTGGCGAGCCTGCTGATTTGCCCCTTAAGCCGATTAAAGGATATTTTTCTTCGCGATATCGCCAATAAACTTGAAGCGGCAACGGCATGAACAACAAATAATGCCAGAAATACTGAATGCAATTCGATCTCAACCGGCAGCACGGTTGCCATCACCCAAAGAATACAAACGTAGAGGCCATGGTTGTTTGAACTCGTCATCACGGCCAACCCGAACCTTCTTTCCGCCCTGAACCGTTCGGAAATGACCATCTGTATATTTCCGAAAGTGATGATCCCGATGGTGGAAAGGGCGGTCAAATAATCGATTTCAAATCCAAAAATCCGGGCAAACCACTCGCTCTTCAAAAATAGATATAAGGCAGTGGAAATTATTAAGCTGAAGGCAGTTACAACAAACAATAATCCTCCAACTCTTTGGGCGATTTTATCCGGTTCCTTTTCCCCGGAAATCGAGGAGATCATCTGAAACTCAAGGCCCGCCTGACTCAAGTACTTGGAAAAAAGCAGTATGCTGAGCAGGAGGACGTATAAGGAAAGCTGGGATACGGACAAAATGGCGCTCAGCAATCCAATACTGGCGAACCCGAAAACGGATTGTGAGAGTTTGCCTAAAAAATAAATCGATTCTTCGAACTTTGGCATTCTTTTTTTCACGAGGCGGTTATTCCACCAGCTCTTTAACTCCAGGAAAATTGCATGGGGGAGACGAAGTCAAGGAATCGGCCGGGTCGATTTCAAAAAATATTGAGAAATTGGATGGACTGAGGTTTCGGGTTTGAAACCTCAAAGCGACCATAGGATACCTGATAAATGCCCGAGGATTGGCCATCCAAGCGTTTGCGCAACCACCTGAAGTTCTGGCTTCCTGCCAGCTTGATTTTGCTCCTGCCCTGGATATCAGGTGGGCAGAACCCCGCCCTTCAGATAATGGCGTGCGGGGCGGCTGCCTTGGCATTTATGGGTTCCCTTTGGGGGGCAGGTCCTTCCATTCGGATTCCGTTGATAACCGGCGGATTGCTGACTGTTTACATCCTGGTCCAGATCTGGAATCCGGCATGGATTCAGTATTGGCATACCGGCCTGCGCATTTGGGAGTTAATACCGGTAGATTTTATTTTGTGGCTTCCCTCCTCCATCCGATCAGATTTTGGGGATGCTTCTCCCGAGCGCTTTCTGGTTTTCTATTGGGTAGCCTTGCTCACGGCATTGGCCTGTTACCGCTCCTTTGGTCGGTCCGGTCAAAAGCTCCTCGTGGCTTTCACGGCCCTGAATGCCGCTTTTATCGGGCTGGT
Organism: Opitutia bacterium; assembly: GCA_014529615.1. GTDB lineage: Bacteria > Verrucomicrobiota > Verrucomicrobiia > Opitutales > UBA2995 > JAABVD01. The sequence goes on from JAABVD010000096.1 coordinate 9,933, forward strand.
CGGGCTGATCCAATCGGCCCTTGGCAGTCAAACCATACTGGGTGTCTATTCCGCTGTAGATGAGGGCCAGGGACTCTTTTTTGCCACATTTTTGTATAAAAACCATGCGGCCGCGTTTCTCAATCTCGGCCTTGCCGCTTGTTTTGCCTCCTATTTCAGTTTCACAAAAAATATCGTCCGCAACCCTTCCACTCCGAGGCCTGTATTTGCCATCTTGGGGCTGGTCATACTGGCTGGGGTGGTTTTTTCCAATTCCCGGTTCGGCTTTTTGGGTTCGCTGGGAATTTGGGCCATTTTCATGTCGTTGGCGCTGACGGGGATTCATCGATCCGGGATCTCAAAGCGATGGCTTGCCATGGGGGTCGGGGTGATGTCGCTCTTGGCAATTGCGGGAGGAATCTTCCTTCTGAAAAACCCTCAGACTGACCATCTCAATACCCTGAACCGGGAAATAACGGAAGATTTCTCCTTCAAACAACGCAAATTGGGTTATCGAAGCGGATGGGTCATGTTTACAGAAAAACCCGTCCTGGGCTGGGGGGCGGGCAACTTCAGGCATGGATTTCGTCAATTTCAAAATCTGGAAAAGGAGAAGGAGGAAATCGTGCACCCCTGGATGGCCCGCAGAAATCAAAACTTCTTCTGGGAGCACATGCACAATGATTATCTGGAATCCCTTATCGAACTGGGGGTGGTGGGCTCTGTGCTCTTGTTTGCCATTCCCGGATATTTCTTCCGGATCATCTTGAAGTCCAAGCGATGGAAGGACCCGGTCATTTTCATGCTTCTCATTGGATTGGGAAGCACGGCGGGGCACGCCCTGGTAGATTTTATTTGGAGGTAACTACTCAGGTATCTTGAGCAATCGTCCGCATGAATGTTTATATCGTATCACGAAACTGTAG
>JAABVD010000097.1:0-7828 GCA_014529615.1 Opitutia bacterium
TACACTGCTCTGGAGGACAAGCGCCTCATCCATCAGCACGCCCGGTTTCACCCGAGAAACCGGTTGGGCTAGACGTCCTCTTCGAAGGCGATCACCTCGCCATTTTCAAAATTGACCACCATGTCTTTTACTTTTCTCCCCCTATGGTAGTAGGCGGAAACAGGATAATAAAACCCTCGTGCCGAAAGGTAGGGATCGTACCAATAGGGAGATCCGTAATATCCGGAGCCATAGCTGAACCGCCCGGGACCATATTTGAAGTAGGTCCACTCTTCGCCTATTCCGTCCTTGGTTGTCTTTTTCGTCTTCCGATCGGGCGATCCTGCGGCCAGGAGAACCATTTCCTTGGTGAATCCCAACTCAATTTTTCCCTCCAGGATCAATGTCTTTTGCTCCTCGGAAAAGGTGGCGAATAAATCCGGATTCCGCTCCACGCGGGACTGCGGTGTGGAAACGCATCCCGCCAGAAGCCCGGTCAAGCCGATTAACAAAAGAAGGGAGGTTGGTTGCATGTTATATTAATACGACACTTCCATACCATATGGATTTCCCTATTTCATGGCAATGCTCAAAATCCTTTAACTGCGCAGGTATCTTAAGCAATCGTCCGCATGGATGTGATAACCTGTTACAAAACTGTAGGAGGGGGTTTATCTTGATCTTGATCGTGATCGTGATCCTGATCGAACCATTCATAATTCGGGAGTTGGCATTTTTCGATCAAGATCAGGACCTTGTTCTCTATCCCCCATTCCTAATTCCTAATTCGCGCGCTTCCCCCTCCTACAGTTCTCTCAATCACCAACCCATGAAAATTAGTGAGAAACGAAAGTTAGACTATGGAGACCTGATTTGTTACAAAATCCTTTCGTTCTTACAAGGCAGAAGGAGCGCGGCCAAGAGGGTCCGCAAGTTTGAGTTGACAGAGAAATTTCGAGGGACGTAATTGAATTGCCCTTATGGAGGCCCTAATGTCCAGTCAGGTGCTCGTGCTCAACCGCTTTTGGCAGGCGGTCAACGTTGTTGGCATCAAGCGTGCCTTCAGCCTGTTGGTGCGCGGCCATGCCGACGTGATACACCGGGAGGAGGGCAATTTTCAATTATATGATTTCGACCAATGGATTGGGGTTTCCGAAGATTCACCTCCTCCGGCTCCGGAATGTCTTCACACCGTGCGCCACATCATACGCTTGCCCCGGGTGATCATACTCAGATTCTTTGATCGCCTGCCCATCAAAGAGGTCAAATTCAATCGTCAGAACATCTTTGAAAGAGACAAATTTCACTGCCAGTATTGCGGCAATCCTTTCAGGCAACCGCAGTTGAACCTCGACCACGTCATTCCGCGGCACCATGGCGGGCGAACCTCTTGGGAAAACGTGGTTACTTCGTGCAGGACCTGCAATTCACGCAAAGCAAATCGTCTCCCCCACGAGGCCAATATGCGGCTGATTCGCAAACCGGTCAGGCCGCCGTGGAGGCCATTTGTCAGTTTTATCCGGACCCAGAAAAGGCACGAGTCCTGGGATTATTTTCTCAATGTGAGCCATAAAGGGTGACCGGCCCCTTTTGGATAATTGGATAAACCACATTAGTAAGGCGGTTGAACCAGGGGCAGCCACAATTTCATGGTGGTTCCGTCGGGCCCCGTTTTTTTTACCTCGATGTCGCCGAGGTGACTCTTGAGGATACGCTTCACGATGGATAACCCCAAACCGGTCCCCCCAGGCCGGCTGGTGAGGAAGGAATCGAAGATCCTGTGCTTCCATTCATCGTCGATACCCGTTCCGGTATCGGTTATTTCAATACAGGCGTATTGGGTTTGGTCCTTCTCTTCATCGTAGCAATCAAACGTAATGGTCCCGCCTTTTTCCATGGCCTGGATGGCATTGAGAATAAGATTCAGGAGGACTTGTTCGACATGGCCCCGGTTGCCATTGATGACCAGGGAGCTTCCTCCGGCGTTCAATTGGGTGGTAATTTTGTGTTGGTTGAGCTTGGGACGAACCAGCCGAACGCTATCTTCAAGCAATTCTCGCAGATCCCAGTGTAAAAAAAGGGTCTCGGAAGATTTTCCAATATTGAGAACCCGTTCCACGATCTGTTCCAGTTGGCGGATCTTATCATCGATGACGGACAGGTCCTTCCACCTCTCATCCCCGGTGGGAAACTGAAGATTCATGCTGCCGAAAAGCAGCTTTATGACCGTGAGCGGATTGCGAATTTCGTGGGCGATTTCGGCAGCGATCAATCCCAGGGTGATCAGCTTTTCGTTGTTTTTCAAATGCTCTTCATTGGCCAACATCAAGGCATACAGCCTCAGGTTTTGAACCGCTACCCCGCTGAAGCCGGCCAGCATGTTGAAGATGCGCTTTTCCTCGTTGCTGGCCCGGTGAGGCTTATCCGAATAGGCGGCCAGCACCCCAACGACCTCATTTTCCCAGAGGATGGGCGAGCAGACCATGGAAACCAGATTCTCCCCGCTAACTATATTCCAAAAATGCTCGTCTTCGGATTTGCGAATATCGAATACTTCCAATTGACGTTTCAATTGGATAGCGGCGCCAAAGGAAGAATCAATCGGGCTGATCTCCGGGAAGGGTTGGTAGGATTGCCGGGCCCCACAAATGGTATGAATTTTCAGGGTATCCCTGTCCTTGTCCAGAATGAGCATCATGGCCAGACGGCATTGCATGATCTTGTGGGCTTCCCTGGTAATGGTTTGAAGGAGATCGTCCAGATCCAATTTGGAAACGAAATCCTGTCCCATGGAGAGAAGGGCCTCGAGTTGTTCCGACCTGGTCCTGAGTTTTCCGATCAGCCACATTTGGCCGAGGATTTGGGTGGTTTCATCAGCTAGCATTTGCAAGGTTGCGACCGATTCCCTATTAAAGGCGGCCTTCTCGCCGGACCCCACCGAGATTACCCCGATGACCTGTTCGTGTTGGCGCAGGGGACAGGCCATCTGGCTTTTTATGGCTGGAGCAAGGTGGTAACGGCGGGGATCCTTCTCCACTTCATCCACCACCATGGGTTTGGCGTGGAGAGCCACCCATCCTATGATTCCCCTCCCCACCGGCAGGAAGACCTCCTTGTCCCAGTTCAGAAAACCGCGGTTGACCTCGATCTCCAATTGCCTGGTGTCAGGATTAATCAAGGTGACGGCTACGCCGTTTGCCCCAAAATACCGTTGCACGACCTCCGCGATCTCTGCCATGGCTTGCCTCGGATCTCCCGCTTCATGCCCAATTACCCGAATGCGGTAAAGGATGTGAATGAGTGAATCGCTCGCCACGAATGGGATCGGAATATGGCCTAGTCGGAAACCTTCGGGTTTCCTGAGTCGATGACTTTGCTCAAACTTTCTTTCAGAGCAAGTAAATTGGTCGTGTTATCGTAGCCGGCCCGGTCGCGCGAGTTTTCGATGTAAAAGGTATCTACCGCGATGTCGCGCTCGGTGGAAATCCGGGCGAAGGTGATGTCATAGCCGTTTTGGTAAATGCATTTGGCCAGAAAATACAATAATCCGATTTTATCGACGGCCTGAATTTCGATGATGTTTTTGTTGAGTTCGACTTCGTGGTAAACGTCAACCGTTTGGGGAAAAGGGGTGCGGGTACGCCGTTCGGAGCGAAACAGGGGGGATTTCGTCTCCTGGGATGCGGTCAGTATACGTTGGGTGAGATCCTTATTTTGTACGACTGACCGTTCGATACACTTCTCGAAAACCTTACGGGCGGAAGGACGCTCTACCACTCCTCCTTTGGCATCGCTCACGTAAAAGGTATCGATGGTGATATGATCCATTCGGTTGATGGCTTTGGCGCTGACGATATTGAGATTTGCCAGACTGAAAGAACCGGCCAGCCGGTAAAACAGACCGGAACGATCCCACGTGACCAGCGTTACCACGGTGAGACCGCGATTGATATCGTCCCTCCAACGGATGACCGGGGACAGAGCCGCCATGGAGTTGGCTTGGTTGATATTGCGCAGGAGTTGATTGACCATCCGGGCGTGGAGAATAATTTCCTCTTCGCTGTTATTGACGAAGTAGCGTTCCGGCAGCAGGTTGCAGTGGGCGTGGATTTCCTCGGGTTCCACCCCTGGAATGGGCTGACTGAGCAGTTTTCGATACATGTGTTCCTTCTGCTCTCTCAGTTCCAACTCGAGGTTTCCATCCGAGGCGAGCTGGGTTCGGGTGGCGGAAAATAACCTGCGGTGCAACATGTCCTTATACTCATTCCACAATGAGGAGGAAGTTCCACGGGCATCGCAGTAGGTATGGAGGAACAGCAATCTGAGATGGGCCAGGCTTTCCACCAACCGGGCAAATTTCCGAACGGTCTGGGGGTCATCGATGTCGTGACGCTGCCAGAATCGTGCCATTTCCAAGTGATTTCCAATAATAAATAAAATTTTATCAGACAACCGGGAATTCAACCCCATCCTCCTTAGAATGGGACGGGATATTTCCACCCCGATCTTATCGTGACCCTTTAAGCTCACCCCTTTGCCGATATCGTGCAGCAGTAGAATGAGGTATAGGATGGAAGGGTCTTCCAGCTTGTGAAATTCGTGCCGGTAGGGCTTTCCCGATTCCTTTCCTTCCGTGAGCAGGGCATCGAGTTCCTTGATGGTGTTGAGGGTATGGATATCCGCGGTGTAGCGGTGGAAGTATTCGTGCTGGACGAGGCAGGTGAGGCGGTCGAAATCGGGTAGGAATTTCCCCAGCACACCGAGTTCGTGCATGCTGGACAAGACGGGGAACACATTACCCAGTTCCGCTAAAATGGACCGGAAGGTTTCATTGGCTTCCGGCGCTTCAATAACGGATTGGTCGATCAAAGCTATCGAATTGGCGATCAGGTTGGTCAGGTCGAAATCGGGCCGAACGTCCAATTGCTGGCAGTGCCGGAACACGCGGATGAGCCGTAGGGGATCTTTTTTAAATATCTGCCGATTCACCTGGGTCAGTTCTTTGCCACGAACCACAAAACCATCGATGATCCTGGGCCTTTCCTTGCGGCGAGAGCCAATTACTTCCCGGAAAGTTATGGAGTTGGGACTCCTTCTAATGAGGGCAAGGCGATGTTCCAACAAGCCCGACAGGCGGTAAATATTTTGCAAGTTGCGGTAATAATCCCGCATGAAAGCCTCCACTTGTTTCAAAGGATCCTCAGGCTCGTAGTGGAATGCCTTTGCTATGGCCGCCTGGTGCTCAAACGTCATGAGGTCCGTCGGCCTGGGGCTTTGAAAGTGCAACTGGTTGCGAGTGCGCAGCAGAAAGTCGTAGGCCTTGCGCAATTTTAATCGTTCCTCTTTGGACAAATAACCGTGGTCGACCAAGTCGCTCAAAGACGCCGTGTTGAGTTTGATCAGTGAAATCCAAAGCAGGTTCTGGTAATCGCGCAAACCTCCCGGGCCATTTTTAATATCCGGTTCCTGAATAAAGACGACGCCCCCATGCTTCTCTCGACGCTTTTGCTGTTCGAACAACCGTTGCTCCACGTATTGCTGGGCATTCTTCTTGCAAAAGTTCAGATAGGCCTGTTGCCACACTCGAAACAGGTCATTGGAACCCGCCACCAAACGGGATTCCAGCATGGCGTTCTTGGATTGGACGTCGGCTTTGGCCTCCTCCATGGTCTGCTTGATCGTCCGCGTGGAATGGCCCACTTTTAATTTCAAATCCCAGAGAATGTAAAGCACCCGTTCGGCAAACACCTTCTGGAACTGTGGAAACAGCTTGGAGTTGATTCTTTCCGAGTAGAGGAACATGATATCCACATCACTTCCCGGGCACATTTCGGCTCGACCATATCCCCCCAATGCAACGATTCCGGTGGGAAAGGGCAGAACCCCGTTTTCCTTCTCGAACCGTTTCAGGTTATAGTGATAGAGGTGCTGGAGCAGTTGGTCGATGGTGTTGGATCGAGCTTTGGCCACCTTGAGGCCCGATGTTGTGGATTCGTGCAGTTTGAGCAGGCGCCTGTCTTCCTGGGCGATCCACTTCTTGTAGAGTTCCAGGCGGATTTTCCGGCTGGCCCCTTCCGGAACGTAGAGACGGATGGACTTGGGTTTTGTTTGAACGGATTTGAAAGTTTCGGGCATGAAAGTAACCTATTTGATTTACCGAGCTGTCTCCGAACTGCAAGGTTTCTTGCAGGGCAGTCCATGAGGAGTCTTGCGGAGCAAACCGCTTGACATGGGAAGATGCATGGGAAACCGTCTCGATAAACCCATCTTAGAAGGGCCAGGGTTCGTTTTACCTGGCGGAGAGGAATGACGCCGTCTTTTAATGATTTGCTCAAGCAGTTGAAAAAATTGCCCGGTCTGGGATACCGGTCGGCCGAACGAATCGCCCTCCATCTCCTGGTTGAAAAACCCGACAGCCTACCCGCTCTGCAGGATTCGCTCGTCCACGCGGCAGCGCGGGTTCAACGGTGCGGACGATGTGGAAACCTGGCCGAGGAGGAAAGTTGCGGCATCTGTCTGGACGGGCGGAGGGATAGTTCGCGCATATGCCTGGTCGAACAGGTTCCCGACTTGGTTGCCATTGAGAACTCGGGGGCATTCCGAGGGCTCTACCACGTGCTGCACGGAAAGCTTTCCCCCATGAGAGGGGTGGGCGCGGAAGATCTGAATTTGAAACCCTTGCAGAAACGTTTGGAGGAAGGGAACTGCGCAGAGCTTATTTTGGCCCTCTCCAACGATATTGAGGGGGAGGCCACCTGCCATTACATCGCGGAAACTCTCATAGGGGATCGTCCCGTTGCTGTGTCGCGCATTGGATTTGGCCTGCCCAGCGGCGGAGGGGTCGTTTACGCAAACCAGGTAACCTTGAAGAGCGCCCTCGATGGCCGGCGGGCCTTTGGGGGGCCAGGGTAGGGGCCTGTTCTACAATTTAACCTATAACGGAAAGGTAAACCGAAATGAGAATCCTGCTTCTTTACACATTTATTCTGGCTTCCGCCCTTCCTCTGAGCGGGGCCTACAAGTTGATTCGAGGTCCCCTCCCAGGGGATCCAATGAAGGCCCATATCTACGAACTGGACAACGGGCTGAGGGTCTATCTGAGCGAAAACCGGGAGGAACCGAAATTTTTTGCCGAGGTTTCCGTCCGCGTCGGAGGGGTCAATGACCCGGCTACCAATACGGGGCTGGCCCACTATTTGGAGCACCTCATGTTCAAGGGAAATACCAAACTGGGAAGCAGGGATTGGGAAAAAGAGAAGCTCCATATCGACCGGATTACCCAACTTTACGAACAGCGTTTCAAGGAAACGGATCCGGAAAAAAGAGCGGCTCTTTTTGAAGAAATCAATGCCGAGTCCCGGAAAGCGGCGGAGTTTGCCATTCCCAACGAACTCGACCGCATCGTCAAGGAACTCGGCGCCACCAGTACCAACGCGGGGACGAGCAACGATTACACCATTTACTTTTTCGAGTTTCCATCCAACCGGCTCGAGCAATGGGCCATGTTGGAATCCAACCGTTTTATTGAACCTGTATTTCGGTTATTCCTGCCCGAACTCGAAGTCGTATATGAGGAAAAGAACCGCTCCATGGACAACAAGGACCGCCTCGTCATAGAAAAGTTGTTCGCCACCCAATACCCGGACCACCCTTACGGAACGCAATCCGTTCTGGGCCAGGTCGAGCATTTGAAAAATCCTTCCATTCGGGCCATCCACGATTTTTTCAATACCTATTACGTGGCAAACAACATGGCCCTTTGCCTGTCGGGAGATTTCGAAATCGAGGAAACCATAGCCGTGATCGATCGATATTTCTCCGAATGGAAGTCGGGCCAAATCGCCCCAGC
>JAABVD010000097.1:7839-10522 GCA_014529615.1 Opitutia bacterium
CCCTTGACCGAAAACCGGAGCGCAGAGATTTATTATCCGGGAATGGAAGTGGTTTATGTCGGATTTTCCACCCAGCCGCTAGCCCATGAGGATGTGGAAGCCCTCAAGCTCATCGACATGATCCTGGACAATGCTCAGGCAGGCCTGATCAACCTCAACCTCAATCAGAAGCAACGCGTTTTGCAGGCCGGATCCTTTCCTCTTTTTCGAAAATTTGCCGGGGCCCAATATCTTTACGGTTCTCCCAAGGAGGGCCAGACACTGGAAGAAGTAGAAGAGCTTCTGCTTGAGCAAGTAGACATTCTGAAGCGTGGTGAGTTCGGCGATTGGTTGATCCCGGCCATCCTGGCTGATTTTAAGAAGAATGAAAAACTTGCCCTGGAATCGAACCGGGCCCGTGTGGGCAAGCTTTCCAATGCTTTCCGCTCCGAGCTGGATTGGCCCTATGTCATCGACGAGATATCCCGAATGGAAGCATTGACCCGGGAGGATATAATTCGAGTGGCCAACAAGTATTTCGATGGGCCCCATTTGACCGTATACCGCCGGGATGGGGAATTCGAGCCGCCCAAAGTGCCCAAACCCATGTTTGATCAGCCCGATGTCCAAGCCTTCCATTCCTCCGCCTACGGCAGGGAGGTCCTGTCAAAAAAGGCAGCTCCCATAGCGCCGGATTTTGTCGAAGCGGGGAAGGATTTCCAGGTTGTGACCATCAGGGATGGTATCCGTTTGTTCTACAGCAAAAATCCAGTGAACGATTTGTTTTCCCTTTCCATGGGTTTTGAGATGGGACACTTGGAAAACCGGAAATTGGCCATGGCCGGTTCATTGTTGGATAAGGCCGGCACCAAGGACCTTTCTCCCGAGGCTTTGAAGCGAGCCTGGTACGCTCAAGGATCCGAGTTCAGTTTTTCCGTTGAGGACCATCATACTTCCATTTCCATCAATGGGTTGGATGAAAATTTCCAGGAGGCACTCCAGCTCATGCAAGAGTTTGTGCGTGAGCCCGTGTCCAGTGGGGAAGTTCTGGATAACCTGAAAGCCATTATCCTGAAGCAGAGAGACGATGCCAAAAAAGATATTCGCTCGGTTTATCTGGCCTTGAGAAATTACCAGCGTTTCCAAGAAGATTCCCCCTTCCTCACCCGTCTGACCAGGGATGAGATTTTGGCTTTGCAGCAGGACGAACTCCTGGACCTGGTCGCTTCGCTCCCCACCTATGAGCACAATTATTTCTACACCGGCGCCCTGCCTTTGGAGGAGGTCCAAAAGACGATCGCCCAATATTACCCCTCCGCCCCCGGGCTGAAAGGTCCGCCGCAGCGCAAGATGCAGGACATCCGCGAACCCGAGCAAACCGAGATCGCCTTTTTCCATAAGGAGTCCGCTCAGGCCCGCATCCGTATTGAATTCGCCGATGGACGTTATTCCGAGGACGACCGATTGGAAGTGGAACTCTTCAACGACTACTTTTCCGGGGGAATGTCCGGAATCGTATTTCAGGAACTTCGCGAATCGCGGGCCCTGGCTTATTCAGTGGGGGCATTTTATTTGCAACCCTCCAATCTTTGGGATGAAAACCTGGTCATAGGGGACATCGCAACCCAGCCGGACAAGGCGGCCGAAGCTTTGGCCGCTTTCCTGGATTTATTCGAAAACATGCCGCAATCCGAAGACCGATTTCAAAACACCCTTCGATCGCTGGAAAATCAGTACCGGGTCTCCAAAATCAATTTCCGCGGAATTTTGGGCGCCGTAAGGAGTTGGGAGCAGCTTGGCTTGGAGGCCGATCCGCGTCGGAAGCGGTTTGAGGGCATTCTAACGGCCGAATTCCCCACCTTGCTGGATTTTCAGCGGAAACGCATCGCCGAGCGCCCCAGACTGATATCGATCGTAGGGCCGAGGGACCGGATCGATCTCTCCAGCATAGAGCAGTTCGGCCAAATCCGGGAGGTCACCGTAGAGGATATCTTCCTGGATTAGTTCGATTGAGGCATCGGATGGTTCAATTCCCAAGATACCGGGATGCGAAAGATAATCATGATCGTGGTCTTGATCGTGATCGAATGGCACATCCAGTTGGAAAATAGGCGGGAGGAGAGGTTCTGAGAGAGGAATAATGGCTGAGAGATCCCGAGAACCACAAACAGCTCGAAGGATGGAGGATTGACCAGGGACTCTACGGATGGGCATGAATTTTGTTTTAGGCCTGTTCCGCAGTAACTTGATGCAGGCGAAATGGCCTCGATAAAAATTAATTGAAAAAATCCTTTGACAATTCAATTTCTTTAATTTCTGTAATAACAGAAATCATTTGAAATGAAGGGCCTGACACCATTGGTACAAGACTTCATCCTCCATTGGGGGGAGTTGGGGAGGCGGTGGGGATTCAACCGCTCGGTAGCGCAGATTCATGCTTTGCTTTATGTTTCCGAGGCGCCACGCAATGCCGAGGAGATCTGCCATGCCTTGGGCGTTGCCCGCTCCAATGTGAGCAACAGCCTGAAGGAGTTGCAAAATTGGGGCATCGTTCGGGTCGTCCATCTTCCGGGTGACAGAAGGGCCCATTTTGAATCGATGAAGGATGTTTACGAAATGTGTCGAGTGATTGCTGCCGAACGCAAATGCAGGGAGGTCGACCCGAGAATGGGAAAGTTTAGGGACTGGACTGATAATATGGATG
>JAABVD010000098.1 GCA_014529615.1 Opitutia bacterium
TAATAAGGCGGGAGATTCACTTTCTCGGCATCGACCACCGACCCGAGAAGTCTTTCTGCTCCTCCATTCCCCCAAGATTGCGGATGGCGATGCTTGCCCCCCAATAGTTGAAGTTGAGCAAAGAAAGGTTGGTTAACGCCCCTACCAAAATAATAGGGCCCGTCATACATCGACTCGTCCCATTGGAAATTGTAATCCGTTTTGCCAAGGCCTTCGCTCCTTTTGGGATAGTTTCCATTGGCGGTATAATAACCGGCTTTACGAAACAAATGGGGGATGGGAATTACCTTTTCCGGAAGGTGAATTTTTCTTTTTACCCGACCGCTCTGATGGTTATGGGCCACAATAGTGGTTTGATACATCCCCGTAATCAGGGAGGACCGGGCTGTGGAACACACCGGGGCGGTCAAGAAGGCGTTGGTAAAGCGAATTCCCTCGCTGGCAAGTCGATCGATATTCGGGGTTTCAATGACCTCCTCTCCATAACAGGAAAATTCGCAGCCCATATCATCAATCACCACCCAGAGGATATTGGGACGACCTCGCTCAGTGTCGCTTTGTTTTCGGGCGGACGAAGCTGGATCGTTTTGTCCAAATAGCTGGCCCGGGATAGAAATGGCAATGGCCAGAGCCAATTTGCGAAGAAGCTTGGTGTTGCTCATCATGGATTCTGATGTGTAAAGGGTTTCGGGTATTCGTCGTTTAGCGCTAAATTCTCCGTGGCCCATTCCGTCCGGAAGACTTCCGCCCCATCATAGAACTCAAGAAGCTGCGCCATCCGGTCTTCATCGAGTATCAGGGCAAGGGTAGCCAAGCCGTCCGCCAAGGCGCAACTGGAAGCCAGCACGGTGGCGTCGGCAATGTCGGCTTTTACGGGCCGCCCGGTTTTTGCATTTAAAATATGGGAGTAGCGTTGACCCCCGGAAATGAAGGTTCTTTGCGAATGCCCGCTAGTGGCTAAACTCCGATTGTTCAGTTCAAAAACCCTGGCCAAATCCTTTTTACGGCCCTTTGCATCCGGGCGATTGACTCCGACGGTCCAGAGATCCCCATCCATGCGAGATCCTCTGGCGGCAATTTCCCCGCCCAAGTTGATGATAAAATTTTCAAGACCTCGGTTTTGCAACAGCCCGGAAATCAAATCGACCGCATAACCCTTGGCCACGGCAGAGCAATTGATTTGGAGATCTGCCTGTCGCTTCATTACGGCAGGCCTATCCGGGCTGAGAACAAGTTTATCAAAACCGATCCTTTTTAAAGCTTCATCTATGGCAGCCTGCCCGGGCACGGTAACGCCGGATTGGGTCCCAAATCCCCAAAGTTCGATCAGTGGGGACACGGTTGGGTCGAGCAATCCGCCCGATCGTTCGAACAGCTCCTGACACAGGTTCAAAACCTGAAAGGCGTAGTCGGGAACCGGGATGAACTCACCTGCCGGAGCCGCGTTGAAAAGATTGACCCAACTGTCCTTGCGCCAATTGGAAAGCTGCTGCTCGAAATCGTCCAGTAGATCCTCAATTTCTCCCCTCAAGTTCCGGCCGGAAACCTTTTCCTCACTCCGGAACTCAATGGTATAAAACGTCCCCATGGCATCGCCCTTGAAATAACCCTCCTCGGTCTGCGGGCCGCAAGCGACGACCAGAAATAAAAGGGTGAAACCGAGGAGAAGGCTAAGGCCTTTCGATTCGCACCAGGATTTTTTCAATGAGTTCACCTGCTGTGGTAAGGTGGCTTGAGTCGTAGTAGATATTGCCGCTTTGCTGGCTGTTGCTTCCGCCATGGCCGACAAATTCCATCAGATAATATTTCTTGAGTTCGGTCGGATCGATGTAGGCGCTGTAATAGATGGAAGGCTGGCCCACCCCGGGAAAGGTGTAACCTTCATTCGTCCCCGGTTGGTCCGCATGGTAGAAATCGTTCGGATCGTTGGGAGCATTTACTTCTACGCTCAGGTAGAAGCCTTCAGGATCTTCATCGATGTACCGTTCAATGGAAAAACTGTGCTCGGGAGTGGCGCCTGAATAGGTGTCCATACCGCCATCTGGCGCCACCCCGGAAGCCAGGGTAAACTGATGTCTCCAAATGGGCAGTATGTCCACCCTTCGCCTTTCCTGGCCGGCCCACTCGATGGATTCGGCAAAGGCGCTTTCTTCGGAAACGAAAAAGGTCTCGATGAGCGAACCCGAGGACGATTCGGCCCAGACGGCAATTTGGGGACGGGCTCCGGCGAAGGGCACCGGGAATTCGGCCGCGGGATCAAAGGCGGGACCCCATTCGATTTCCACAAGGACGGAGGCTTCTGCGGAAGCCTGACGTTTTACCTGTATGCGACCGTCCAAAGGGCGAATGGCAGCGCCATCCTCCGGACGAAATATGATTCTGCTGTTTTTTACCTCGTGTCCCAGGGAGAGCAACTGTGGAACAGGCCACCACTCCAGCAGGGAGGCCGATAGCAGATAGGAACAAGTAAGGCCTGGTAACAGGAGGAGTTGAACAGGCTTCGGACGAGCCCTCGATGCCTTTTTTTTCCGCAGGAGTATTTTCCAGAAGTAATCCAAGCGAGATGAGAGGTGAAGCGCGACCAGAACCAGAACCAGGATTCCGAACACGATATGAACCCGGGTCGTGATCAGGCTGAACGGCTCAAAGAATCGCAGTAATCCACTGGTGACAAGAACGCCAAAAGCAAAAAGGAGAGCCAGGTTGACGTAATGCTTCATGCCGCAGGGCTATGAGAGCAACCGATTCGGGCCGACCGAAAGGAAGAGGAATTCAAACTGGAAAACCAGTCAGGATGGTTCAGCCAAAGTGGACCCGTCACGATCGACCAAGGCATTCTTCTCTCCCTCATAACCACACAGCCTGCGCAGTTCGACGATATGTTGCTTGCCTACCTGCCTGGGATCGGCCTCGTATTTCTTGCATAGGGCAGCGGCAAATCCGGTGGCCACACCCATTTGCCCGCAGGTATTCATCACCCGAGGACCACCCAGCCCAATATGCGAGCAACTGAAACATCTACCCGCCATTTGCAGATTGGGGACGTCCTTCGAATAGAGTGAACGATAGGGAATGTAGTAGTAGGTATGCTTTATCTTCTGGAAAATGGCCTCGGAGAGGAAGTCTACCGGCAGTCCCAGCAATTTTTCCTGATAATGCACATCGATCTTGCGCTTTTCCGTAACCACCGCATCGAAAAATTGCACCGAATCCGTGGCATCCACCCCGGTTTAGATGTGATCACCCATTATCCTGCGGGACTCGCGTTTCCCCACCAGGAATGAAATCCAGTCCAACTCCAAATTCGCATTCTCGCGCCTTTTGATGGCATTGGCATAGGAACCATAGATAGCCCGGAACATGTGGTCGCGGATCGTTTCCGCATCGTGGATTTGGTGAAGATCGTTGTGGGAATACTCCCATTGCCACTCCCCGGCTGTGGCCACGTGGTTTTTCGCCACCGGTTTGGCCCAGGGAACAGAGGGAAATTTTACGCGATGGTTCCTTTCCCCTGTATACCACATGACGCTTGAGCCCATCACACGGTTATCAGGTTTTTCCGGGGACCAGAGATCGCCGTGCTCTTTCCACTCCTCGCCGAACTCATGTTTGGATTCGCGACCATAGCGGAATTGGCAACCCGCCATGTAACCGAGCCAGCCATCCCCGGTGCTATCCAAAAACTGGGTCCCGGTAAATCGTTTGAAAGTCCCGTTGGCCGTTTCCACCGCCTTGACGGCATGAATGCGGCCATCCTTCATTTCACAGGACATCATGATATGGCTGAGATAAATGTCGACGTTGCTCAATGCCTTCATATTGGCCATGCGCTTTTTATCCGCCTCCAGAGCCAACGGGTCCGAATTGGGATAGTGAGGGGTATCGATCAGATCGAGGATCTCGCTGGCCCGTCCGTGAATACCCTCCGTATGCACGCGAATCTCTCCGCTGGCATTACCACCCAACACGGGCCGATTGTGAATGAGGGCAATCTTCAGCCCCTGGGAGTTCGCCGCGATGGCTGCGGCACAGCCGGCGATACCTCCACCGACGATGACGAGATCGTAATGCCCCTGATCGACTGCGGAGGAGGGCAAGCCAACTTTTTCACGTCTCCACTTTGGCAGCACCTTCTTATCTACGGGGGGAATGTCGGTGGCGTCCTGGGAAAAATACAGGGCAGAGCAACGTCCCTCGAATCCCGTGAGATCTTTCAGCTTTACCGTAGTTGAGAGTTGCCCTTCCGGTATTTCCACCGAACCACCAGGCTGCCAGCCCCATTCGGCCTGTGTTCCGAAGGTTTCCGGTAAAGCCTTGTCACCCACCAACACCTGGAACTGTCCCGGCGAATCCCATTCCCCAGGACACCAATCCTTGGTCAGCGCCCAGACATGGTAGGTTCCGGCTGAGGGAAACTGAATCCTGCCGCTGGCGTTGTCGACCGGGGTCCCCAAGCCATGGGCCAGCAGGTAACTGAAGCCAAGATGCAGTTCAAACTGGTTGTCAAGCATCCAACCGCCCAGGTTTTTGAAGTGGGCCGTCTCCACCAGAACGGACTTGCCGTCTCCGGATTTGGCGGTCTTTCCAAATAGGGGATGCGAAGCTAATAGTGCGCCCGAGGCCAGACTCATCCTGTGGATAAATTCCCTGCGTGTTTGGCTCATATTTCTTTCCTCTGCTTTGGTGAAATTATCCGGAAGATCAAGAGGTTCAAACAGAAAGTTGCCCGCTCGACTTCAAATCAGATTTTATAGCAAATACAAAAGAAAAAAGGTTCGAACTCAATTTTGGTCAACCGTTGCCCAATCCCCGAATTTTCTCGTAGGAGCGGGTTTATCCCGCAATTGCTTTGGCTTTTAGGAAATGTGAATTCTTTGAGGGATTAACCACAGAGGTGGGGGAGAAGAGTTCAGAGTTCAGGGTTCAGAGTTCAGAGAGAGGAGGGGAAGGCGCGCTGGGGCGCGCCAATTAGGAATTAGGAATTAGGAATGGGGGAGAGAGGGGAAGAACGCCAAGATTGGGAGAAGGTGATAGATCACGATCAGGATTTAAATGTCGGACAGGAATGTCCGCCCTCCGTTCCCCCACTATGTGCCTTTGTGCACCCTAATTGGCGCCCTTGGGCGCCTCCCCCCTCCGCAAAAATACAAACATGCCACCGGCGATGGCCAACAAAACGATGGCAAGGGTGACCAGAATGCCCCTATGGATTCAACATGGCATTTTTACCGGTGTGGCCCAGGTGTTCCAAGCCCATCAAGCGGCGGCTTTTCCGGGAATTGAGTACGCCGTTAGCATTACCCACGTCATCCAGAACGATTTGATAGCGGAGTCATTCAATATGAAAGAAGGGCTATACGATGTGTCGACTAAGCCGGGTCTTGGCGTCAACTTCGATGACGATGCCATAGAAAAGTATCGTCGTAGCTGATAAGCGGATCTAGCCCGGATTGAATCTCCCCCGATTTTGTGGACGGGCGGTGGCTTAACAGACAAGGGACGAAGTTTTCTGTCCTCTATGTTCCATTATCAACCTTGCGATAAAGAAATGCGTCGGAAGTAAGCAGTGATATCAACAATGCATTCATGCTCCCGCCACTTTCTTCATAAGCCTTATAGGCATCCTGGAGAACAAGGGCATCATTGATGGTTTCATTTCGTCCCATCCAGTATCGGAATGCATGGCGCACAAACACCTGCTTGACACGCTCACTGCGGGAGAGCTTTTCGATCATCTCCAGGGCATTGTTGACCGGCCCATCCAAGGCAGCATCACCACTGTCGATGATTTCACCTTCCGTATTGACGGGTCTTCCAAGTTCTGTGGTGCGGTAGAGACCAGCGTGGTTATACATTTCAAAGGGCAATCCCAGTGGATCCATTTTCTGGTGGCATTTCCAACAATATCTTTCTCGAGTGACCCGCATGCGATGACGCAGTGAATTTTCAGGCTCATCCGGCAACATCGCATCTACGGTAATTGGCACATCTGCAATGGCTCCGCCCAAAAGGCGCTCGCGAATCCATTTGCCGCGCAAGATGGCGTGATTGTCCATGGCATCAGAGTGAGCTACCAGCCAGTTGGGGTGAGTAAGGATTCCCATGCGCTGGTCAACAGGAAGTGTTGTGAGACGCCTTTCGCTCGTCGACGAAACCGTTTTTTCGCCACCTTTCGGGTTGGCGATTTCGTCTAATACATTAAGCCGCACATGGATAGTCTCACCAAGTGTCTTGGTGGATTTTGCTTCTTTATTAAAAACGATGGGAGTGCCTTTAGCTAAAAATTGAACCGCATCGGCAACGACCATACCATCGCTGCCCTCCGCAGAAATTTCGACCGCATCCCATTGGCCGGATTGAAATTCAAAAGAACCCAAAGACTGAAAATAACCGTCCGACCTGCGCTTATTAAAACTACCCGGTGTCAATCTTTGGTCGATACGAAAGGTTGAAAGTTCTCCGTCATTATGACGAACGGCCACGAGCGTTTTGGACGACCGGTTCGCGTGCTGGACAATTGAAATACGTACCTCGTACTTACCTCCCTGGGGAAACTTCACGGGATAAACCACTTTATTACTTGGAGTTTTGGTAAAGAGGTACTCAGAACCCACATGGTTTGTTATACCGTTGGATTCAGACCACCGCCCAATGACTTTTGCATCCGTGTTGTCCACAACAATCCCCGGCAAGTCTTTGGCTCGTAGAGGGGGCAGGGCGTTTTCCTTCTTTTCTATTACGCTTACAAGCTGATTGCCATTTCGCGCAAAAAGCGGTTTGCCGTTTTCATCCACTATATTGCCGCTTTTACTCATTTCCCTGAAATATGCCTCACTCCTAGGATCTTCTGGCAAAATAGCCCGGTCCGTGGTCAGCAATTCGGCAAGGACATTCTTGTCTTCCTCCAAAATCAATTCAACCAGACGGTCTGTGTTGGTCGTCATATCGACCATGAGGTAACGGTGTGCTTTACTCTTGTCCAGGCCACCAGCCTTTAACAGGAGGTTGTCATCCTTATCAACTTTACTGGCGAGGTCGTAATCAAAATACTCTCTAAAGAAACGCAGAATTACAGGTTTGCGAATGCTGTCATCCTTAAGTATGCGAGTGACTTCTCTTTTGACATCCTCCCGGGTCGCCAATCGCCCACCCTCAAGCGCCTGTTTAAGTTTCCTGTCTGGGGCAAGATAAGAAAACGCTGCATTGATGGCCAAAGCCAATTCCTGACCCTGTAACATGACGCGTCCATATTGGTCGGGTTCACCGGCCTTACCCAGTTCCGGGCGGAAGAGTGCGGCTCGGTCGAGGAAGATCGGTGTCAGACCCAGGATTGCCCCTTCCTCTTTTCCAAGGTCTTCAATGGACTCCTTGACAATTTTGAGATAGGCGGCGGTTTCCTCCGTAGTAGGTGATCGTAACGTCAAAGCTTCGAGTAGAAAACAAACGGCTGCCTTAAGTCGCTCATCACTGACACCGGGTTTCGCCATCAAATCATAGACCGGGTTGATCGGCCGGTTTGAAGTTTTGTGGTAGAAGACACCCTCAGGAGTGCCATGCTTCGTTAGAATCGTTCGGCCTTTGTAGATCGCTTTCCCTTTCAGTTTTTCATCTATGGGCACATCCGGTAACCTCAATTTGTATATTTAACATTTGACATTATGATACACATCCCATAGTCTTCAGCATTGAAGTTTCGTAAAGGCAAAGAACAAAGTGGATTGTTTGATTTAATCGAACGAGTGGAAGAGCTTTCAAGACGGGCTGG
>JAABVD010000099.1 GCA_014529615.1 Opitutia bacterium
GGTATGTGTTCAAGAAAGAGCGCCTCGTGACCCAGCGCAATGTGGTTGAACAGGACCAGATGCTGATGAATCTGTCCCATATCTCCGACATGCGGAACCACGGGTAATTTAAATTTCCGGGCCAGCAGGCTTACCGTAATGAATTCGCTGATTCCCCCGACTCTGGTACAGTCCACCTGGACATAACGCACCGCATTTGCCTGCATGAAATTTTTGAATAAAACCCGATTTGAAACGTGTTCTCCCAAAGCGATATCGATGGGGGCAATTTTCTTTGCCAGGGTCTGGTGACCCAGGACATCGTCGGGTTGGGTCGGTTCCTCGATCCAGAAAGGAGACATTCCGGACAATGCTTTTGCCCTTTGAATCGATTGCGGAAGGGACCAGCTCTGGTTGACGTCCAGCATGACCCGGGCATCGTCTCCGGCAGCTTCGCGGACCAGGTAGGCTCTTCGAATGTCACGTTCGGTTTCAGGGGATCCAACTTTCAATTTCATGGCATCAAATCCCGATTCGACCGCTTTCCTCACCTTGGCTTTGACTTGGTCGTCCGAATAGTTGAACCAGCCGATGGAGGTGTCGTAACCGGGATAACCCGCGTCGAGAATTCCGCTGCGCTTCGCTCGACCGGACTGATTATCGGATAAAATGCCAATCGCCTGTTCTCGGGTCAGTTCTTCTTCAAGGTAACTGAGATCCAGGGTATTGATCACTTCCTCGGGCGTTAAATCGATTAACAGCTTCCACAACGGAACATCTCGCGCCTTTGCCCACAAGTCGTAACAAGCGTTGGTGATGCTGGCCAGGGCCAGGTGAATCATCCCCTTGTGCGGACCCAGCCAACGGTAACGGGGATGGTCGGCAAGATGCCTGAATACCTCCCCGAACTGCGACATGAGTTCTTCAATTTCGCGGCCTATCAGGGGGCTGGCCAAACCTTCGATCAACGAGCAGATTTCCTCGTTTCCGGCGCCTATGGTAAATACGATGCCGCTACCGCTGATCGATTTCTCCGTGTGAATATGCGTAACCACATAGGAGTAAACGGGATCCGTGTGGATAGCGTCTGTTCCGTCACCCTCCTCGAGGGGGAATTGCCTTACGGAGGTAGTGATTTTGGAGATGAAATTATGGGGCATGGTCAATTGCTGGCGGACCCGTATCGAAATCGCTTATAGAGTGGAATTGTCAGAAGCGCCATCGAGGTTATTACGAAGATCAGGGATACGGGCCTCTGGATCATCGGTAGAAAACTTCCGTCAGATGCCATCAACCCCATCTGCAGGTTTTCTTCGGCTACCGGAGCCAGGATGAATCCGATAATAAACGGAGCCAGGGGTATTTTCATTTTTTCAAATCCAAAGCCAATCAACCCGAACAGGATCATGGTCCACACGTCAAACATGCGGGTGGAAAGGGCAAAAGATCCGATAATGCAAAAGACGAGAATTACGGGCATTAACAGGTTTCGTGGCAGCAAGGCCAATCGGGCGATGTAGCGCACAGCCAGCAACATGACTAGAAACATGAGGACATTGGAAACCAACATGGTCCCCATGATGGTGTAGACCATGTCCGGATTCTGCTCGAATAACAAAGGACCGGGCTGTAGTCCGTGGATGAGCAACCCACCAAGCAGGATAGCATCGATGACACTTCCGGGAATACCCAGCGAGATGAGCGGGATCAATGCCCCGCCGATAGTGGCATTATTGGCCGATTCGGATGCCACTATGGCCACTTCCGATCCTTTTCCGAATTTCTTCTTCTCCTCGGGGTTCGCAAAAGACTTCGCCGCGCTGTATGCGGAAATGGATCCGATATTGGCGCCAATTCCAGGCAGAATCCCAACCCAGGTTCCTATGACGGATGAGCGCAGCAAATTAACGGCCTGGATGCCCCAGTCATGAAGGCTGAACAACATTTTCCGGGTTCGCCTGAGAGGGATAACCTTGATCTGTTTATCAAGCCTGGTCAGATCGGAAATTACCTGGCTGATGGCAAACATGCCGATGAGCACCGGTAGTAATTTCAAACCGGCGTTCAGTTCCTCGAATCCGAAGGTCATTCGCAGGTTGCCGGTGGCCTTGTCGATGCCCGGTAAGGAGGCGAGGACTCCGAGCGAGGCGGACAGAAATGCGCGGCTCATGGATTTGCCGCCGATCGAGGCTATGAGGACCAAGGCAAGCAGGACCAGAGAGAAGAAATCAAATGGGCCCAGCCGGGTAGAGTAGTGTGCTATGGGTCCGGAAAGGGAAATAAGAAAAACCCAGGAAATGCATCCCCCCACGAAGGAGGCCGTTATACCGAGTCCCAGCGCCCGATCCGGACGGCCTCTTTTTGCCATTGGGTAACCATCCAGGGTGGTCATGATCGAAGCGGGCGTGCCCGGCATGCGCAAAAGAGTTGCCGAAATCAATCCTCCGCTGACCGCTCCCACATACATGCTGATGAGCAAAATGAATGCGTTGATGGGATCCATATTAAAGGTCAGGGGCAATGTCAGGGCGATGAGCATCGCTCCGGTCAGTCCGGGAATCGCGCCCATTGTAATGCCCAACACAGTACCCAAAACGACCAGGAGGAGTCCTTGCAGGCTGAAGAGATAGGCGGATGCTGTTTGAATGGCCTCCATGGATCAGGGCAAATCGATGGAAAAAAGTTGGGTGAATATGAAATGCAGACCGAACGACATCAGAAGCGCTACTTCCAGAACAGAACGACATTTGTGAATTTTGAACCGCCTCAAAAAGACTCCGACAATCAGCAGGTAGATAATGGTCGCCCAAACGAAGGAAAGCAGATTCAGTCCCATCAGCAACACGTAGGCCACGGTCATTGCCATGGTTCCAAAGGCGAAATCGTGACGGAGGCCTTTTTCCACGAATTTTTTCCTGACCGGCTTGCGGTAGAATCCGTATTTCACCAGTATCGCCGAACCGAATACCAAAACGAAAAAGAGAGTCCACCATTCGAAGTCGGGCAACTCTACCTGGTATTCGGGTTTGATGAGACCATAGGCCTTCATTCGGTCCCGGATGCGGTTTGCCAGCTCCTCCCCACGGATAATTCGGGGTTGAATCTGCAATTCCCGAGTCCGCTCTACCAGGAAGTCCGTTTGCATGACTTTTCCGAGTATATCCGCAAAATAATTTACCATGGCCGTATCCGTTCCCTTTGGAAACCACCAGTAGTGGAGGTTTCCGCCGTAGACCGGAAAACCCAGTTCTTCGCCGGTTGGAATATCCGGTATGGCTTCAAGGCGTTCTTTGCCGAGGTAGGCGACCGCCTTCAATCCATGTTGCTCAAAACGCAAGTATTCTCCAACCGACAGAATAATGACATCCAGATGACCACCCATTACACCCGCCAAACGATGGGCTCCGCCTCCGGTTGCGACGAAACGGAAAGCGGCTCCGGGAACCGTCTTTTCCAGCATAATCGCGGCAAAATGAGCTGGTGTATTCAGATTTGCGCCAAATATTATGCTCCCTGGTCGCTCCTTGGCCGCTTGCATGAGTTCTCCCAGCGATTGGTAGGGGGAGTCTTCCGACACCAGGACGACAATTCCGTACTCACCGGTAGCTGCAACCGGTTCATAGTCATCCGGGCCATTGGGAGATTGTCCCGTTGACTTCGCCACCATCAGAGCTTCATGCAAACAGAGAATGGTGTAGCCGTCGGCTCGCGCATTTTTGACAAAACCACTGCCGATGGAAGTTCCTCCTCCAGGTTTGTTGACTATGACCAAGGGCTGAGGCATCAGCTCGTTGTCGTTTATCGCCTTTTGCACGATCCTGACAAAAGTATCGGACCCACCCCCCGGTTGAAAGGGAACCACGACTCTTATGGGCTTTCGGGGGTATTCATTTCCCAGATACGAACCCGTCTTGAAATACTGATAGGCCGAGAGAGCGATCAGGATCCAAATTACAGCATTTCTTACCACCCGAAAAAACCAGGTTCTTTTTATTTAACCGAATATCCTATGGTCTCACCGGGCCAGTCACTTCCCACTGAAAGCCCCGGGTTGTCGTCTTCAAAACGCCGCCAACGCCGCCATAGTAAAGTGTCGGAGGATCCGTCTTGGAATCGAAAACCAAGGTCCAGGCATGATTAGACCAGCGAAGACCGGCCGAGGTGAAAGTATCTGCTTTGTCCAGGCTTACGAATACGCCGGCTTTAGTTCCCACATATACATGGGAAGGGTTGGCTGGGTCGATAGCCATGGATTCAATAAATTCAGTGAGAGGATGAGCGCCCTTTACCCAGGTTTTACCTGCGTCCTCACTCCGGAAAACACCCCGTGGCTGAGTGCCCGCGTAAATGATACTCGGATTGGTTGGGTCCAAAGCCAGGATCCGTACATCCACATCGTAAAGACCTTGGGGATCGGCAAACCAGGTTTCGGCCCCGTCGGTGGTCTTGTATACCCCGTGCCAGGTGCCGGCATACAGAGTGTCCGGATTCAGGGGGTCAATGACCAGGCTGCGAACCACCTTGTCGAAAAGACCGTGGTTCATTTCCTTCCAGGACTCGCCGCCATTTACGGTTTTGAAAACGCCCGTGCCTTCAGTTCCCGCATACACGATCTGGTCGTCGTCCGGATGAATGACCATGGTCCGGATGCGCAGATCGGTAATGCCATTATTCACTGCTTCCCAGTCGAGCGCCGCATCTTCGGATTTGAATACGCCCACCTCGTAGGTTCCGGCGTAGAGCAAGTCGGGGTTTGAATTACTGATGACAATCGCTCTCGGTGAATAGGAATCCAGTCCGTAAGTGGGCCAATTGTCCTTTCCGCCCATAATCGTTTTACAAAGTCCCTTGGCCGCTCCGGCATAAATGATATCCGGATTGGTCGGGTGGAGCGCGATAGCCTGTGTTTCACCGTGACCAGGGGAGCCCATTTGCGGCCAGGCAAGGTGGCAAAATGAGGTCGTCAGAATTATAACTGTAATTGTCTTAATCAAGACGTAACAACTCAGGTCTCCATAGCCAAACCTGCATTTCTCACACATTTTCATAGGATGGTGATTGAGAGAACTGTAGTAGGGGGTTTATCCCCCGATTGTGGTGGGGCCATTTGGAGGATCGGGGCGTAAAGCCCCTCCTACAGTTTCGTAATACGTTATCAATAAAACATTCATGGGGACGATTGTTCAAGATACCTGAGTAGTTACAACAAGACTATCGATTCCAAGGGAAGGTGTAACTCGCCTTATTGGCATAGCGGTCCAGGTGGAGTTTGAAGGTTGAACCTGAACCGGGCGCCAGATCGACCATGAAGGCCAGGGCATCGATGGTTACCCGGTTCTGCGACGCTACCTGATCCGGCGCCGAATCGATGGTGAATCTGTCGTTGTGAAGATCGCCCAATGATTCGAATTCGACAGCCTCGATCTGATGTTCTCCATAGGTTCCTCCCTGGATAACCAGTTGTCGTGATTCCAATTGATTCAGGTTGACAATCTCGATCTGCACCCAATCCCGTTCGATGCGCGAAACCAAAGCGGCTACGTCAGGGGCAAGGCCCGGTCGTTTGCTATTCCCGTCGAAGTAGCGAACCTGGGCATGCAGCATCTCTCCGCGTTTGTGAATAGGCATGGCCCCGAGGGTCAGCCGCACCAGACTGTCCATGCGAACCGGATCGGAGATGATCCATTTGTTATCGACCCAGGTTTCCGGATCCCCGTGTTCGTTGCGGATGTAGTCAAGCTTTCTGGCTACGAATTCAATATCGGAACGGAATGCCTCGAGAGGAAATTCAGGGTTTCGACCCCTTACGAAATAGGCCCAGGCGAGGTCGGAATCCCTTATGGCAGAGGATTCCACCAACTGGGCTTCTGCCAGGCGTTCGATGTGTTTCCAGTCTTCTTCGTTGTGGTAGAGGTACCATAAATTGACATGAGGATATGCAATTTCCGGAACGAAATGATGCCAGCCCCGGTGGTCGTGGCGGACAGGCACGAGATACCGGCCATTTTGGACCCGGCCCTGATTTCTCATGACGGTCATCTGGCTTCGGGGCAACTCCGCATAGCCGAGATCGCCGGTCATGAGGGTTGCTACCTTGGCCGCCGTGAGTTCCGCATAAACAATATCGTTTCCTCCGCGCGGCCAGACCCATCCGTAATAACCGCCCCACCAGTTACCGGTGTATTCTCCGATCTTACCTGAGAGGCCGACGTTATCGGGTGTGATGCCGTTGTTGCGGCGGGTCAGTTCCTCCCAAGTTCCGATGTAATCCTTAACCCATTGCACGTATTTGTCATCACCTGTGTACAACCAGGCGTTGGCGATGAGCGCTGTAGCGGTCAGGTTGATGGGCACATCCCCCTTGGCCATACGGTCGCTCATTCCCTTTATCAGCTTGGCGAATTGGTCGTTGTCCGGGTGGTCGTTTATCCAGGCAGTGGTCGCCTCGACTCCGGGTATGTCCAAAAAGGGCAGGGGATAATATACCAGATTGGCGTTGGTCGGAATCCAGTCCCGCTTGGTCCATTCCATTTTGGGCCCGCGGCTGCCGTTCATGACCGCACGAATCAGTTTCAACTCCGGATCCCAATTGGGCGCTTCCGCATCTTCCCCGATATACATGGCGGCAAAACGGATGGAGCGATCGCGAAATTTTTCATCGTCCGGTTCGACCATGCCCATCGGGTAAAGGGTAATGTAGCCTTCCCCATGGTGCATCCAGTCCCAGTTGGAATCAAACTCCCGGTAGATCTGACCGTAGCGAGTGAATTGTCGGGTAATACCATCCCAGACCCGGCGATTCAGTTTATCGAGCTCGTCCGAGCCCCCCATGGCGGTATGGACGGAAAATCCCCGGAAGGCCTCATAGGCATCGTCCGAGGAATTCATCCCTCCCTCATAGCGTTCTTTCCATTCGAGGGTGTCGTCCGGCAATACGTAGGTGTTGTAGAACTCAACCCCTGCCTTATTGATGGTTTCGATCAGGTGGCGCTCGGCCAGAGCCCAGGCCGGAGGTTGCCGCAAGGAGTCACAGAGGACGACTTTCAGGCCCGGTTCACTCTCCCGGTCCTCGTCAGGGCCGTTATTACCATGGACGACAACCGCCGCCATGAATGTGACGGCGGTGAAGCGCCCAATGGAAATTATCTTCCTGACGTTCAATAAGTTAGAATTTAAAGCTGTTCGACAAATAGATGGTGCGAGGATTGGGAATGCGAATAACGGCTACCTGACCATCGGGATTGGTTTTGACCGGAATGTTTCCGCTTTCACCTACCAGGTTTCGGACATTCAGCCGACCTTGCCAAATGATTTTACCCTGCCATATGGGCCTGGAGTAAGTAATCCAAGCGTCTCCACTGAATAACCCATCGTCAAAAAATGGCCTGTTTACATCAGGAATAACTCCAATATCCGGATCAACGATCTGAAAGTAACCGGTTGCGGCTTCATCTTCCCAGCGAAGAGCTGCTCCAACGCCAAAGCCATCGAGAGCGCCTTCCTGAAACTCGTAGGTAGTAGCCCCAGTGAACCTCCACTCTCTTTGTTCATTCGAAACCGTTCCATCCAGAGCTTGGGCCGCTACGATAGGAAGCGGTAGCAGTCCCAAGCCTTCGCTGTGGAATTCTTCATCTGCTTGGAAAGTCGGATCATCCTGGAGCTCATCCAATCGAGCGGCTCTGGTTGCTGCAACAAAGTCGTTGATTATTTTGCCCATCAACGGAGCGGTGTTGGAAAACGAAGTTTCCTGTTGGCTGAGATTTGCCA
>JAABVD010000100.1:0-7707 GCA_014529615.1 Opitutia bacterium
AAAAACCCATTACGGCAAACCCGTCGATTTCGAGATCTACCTCAACAGTGAACTGGGCCTGGAAAAGGACTATTTCGCCTATATGAGCCAAGGATTATCGGTCGACTTTGCCATTGTATCCCCTTCCCACATGTCCACCTTTTCCCAATCGGCCCCGCTCATGGACATGCCCTTCCTCTTCCGCGATCTCGATCACTGGAACAAGGTGCTCGAAGGGGACGCCCTCCAGCCCATTGTCGAGGAAATAGAGGACAAGGCCGATGTCCGGTTGATCGGCTACGCCGGGGGTGGCACCCGCAACCTCATCGTCAACAAGCCCATAACAAACATGGAGGAATTGAAGGGCCTGAGCATTCGCATCATGGGCGCTCCCATCCAAACGCGCATCTTCCAGGCTATCACCACCGCCCCAACCGTCATTTCCTACAGCGAAATTTACAATGCCATCCAAACCGGAGTGATCGAGGCGGCCGAAAACGAGGCGGCCGGCATCAAGCAAATGAAATTCTATGAAGTGGGGCCCGAGATTTCCCTCACCCAACACGCCATCACTATCCGCCCGCTCTGCTTCAGTGGTAAAACCTTCCGTCGCCTTCCCCAGGACCTGCAGTCTGCCATCCTCCGGGCCGGCCTGGAAGCCGGCGCCTTTGGCCGGAAGTTGGAGTCATCCGAAGACGCGGAAACACTGGCCGCCATGGAAGCGGAAGGTAAGCTCAGAACCCACGTATTTTCCGAAAGGGAGATCTTGCTACAACGGGCAGACCCGGTGAAACGGGCCTATGCTGCCGAAATTGGGGCAACCGAGGTCCTGCAGAGGATAAACCAAGTGCGTTAGAAGAGCCCGCATCTCCCTGAGCAAGGCCATGAAACCCTTTCTGGATGGGTATTACCATTTCCTGAAACGAGCCCTGACCCTGTTGATGGGCCTCATCGTCTTTCCCGTTACCCTGCAAATCCTCTCCCGCTATACCGGGGTCATTCCGCGATACATCTGGACCGAAGAAGTGGCCCGCTTCTGTTTTGTCTGGATCATCATGATCGGGGCCATGATCGCGGTAAGGGATGGTTCACACTTCGACGTCGACCTGCTTCCAGGGGCCAAGTCGAAGCGGCGCCAAGCCGTCAGGAACCTGATCGTCAACCTCGGAATGGGCCTCATGGCCCTTTTCTTTGCCGTCTATGGTTTTCAATTTGCCCGGTTCGGGTTTATTCAAAACTCGGAAATGAGCGGGATCAACATGGCCACCATCTACGTGTCCTTCCCCTTGGCCGGTTTGACCTGGTTGCTGTTTCTGGCGGAAAAGATACATCGGGATTTCCGGTGGATTAAATCCCCTGAGCAGAAAGTCCCAAAATGAGTGCGGGGGAGGTCGCACTCATCCTGTTCGGCATCTTCGGAGTCTTGATTCTGCTGCGCGTCCCCGTGTCCTTTGCCCTGGGGCTGGCCTGCCTTCCGGTGTTCATGCTCGATGAACGCCTTACCCCCATTCTGCTTCTCTCCGAGATGTGGAAATCCTACAACGCCTTCATACTGCTGGCCGTGCCTTTCTTTCTACTGGCGGCCAATCTGATGAATGCGGCCGGTATAACCGAAAGGTTGGTCCAACTGGCGCGGGCATCGGTGGGGCATCTACCGGGGGGGTTGGGTCATATCAACGTCGTGGTGAGCATGCTCTTTGCCGGCATTTCCGGTTCATCCACGGCGGACGCGGCCGGAATAGGATCGCTCATGATCCCCGCCATGAAAAAGCAGGGCTACGATTCCAGTTTCGCCGTCGCCATAACTGCCTGCTCCTCCGTAATGGGCGTCATCATTCCTCCCAGCATCCTGATGATCGTCTGGGGCGGGCTGATGTCGGTCTCGATTGGCGGCCTTTTCCTGGCCGGAGTCATCCCGGGTATTCTAATTGCCCTGTTCATGATGATCACGGTTCTGATTTACGCCAAAGCGCGTCATTATCCCATCTATCAAAGGGCCTCCTTGAAGGAACTGGTCCACGCTTTCGGCAATGCCTTTCTGGCCTTGGTCACCCCGACAATTATCGTGGGAGGGATCGTCGGAGGCTTCTTCACCCCCACCGAGGCTTCCGTCATCGCCGTCATTTATTCCGCGCTCCTGGGAAGCCTGATCTACCGGAAAATCGGCGCCAAGGATTTTCCCAAGGTCCTCTATGACTCGGCCCGCTTGGCCGCCATCTCGCTTTTTTGCATTGGGACGGCCTCGGCCTTTGGTTGGCTGCTGGCCTATTATCGCGTGCCGCAATCCCTGGTGAATGCCTTGTCCGGGTTCGGTAACGACCCCATCCTGACCGGTTTTCTCATCGCCATTTCCTTTCTGGTCCTCGGCATGTTTATCGATGCCATCCCCGCCATTATCATCCTGGGAACCATTCTCCTTCCCCTGGCCGATCAAGTGGGTATGCATCCCATTCACTTCGCCATCATTGGGGTCATTTCCCTGGCTTTCGGGCTGGTCACCCCACCCTATGGACTATGTTTGCTCATTTCCGCCGCCCTGGGAAAAATCAAGGTGGTGGAGGCCCTCAGGGATGTGGGAATAATCTTGCTGCCCATGCTGGTACTCTTAATTCTCGTCATCCTTTTCCCCGAAATAGTCTTATTTTTACCACGTT
Source organism: Opitutia bacterium (assembly GCA_014529615.1). Classification (GTDB taxonomy): domain Bacteria; phylum Verrucomicrobiota; class Verrucomicrobiia; order Opitutales; family UBA2995; genus JAABVD01. The sequence goes on from JAABVD010000100.1 coordinate 2,634, forward strand.
GGCTGACCCCTGAATTTCTTTAATTAATCGCCGAAAATGCATGCGAATACCCGTTTTCTTTTCTCCATCCTCCTCATATTGGCTTGGCCGGGATTACTCCTGGCCAAGCCTTCCCTCCCATCCATTTTTGGGGATCACATGGTCCTGCAGCAAAACCATCCCAATCCGGTATGGGGATGGGCCGATCCCGGGGAAAGCATCGAGGTATCCATAGCCGGTCAGAATCACCGGACGAAGGCGGACGGTGAGGGTGCATGGAGAGTGGCGCTCGCCCCCATTTCCGCCGGGGGACCCTACACCTTGACCATCCTGGGAAAACAGGAGGTCACATTTTCAGACGTTCTGGTCGGGGAAGTCTGGATCTGCTCCGGCCAGTCCAACATGGCCTGGACCGTTACGCGATCAGACGATGCAGGGCTGGAAATTCAATCGGCCAAATTCCCCCAAGTGCGCATAATTTCCGTTCCCCAAGTGGGAACCCAACAACCCCAAAATGATTTTGAAGGGAATTGGGAACGGGTAACCCCCGAATCCATAGCCGAATTTTCCGCCGTGGGTTACTTTTTTGGCCGGCGATTGCATCAAACCCTGGAAGTCCCCATCGGGCTCATCGATAACGCCTGGGGCGGCTCGGCCGCGGAGGCCTGGATCCGACGCGACGTATTGCAATCGGATGGCCGGTTCGATGAACTCATGGCCAAATGGGAGGAAATCGAGGCCAACTACCATCCCGAAGCGGGTCAGGTTGGATTCCAGGAGGCCCTCCGGGCTTGGAACCAAGGCGGGCGCCAGGGTCCGAGACCACGCAATCCGCGCAATCCCCTCACGGGAAACCAACGACCGGCCAATATCTTCAACGGAGTTCTCCATCCCACCATCGGATACGGAATCCGCGGCGCCATCTGGTACCAGGGAGAGTCCAATGCGTCCCGCGCCCACCAGTACCGCGACCTTTTCCCCCTCATGATCCAACATTGGCGCGATCTCTGGAACCAGGGCGATTTCCCCTTTTACTACGTGCAACTGGCCGACTTCCGGGACGAAAAACCTGAACCCGGAGACAGCGACTGGGCCGAACTCCGCGAAGCCCAAACCATGGTCATGGACAAACTGGATAAGGTCGGACAAGCCGTCATTATCGATATCGGAGAAGGTCGCGACATTCACCCGCGCAACAAACAAATGGTGGCCAACCGTCTGGCCCGTTGGGCCCTGGCCAACGACTACGGAATCGATATCCACCACCGGAGCCCGACCTATCAATCGATGGAAAGGCAGGGGAACACCATCACTCTCACGTTCGACCACGTGGGACAGGGGCTTTATTCTTTCGACACCGCGGAACCCCGGGGATTTGCCATCGCGGGGGAAGATCGACATTTCGCTTGGGCCCAGGCCAAATTAGTGGGCGAAAACAAAGTCGAAGTCTGGAATGACGGAATCTCCCATCCCGTAGCGGTCCGCTACGCCTGGGCCGACAATCCCGTCTGCAATCTTTTCAGTCGCGATGGACTCCCCGTCACCCCCTTTCGCACCGACGACTGGCCCGGAATCACCGTCGGAAAACGCTTTAGATAAGGCATAAACCAACCGAATCGGGAAAAAATTCCCCCCTCGAACCCCTATGAAAATCGAACCCGTTTCACGCCGTCATTTCATGAAAACAACCGGGGCCGCCGGCTTGGCCTCCTTGCTCGCCAGCGTCCCGAACGTGCACGGTAAATCCGCTTCAGATAAAATTCGCGTCGGCGTCATCGGAATGGGAGGCCGTGGTTGCAGGGCAGGTATCACCGACTGCGCAACGGCCGATTCCAATATCGAACTCGTCGCCATGGGGGATCTGTTCAAAGACCACCTCGATGCGGCCAAGAACACCATCAAGGCCAGCTTTGCCCGCAGGGATTTACCCTTTGACAAGATTTACAAGGTCGGAAAGGACGCCATGTTTCACGGATTCGATGCCTACAAGAAGGTCATCGCCAGCGATGTGGACCTCATCATCCTGGCCACACCACCGGTTTTCCGTCCCGCCCATTTCAAAGCGGCCGTTGAAGCGGGCAAACACGTTTTCGTGGAAAAACCGGTCGCGGTGGATCCCGTCGGGGTAAAGGACTTCATGGAAACATCCCGTCTGGCCGAAGCAAAGGGCCTGACCGTGGTTGCAGGCACCCAAATGCGTCGCGCCCGGCACCTCATGGCTCTGGAGGAAAGGGTGCGGGAAGGGGCCTTGGGAGACCCCATGAGCGGGCAGTCGACCCGTTTGGGTGGAGCCCTCTCCAACTGGCGCGAAAGCGAAGCTGTTCGCCGACCCGAATGGTCCGACATGGAATGGCAACTGAGACGCTGGTTGTTCACCACTTGGTCCTCGGGGGATTTCATCGTCGAACAACACATCCATAACCTGGACATCGTAAATTGGATAATGAGATCTCACCCCGTTCAGGTAATCGGCACGGGAGGACGACAATCCCGAACCGGTGAGGCTTATCCCAACGTCTGGGATAACATCTCAGTGGAATACCAGTATCCCAATGGCGCTCGCATAACCCACCTGGGAGCGCAAATGGACGGCATCAGTCCCCGAAACGACTTCCTCCTCTTTGGAACAGAAGGTCGATTGAACTCCAGCTTTATCAACGCCTCCATCGAAGGGAAAAACCCCTTCCAATACGATGGACCCACCCCGAATCCGGCTGTAGAGCAGTACCGCGACACCCTCAATTCCATCCGATCCGGTAAAGCCATAAACGAAGGCGTAGACGTCGCCCAAAGTACCATGACCGCCGTTATCGGCCGCATGGCCGCCTATACCGGCCGTGCCCTGAAATGGGACTGGGCCATGAACGCTTCCAAACTCGATTTAACCCCGAAGCACTGGGAATTCGGGGATTATCCCTTGGCCGAGGTCGCCGTCCCCGGCGTAACAAAGCTGGTATAGCTCTCCTCCTTGCCTTCCGTCGAGGACATCATGTCCCCCCAATCATGATCCTGATCTTGATCCTGATCGTGATCGAAAAAATGCCTGAAGAGTTGTGGTTTTAAGCTGTAGGAGCGGCTTTACGCCGCGATTGGGGTGAGGCTGTTTCGTGGGAGCGCGGCATAAAGCCGCCCCAGCGCGCCTACCCTTCTCCCCTCTCTTCACTCTGAACTCTGCACTCTGCACTCTTCTCCCCATCCGTGGTTACTCTTCTCCCTCTCTGCATCTCAGCAACTCAGAATCTCAGCATCTATATTCAATTCCTCATTCCCAAATCCTGTCCATCCTGTCTATCCATGTTCAATTCCTTTCTCCAAGTCGTTGAGTTTTCGATCAAGATCAGGATCACGATCAAGATCAAGATTGAGAGCCATCCGTACCCATCCGTGAAATCCGTGGTTTCTCCATCACTCCCTTTCCCCCTCCTAATTCCTAATTGGCGCCCTCGGGCGCATCCCCCCTCTGTGCCTTTTCCTTCAAGGGCAAACGATAGAGGGCAGCCTCCAGATGGTTCCTGACCAGGAGATAGGGGCCTATCAGGGCAGGCGGATTCCAGCTCTTTCCCTCGATGGCCTGAAAGCGTCCAAGCACCATGGGTTTCTCCGGAACCGGCTTAATCAAAAGAACCTCTCCGTATTCCGCCGTCAGCAGAAGCAAATCCTCCACCAATAGGTTCTGACCATGACCATAGCGGCCATTTTTCCAGGTTCGACGGCCCGTTTCGACGTCGATACAAGTCAACCTGCCGTCGTCCAGGCCATATAGGTATCCATCTTTCAGCACATAGTTGTTGAACTTGGCTTTGAGGTGCAGGGACCTCCAAATCCGATCCGCCTGCTGCCTCCCATCCGGCCGGTTTGAAATCTGCACCAACTCGGCTCCCTTGCCATATCCGCTGGATATCACAATGCGGTCCCCCGGCGCCGGCACCGGTATGGCCACGTGGGGCGTTCCATCCGTATCCCAGGGATACTCCCATAAAATGGACCCGTCGGTCACATCGTGGGCGGCCATTCCGGAGTAGTTGAAAATCAGGACCTGCTTCTTGCCCGCAATCTCATACAAAACCGGGGAACTCCATTGAGCCGCGTCACTTCCGCCGCCCCAGGCAAATTCCCCATTCAGTTTGTGGTAGGCCACCAGAGAACGGCCTCCGGACCCACCGACACTCAGGATAACCAGATTCTGGTAAATCAGAGGCGATCCCGCCATTCCCCAATCCGGCAGTGGAGCCCCATGTTTGTCCAACACATTGAGCCCCCACAGCTTTTCTCCCGTTTCCAACCTCAGGCAGAAAAAGTCTCCCATGGCTCCGAGCGCGTAGACGCGATCCTCCTCGATGGTCGGAGTGGCGCGTGGACCGATACCGCCCAGTGCATTGTCATAACGGGCCGGGTAGCGATACTCCCATATGCGTTCGCCGGTCAGGAATTCATAGCAAACGACCCATTCATCTGCGCCATCCTGCTCCTGGGTAATGGCGCGGTTTCCGGAAACGGCAAACCCCGACCATGCCTCCCCCATAGGTCGTCGCCAAACCAACTCGGGGGGATGCGTTTCCCAATCGGGATCCAGTCGAACCCCGGGGACGGTGGTATTCCGGTTGGGTCCGAGGAATTGCGGGAAACTGCCCGCAACGGTTTTATGGGCAATGTCGGCTCCGGCCTTAACCGCAACATCCTGCTTCGACCAGCGCCATTTCAGAATAGGCCCCAGATCGCCCGAGACCCCCTCGAACCGGACCTGACTGACAACGAGAACTGCAACCAGGGCAAGTCCGCCAAATGCGCTTAACCGAACCCGCCAGGGCAATCCCGATAGTGCAATCAGCCAGAAGACCGATAGCACCCCGCAAACAATCAGGATGGCAATCGAGCCCATCACCAGATCCTGCCGGTTGGAATCACCGTTAAATAAAAGGATGAGGAAGCCCACCAACCCTATCATCCAAAAAATGACCAAGGGCCACCAACGCGGGGAGTATCTGCCGGACCTGTTCATTGCCAATTGTGGAAGCCAAGACATGTTCAACCGTGAAACGGTGTCAAAGTATTAAGGCGCCCAGAGGCGCCAATTAGGAATGGGGGAAGGGGAGAT
>JAABVD010000100.1:7985-8409 GCA_014529615.1 Opitutia bacterium
TGGATTGGCATGGATGGCCCTCAATCTTGATCGTGATCTCTCACCCCCAATCCTAAATCGCTCCTTTGGAGCATGCCCCTCTCGCTCCCTCACTTTGTGCCTTTGTGCCTTTTCCCAACCCTTTGCGTCCTTCGCGGGCTTTGCGAGACCCTCTCCAATCCTGTTCGTGATATCTCTCCCCAATTCCTCATTCCTAATTCCTAATTAGCGCGCCTTGGCGCTTCCTTTCCCCATCTGCGTGTTTGCCGTTTGTGATATGAATTGAAATGGCGGACAGGAATGTCCGGCCGCCGTTCTCCCCTCTCTTCACTCTGAACTCTGCACTCTTCTCCCCATCCGTGGTTTCTCCATCACTCCCCACTCCATCACTCCCTTTCCCTACTTTTCCTGTGCCCTTGGAGGCTTACCCACTTTGTGCCTCTGT
>JAABVD010000101.1 GCA_014529615.1 Opitutia bacterium
GGCAGTCGCTACATCGGGTGTGCAGGTATTCATATCGGCAACCATAGAAGAAAAGATAAGGGCCTTTGAAAAGAGTCTGGGGCGGCTCCTGTGGGAATACCAACTCCCAGCGGCAGGGTACGCCACCCCCAGCATCTACATGCACGAGGGTCGTCAGTACCTGGCCATCACTTGTGGAGGGGGAGGAAAAAATGCCACCAAATCCGGCGATTCAGTAATGGCCTTTGCCCTGCCGGAAGACCTGTTGTCGGCCCGGACGGTGGCCTCCTACCCCAAGGCGGGCCGGGATGGCTGGATCAATCTCTTTGATGGGGAAACCCTCAACGGCTGGGTCCACATGAACGGATGGCACACCTACACCTTGGAAGACGGCGCCATCGTGGGGAGAACGGCCGAGGGCAGCCCAAATTCCTTCCTCTGTTCCTTGCAGGAGTTTGACGATTTCGAGCTGGAGGTCGAAACCATGGTGGACCCTGTCACCAACCAGGGCATCCAGTTTCGGTCCTCAGTCCGCCCGGTCAGCGAACGGAACCATCCCAATTGGCGAGCCGGACGCGTTTGGGGGCCGCAAGTGGAAATTCGCCACGGCACGGAAAACATCATCTCGGGCATGCTTTACGGAGAAGCCTTGGGAACGGGTTGGCTTTCTTCGACCGAGAACGGAAAGGACGACCGCAACTTCTTCATACCGGATAGGTGGAACAAGATTCGCCTGGTGGCCCAAGGTCCACGGCTGCGAACCTGGGTGAATGGCCGCCTGGTGGAGGATCTCGTGCGGGAAGATGTCTACGAAACCCACCCAAAAGGGTTCATCGGCCTGCAGGTCCACGGAATTAAGGGCAAGCGCCAGTTTGTCATGAAATGGCGCAAAATCCGGGTTCGGCCGCTGTAATCATGGAGTGACAGGATTCCAAGCCTCAGGATGGAGGTCTATTCGTGCAATTGTTCTCTCAACTTCATTCAGAAATTCCAGACCTAGACCAGGAACAGCCTCTTCGTAAAACTCAACCGCTTCGACAAGCTCCAATTTGGCTGGTGAAAGAAATCGATATCTCAATTTCCGTAGCGTTCACGAAGCTCACGGAAAACTTCGGTTCCCTCCTCGGCTTCAATTTCACCTTTTCCATACGCTCCTTGGCGCGAATCGGCTTCCTTTGCCCATGCTGATTCGATTTCACGCGTCTCGTCATTATCCAAGCTATCAAGTAATGCTTCCGCTAGGAGAGCCCGCTTTCTTGTCGGTAGGCGAAGTGCTTCCTCTTTTAAAATAACTTCATCCATACTCAGATCCTAGAACCACATTTCCACCGGGCAAGAAAACAAAAAACCACTGATCTAATTCCTGATCAGTGGTTAGTGATTAGTCCATTGAGAAATGCTGGTTTTGAATCTCGCAAAGGGCGCAAAGCAACGCCAAGATCACTCTCCACTCTCCACTCTCCACTCTCCACTCTCCACTCTCCACTATAATATTGGCCTCAAAGTGAAAACCGTACACTTGATCCGCCACGCAAAATCGAGTTGGAATGATCTTTCGCTCACCGACGTGGAACGGCCCCTCAATAAACGGGGCCGAAAAGCCTGCCGGCTCATGGCTGAGCCCATTCTGCGGGCGGGATGCAATTTCGACAAGGTGTATTGCAGCATCGCCCAACGGGCCCAAATGACCATCGAAGGCATCAGTCGAGCCCTGGAAAACCGCGAAATAGAATGGGACTTCGATGACGCTCTCTACACTTTCAGCAGCCACAATTTATACCAACGATGCCGCGAATTGGACGATTACCTCAATGATGTGGTCTTGGTCGGACACAATCCCGCAATGACCGAATTTTGCAATATCATGGGAAACCGGACCATCGCAAACTTGCCCACCTGCGGTTATGCCCAATTGAGATTTCCCAGGAAAACCTGGGAAAGCCTTTCCCCCGGAAGCGCGGAAACGGTAGCCTTTCTTACGCCAAAGAATATCAGATGACATGAGGCATTCCCTTCCACTAGCGTTATCCCCCCGATACTATTCCACCATGTCCTCGCATCATTATTGGACGGTATGGACCTGTATTTTAGGGATTTCCCTTGGGCATTACCTTTGCGGACAGTCGGATGAACCGGAGATGTTGGGGGAGGTCATCGATCTGGAACCCTTCGTCATTCACGCCGGGGAGATCGATGTCATCGATGGCATAACCGGAAAGCCCTATAGCGCCGGGCATTCAGAGGTTTGGGGATTTGCGGACAGCATGAAAGATTTGCTGCTCAAATACCATCAGAGGCTGTTATTAGAGGAAATCCGCTTTCTCAATGAATACCTGATCGAGGGAAGGAAATTTTCAAAGGATCTGGCTGAGTTGGCCGACTCCTTCGGTATAAAAAACTTCCGGCTGAACAAGGAAAGGTGGAGATTAAAGGAAAGATCCATTCTCTACCGCCTGAGCACCAAACCGTTTTTTCGGATAAATGCCCTCATCGTGTGGGATAAGGATAGACTCGAACAGATGTTCCCCACTCTGCCCGAGAGCAAATACGTTCGAGACATACGTTTCAATCCATCAACCGAGGTTTGGGAAAGACGGGTTACCACGCGCTGGGAGGTCAGCTTCTCCCAGATCAACCAACGCGGTAGACGGGGCAAGAGTTACCATATCCTTAAAGAACAGGGGCTGAACCTCGATACCAACGAAGGCTTCCATTTTGTCAGTCAAGGTCTTCCCGGACAAGTGCCTCCCAACGCATTTGAGGAAGTGGAAATAACTTACCCCATTTTCTTTTCTTCCAAAGAACCGGTCCAAGACCAAGTCAAGCGCATGCAAAGGCTTTTTGTACAAAACCTCTATTACATCTACGATCCGTTCAGTTGGAAGGCCCGCCGCCAAACGCGATTTCGCGGAGGGTTTTCAGGAGACCTTCTCCGCCATTTTGAGAGGCAAGGTTATCGGGTTACCGACCGCGATTGGTTCAACCCTGTGCTTTGCAATCTTCTGAGCGATGTCATCACCATCCGGTACCATGGCCTTCCGGAAATTTACCGGTTGCATGCCTATAGAACCTTCCAGCTCTCCCAGAATATTCTGGGAAATGGATTGGACCTGCTCAACTGGAACGAAGGCGAAAACCGGGTGGGCCAACACAATGCCCCCCACCGGAAAACGCGATTGAATTTCAATAGCCCGGGTGGAGCCCGGTTTGTAGCGCTCGACGCCTATATGCGCTACACCGACAAGTTTCTCGATACATTGCGGGACAACCTGAAAAACAGCGCTAGGAAAAAGGTTTCGGGTCGCAGTATGATTGAGAATGCCATTGAGGAAGTCTCTGGGACTCCATTCGAAGTCTACTTGAAAAATGCGGTTAAATCCCAGATCGGGATAATCGAAAAATACAGGGAAAATTACGGCTCCTCAGCGCCAGAATAAAGTCGGAGCGGCATAGGCGCGCCGGGGCGCGCCAATTAGGAATTAGGATGGAGAAAGGCACAGAGGCACAAAGGCACAAAGGGGGGAAGCGCCCAGGGGCGCAGGGGAGAAGGGAGTGGGAAAAGGAGAGAGATCAAGATCAGGATCACGATCAAGATCAGGATTGAGAGCCATCCGTGCTCATCCGTGAAATCCGTGGTTTTCCCTCTCCCCTTTTGGGTCTTTTGTGCTTTTTGTGGTTAATCCCTCCTCATTCCTATTAGGTGTGCCTGTGCCGCTCCTAAAACTTGAAATCGCTGCGGTATTGTTAGAAGGAATTTCCGGGACACCACTCTACAGTTTCGTGATACGATATAAACATTCATGCGGACGATTGCTCAAGATACCTGAGCAGTTTCACCAAATCAAAGTTTGACCCCTGGAAACCAAACCGAATAGTCCCAACCCACAATCCGTTAACTCAACCGCCAATCATAATGGGAGCATTCAAAGAACCGCATGGAGGCCTGCTCAGGGAACTCTATCTGGGTGAAGCGACAGCCGAGAAAGAAAAGGTCAAGGCCCTGGATTTCAAATCCTGGGATTTGACGGATCGGCAACTTTGCGATATTGAACTCATCCTTAACGGCGCTTTTTCTCCCTTGGAAGGCTTTCTCAACCGGGATGACTACCAGAGCGTTCTGGGGGAAATGAGGCTCCAATCCGGTTTGCTCTGGCCCATCCCCATCAATCTGGATGTCACGGAAGAATTTGCCGATTCCCTGTCTTCCGGCGAACACGTCGCCCTGCGCGACCGCGAAGGTGTCATCATCGCCATCCTGGAGGTCCAGGACATCTGGAAACCGGATAAGCGGGAGGAAGCGGAGTCGGTCTACCAGACCCAGGACGAAGCCCATCCCGGAGTCGATTACCTTTTCACTCGGGCCCGGGAGGTTTACCTGGGCGGTAAACTGCGCGGGATCGAACCTCCCATTCATTACGACTTCAGGCTTTTGCGTGATTCCCCGTCGGAACTGCGCGGTCGTTTCCGCAAACTGGGCTGGCGCAAGGTGGTCGCGTTTCAAACGCGCAACCCCATGCATCGCGCTCACCAGGAACTCAGTTTTCGCGCCGCCCACCAAAACGAGGCCAATTTGCTGATTCACCCCGTGGTCGGCCTGACCCGCCGGGGGGACGTCGATCATTTCACCCGGGTGAGGTGCTACGAAAAAATCATGGAGCATTACCCGGAACAAACCACAACGCTGAGCCTGCTCAATCTGGCCATGCGCATGGCCGGGCCCAGGGAAGCTCTGTGGCATGGGCTGATTCGCAAGAATTTCGGGTGCACCCACTTTATTGTGGGTCGCGACCATGCCGGACCGGGCAAGGATCCCCGTGGACAACCCTTCTACGGGCCTTACGAAGCCCAGGAGTTGTTCAGTCAGCATGAAAAGGAAATGGATATCTCTCTGGTTCCCTTCCAACAAATGGTATACGTGGAAGACAGAGCCCAGTACATCCCCCTCGATGAAACGACTCCGGATATGAGGATCAAAACCCTGACTGGAACTGAATTTCGCCGCCGGCTCAACGAGGGGCTGGAAATTCCGGAATGGTTTTCCTACCCGGAAATCATTGCCGAGTTGAGGAAAAGGTATCCCCCTCGGCACAAACAGGGCCTGACCCTGTTTTTTACGGGATTGTCCGGCTCTGGAAAATCGACCATCGCCAACGCCCTCCTGGTCAAACTCCTGGAAATCGGTGGCCGCCAAGTCACCCTTCTGGATGGAGATATCGTGCGCAAGAACCTGTCCAGCGAACTCGGATTTTCAAAGGAACACCGCAACCTCAATATAGAGCGTATTGGATTTGTCGCATCGGAAATTACCAAAAATGGAGGAATTGCGGTTTGTGCGCCCATAGCGCCCTACCTGGCAACCCGGCGCAAAGTCCGCCAAATGGTGGAGTCGTTGGGAGGTTTCGTCCTGATTTACGTATCCACCCCTCTGGAAGTTTGTGAAAAAAGAGACCGCAAGGGCCTCTACGCCAAAGCCCGGGCCGGACTGATCAAGGATTTTACCGGAATAAACGATCCCTATGAGGCGCCGGAAAAAGCCGAGGTCGTGGTCGACACCCAAAAGCTCTCACCTGAATTGGCCGCCCACAGAATCATCGTAAAACTCGAAAACATGGGTTATATTCGCTAGGAAATTTCCCGGTCCACCTGGTCGGCGGATACGTTGTCGTGCGAACCATCGCAAAAGGGAGCATTTCCGGTGGTCTTGCAGCGACAAAGGTAGGCGATGCCATCCTTTTCCGCCCTGAAAACCATGGGGAAGAGCCCGGTTCCGCCATGAGACCCGTCACAAAAGGGTTGCTCCAAGGATCGACCACAAGCACAGAAGGCGTAGTTTTTTCCAGCTACCAGCTCGACGCCAGAGGGTGAATTTGCCGCGATGATTGGTTTAGACATGTGAGAGCTATGCTTTGTCGGGAAAAGGTGGGCCGCTCAGATCCACCTTGCCTGGGGAACGGCCAGCGGTCCATTGGCCCTATCAGTTTGGTCCAAAGTAAACCAACCGGCACAGGGACGATCAACCGGAAATTTTGTCGGCTGGACATTTTGCCCGGTTGCCAACTCAATATTCGCTCGAAATCCATAACCGCAATTCCCCCTTCCCCATGAAAAAAAGCCTATTTCCCGCACTTCTCCTGGCTTGCCTTCCCACCCTGCTATACGGACAAAACCGCATCGGCACCGGCCCGGCCAAGGACCTCTACCTGCAATACTGCGCCGCCTGCCACGGGCAAAACCTGGAGGGTGGACAGGGAAGCTCACTCATCGACGACGTTTGGAATTACGGATCCTCCGATGCCGCTATCGCGAAAACCATCCTTGAAGGAGTGCCGGATCTGGGAATGGTCCCCTGGAAGGGTGTGCTGACCAACGAACAGATCCGGTCTTTGGTGATCCTGATCCGCGAGCAGAAGTTGATCGCTGAATCGACCGGGTTGCTGGAGAAAGTTAAACCCCTCGGCGGGGTTTTTTCCACCCGGCATCACAACTTCACCATGGAAAAAGTGGCGGAAGTAGACGACATCCTGTGGTCCATCGCCTTTTTACCCGACGCATCCATCCTCATCACGCAGCGGGACGGCAAATTATGGCGCCTCGTGAATGGTGAAAAAATTGGGATTGAGGGAATTCCACAGGTTTGGGAGGTAGGCCAAGGCGGGCTGATGGAAGTAATGCCCCATCCTCAGTATGAGGAAAACGGCTGGATTTACCTGTCCTTCAGCGAACACGTCGGGGCAAAACTCGACGGGAAGGACGCGGCCATGACCGCCATCGTGAGAGGTAGAATTGAGCGAGGAAAATGGGTCGACGAAGAAGAAATTTTCCGGGCCCCGCCGCACTTTCATACCACCAAGGGAGGACACTTCGGATCGCGCTTCGTTTTCAAGGATGAATACCTGTTCTTCAGCATCGGGGAACGCCAACAGCAGGAGTTGGCCCAGGACCTCACGCTACCAAGCGGGAAAATCCACCGGATTTACCACGATGGCCGTATTCCCAGGGGGAATCCATTTTTCAATAAACCGGACGCTTTCAAGACCATCTGGAGTTATGGGAACCGAAATCCGCAGGGGTTGGACCTTCATCCGGTCACCGGTGATCTGTGGGAAACCGAGCACGGCCCGCGCGGAGGAGACGAATTGAACATCATTCGGCCCGGCCTCAATTACGGGTGGCCGGTTATTACCTACGGGATGAATTACGACGGAACTCCCATGACCGATAAGACCCACATGGAAGGCATGGAGCAACCCGCGCACTACTGGCTGCCTTCCATCGCCGTCTGTGGTATCGATTTCTACGAAGGGAACAAGTTTCCCCAATGGAAAAACAACCTGCTCGTTTCCGGAATGTCGGCCGAAGAAATCCAACGTCTGGTCATTCGGGATGGTAAAGTCGTGCACAGTGAGACGATTCTGAAAAAGCAGGGCCGGGTGCGGGACGTGGCCAGCGGACCGGATGGTTACATTTACGCCGCCATCAATACCCGCAGTCCCAATAGCGGGGCGCTTTTCCGTTTAAAACCCGTTCCCCAACCGCAGTGGCGAAGTTTATTCAATGGACACGATCTCGATCGTTGGCAGGTCCGCGGTGACAGCGTACCGGTCCTGGTCGACGATGGCCATATCGTCGCCCTGCCCCGAGGGACTACGGGCAACACCTTCCTCTCTACGAAGGAGTCTTTTCGCGACTTTATCCTGGAAGCG
>JAABVD010000102.1 GCA_014529615.1 Opitutia bacterium
TCGGGATCGAGCCTCAACCCTAGCCGTTCAAAGAGCTTCCTTACCCCCACTGCTTCCCGTTTTTCGTCCAGAAACCATACCTTTTTCCTCTCCCGTCCAAGGTAGATGTTCTCCCGCACATTCAAATCCGGTATCAGATTGAACTCCTGGTAAATAATGGAAACCCCCATAGTTTGGGCCAGGGAGGGCGAATCGATGGATACCTGCTTGCCCTGCATGAACAACTCCCCGGCGTTGGCCCGATGGGCTCCTCCCAGAATCTTAATCAAGGTGCTTTTTCCCGCGCCGTTTTCCCCTACCAGGGCCAATACCTCACCCGCTTCGAGGCGGAGGGAAACATTATCCAAGGCCCTCACCCCGGGAAATGTTTTGGAAATGCCTCGGATTTCCAGTAATGGAGCCTGGGCTGGAGTTGTTGATTCGGGCATAAACAGATGTGTCAGTAAAGGGCCATTTCCAATCTTTAGACAAGACCAATCAGGCGCTGTCACACCAAGTGCCGGTTCTCACTTTTCCCTTTCCCTTCAACCGGGTTCCCCTATGGTGGCGCCATGAAAAGGCGAAAGTTTATCAAATCCACTACCCTGACCATGGCCGCCTCAACCATCTCCTGGCCCTATGGCCTGGAATCGGCCGATACCAGCCGGACCTCCTTCAAAATTTCACTGGCCCAATGGTCGCTGCACCGGAGGCTGTTGGGCAGGAGCGGGGAGGATCCATTGGACCATCTGGATTTTGCCAAAACAGCCCGGGAACTGGGAATCGAGGGTCTCGAATACGTGAATCAGTTCTTTATGGATAAGGCCCGGGATCGGGAATACCTGCAGGAAATGAATCATCGCGCCTCGGAGGAGGGAACGGTCAACCTGCTCATAATGGTGGACCGGGAAGGACAATTAGGGCATCCCGATAGCGCTGAGCGCAAGCAAACGGTGGAAAATCACCTCAAATGGTTGGAAGCGGCCGCCACTTTGGGATGCCACTCTCTCCGGGTCAACGCGGCGAGCCGGGGAACCTACCAGGAACAACAAAAGCTCGCCGCCGATGGCCTGAGACAACTCAGCGAAAAGGGGGATGAATTCGGCCTCAACGTGATTGTGGAAAACCATGGGGGACTATCCTCAAACGGCAAATGGCTGGCCGGGGTCATGGACCTCGTCGATCACCCCAGGTGCGGCACCCTTCCGGATTTTGGAAATTTCCTGATCGATCAGGAGAAGGGGGAATGGTACGACATTTATCAGGGCATGGAAGACCTGATGCCTTACGCCAAAGCTGTCAGCGCCAAGTCTTACGACTGGGGTGTGAGCAGCGACCCCAACGTCACGGTTAGTCAACGAAAGGGGCGGGAGACGCAGGTGGATTTTAAACGCTCCATGGATATCGTCCTTAAGGACGGCTATCACAGTTATGTGGGCATTGAATATGAAGGTTCCAAGCATCCCGAAATGGAAGGTATTGCCCTGACCAAGGCCGTGCTTGACCGGCTCAGCGCCGAATTGGGAAGTTGATGGCCGGCTCAGGTACCGGCCTGAGCCTCTTTTTCAAAGCAGACATTGCACACTCCTTTTCCCTGCCGGTAACGAAATTCCCTTTCGGGGTTGGACTTGTCGGTGGCGCCGCAGACGGAGCAGGTATGGAACGGTTGGTCCTGCATCTCCCGCATTTTTTGGGTGTGGGCCTGACGCCGTTTTCGGTAGTATAAGGACCGGTGCAGATCCTTTCCAAAAAATAAGAGATAGTTGGCCATGGAGACGCCGATGATGAGGCGTCCTGGCCACCCACCCATGAAAAAGGCGTATATCAACAGGACCAGGGAGACCAAAGCCAGCCACTTTACCTTTACCGGGAGAATGAAAAATAGAAGGAATTCGAAATTCGGGTAGAGGGTGGCAAAGGCGAAAAACACCGTCAGCGCGATATAATAGTTGGTATAGTAGTAATAGGGAAACACCAGGGAGGCCAGAACGGTGAATGCCGCCCCCAAATAAATAAACAAATTGTATTTGAAGGTCCCCCACTGTCCCTCCAAAGCGGAGGAAATCATCCAAAAGATGTACCAGGCGAAAGCCAAAAAAACGGGATGCCAGGTCACGGGCGGAATAAAGAGAAAGGTTACCAAGCGCCAAACCTGCCCATTCAACACGAGAATGGGATTTAGGTAGAACCATTCCACCGGCAAAATCTTAAACCAGTTGGCCGTCCATACAATGATTTGGCCCGCCACCAGATATAGGGCCAAATTGGATATGGCGAAGTGGCCAAACCGCTGTTCCAGTCTATCGATCCATGTCATAAGCCAGCTCTTCCCGACAAAGGGATCAAAACAACAGCCCGGCCCCCAACCTGTCCAGAACTAAGAGGGACGACCTCGGGGTCAATCCAGGCCCAGAATCTTCCGGCCCTCCGGACTGATCATGTGCGGATTCCAGACGGGATCCCAGACAATATCCACCTGGGCTGATCCGACCTCGGGCAGGGATTCGATCTTCTCCCGGGCGTCCGATGCGATGGCCGGGCCCATTCCGCAACCCTGGGCCGTGAGGGTCATTTTAACAGAAACCTGGTATTGGCCGTTTTCACCCTTCTGGCTGTGCAAGTCGTAGATAAGCCCGAGGTCGACTATATTGACGGGAATTTCCGGATCGAAGCAGGTTCTCAACGCATCCCAAACGACAGTGTCGGAAAATGCTCCCACTGCCACCGATTGCGACTTCTCTTCCACCCCATAGGTGGCTTGGGCCCCTTCCCCCAAGGCATCCAGATCGCTGGAGCCAATCCGATAAAGCCCGCCGCGGGCTTGCACCGTAACCGTTCCACCCAAAGCCTGGACGAGCATTGCTTTGGTGCCCGCTCTAAGGTCCAACACATCCCCGGACGGGATCAATGTGGCCCTGCAATCCCGCGTAAGAATGAAATTTGTTTGGGCCATGCCTATTGGTCAGAAGAGTTGGAATTGGATGTCCGGAAGCAGATAGATGCCCCGAGGATCGTCAAACGCCTTGAGCCATTCAAGTTCAATTTCAACGCGCCGGGAAATGCGGCGGGCGGGATCGAAGGAAACATCCAACTCGCGATCCTCCAGCAAGGCTTGAATCACTTCCTCCAGTTGGTGGGCGCGAGGGAAATCCACTACGCGGTAATCGGACTCGAGACCGGCCATTTCGACTGCTTCGGAGATGGCGTCTTCCAGACCGCCGATTTCATCGATCAGGCCCACTTTGAGCGCTTCATGTCCCATCCAGATACGCCCTTGGGCCACGGAATCGAGGTATTCGATTTCCAAATCCCGCGACTCGGCGACTTTTTGCAGAAATCTTGCATAGTACCATTCGGTGGTATCCCGTAGTTGGGCCATTTCTCCCTCCGTCTGGGGGCGCGTAATGGTCCAACTGCCCGCGAAATCGTGGGTGGTGGCGTAATCCCAATTCAGGCCGAAATCCTGCGCGATTTCCTGGACGTTGAAAATGATGCCGAACACCCCAATGGACCCGGTAATGGTATTGGGTTGAGCAAATATCCTGTCGGCATAGGTGGACACCCAGTACCCGCCGCTGGCGGCGACGTAACCCATGGAAGCAACTACCGGTTTGGACCCCCTCAGCAAACGGACTTCGCGCTGAATGATTTCCGATGCCTGCGCGCTCCCACCCGGACTGTTGACGCGCAAAACCACAGCTTTGACCGAATCGTCCAATCGCACATCCCGCAAACGGCGGGCGATTTTTTTTGCCCCGGCCTGGTCGTATTGACCTTCGCCACCCACGATAATCCCCTCGACATATACAACTGCAACTTTGTTCTCGCTCCGGGATGACCCCTTCTCACGGTTGGCCTTCATGTAGTCGCCCAGGTCCACCTGGGTAACGGTGCGTTCATCCGGGTCGTCTCCCGTTATCTCTTTGAGATGGCCGAGAACTTCATCGAAATAGACCAGTTCGTCCACCAAACCGGTTTCAAGAGCCTGTTCCGCCCGAAAGGAGCGGTCCCGATTTGCCGCCGCATTCAATTGGCCGATCGGGATTTCCTTCGATTCGGAGACCGCCTCGGCCATGGAATCCCAAAGCTTCTGAATCATTTCGGTCACCTGAAGGCGATGTTCTTCACTCATGTGATCTTGCACAAAGGGCTCGATCCCCGATTTGAATTTTCCAGCCCGGACAGGTTGCACGCCGATTCCCCACTTTTCCAAGGCATTGGCGTAGAACATCATTTCAATGCCCAATCCATTGAAAAATACCTCCCCAAACGGGTTCATGGCCACCTTGTCGGCCACGCTCATCAGGTAGTAGTCCCGAGGCATGGCATTAAGAATATAGGCATAAATCGGTTTGCCGCTCTTTTTGAAGCCTTCCAGGGCTGCCCGCACCTCCCTGATGGCGGCGTAACCGGAACCGAAGTTGACCGATTGCAGGTTTCCGTGGAGGAAAATGCCCTTGATTCTTTCGTCGTTTTTGGCGAATTCGATGGAATTGAGCAGATTTCTCAGGCCGACCCTCTCCATGTGGGAAGCCAAAATCGCTTCTTCAATGACTTGGTCGATACTTGCGGTGGGGGGCTTGTCATTGATGCTGAGGCTGAGATCGACCACCAGAAGGGCTTTTTCCGGGATCTGGGGTTCGGGATCATGCAGAGCCTGGGCAATCAGGATCAGGGACAAGAAAGCCATAAAACCCAGGAAGAAGAGGGCGATGAGAGTTCCAAGAACGCTACTGAAGGTGTTTTTTATAAAATCCAACATTTTTTTGATTGGGGATTAAAATTGAGATGAATAGGCATTGTGCCATTGCAGGCAAAGGGTCAAGCGCCAGGTTCCATTCCTTATGGAAAGGTTAAACAAACTATTGAAGAAACTTGGAATTTTGCTGAATGTCCTTTCTGATTAAACACAAAATCGAAAAAATAGGGTATGTCGATTCCAAGTAGCAACCAGGCATAATTTCCCAATAACCAAACCAACCGCTTCATGAGTAAGAAAAAATCCACCAATGCCCTGACCGCTGCCGTGATAATTGCCGTGGCCGGATGGGTGCTGTTTTTACAGAAATATATGAAAGGAGGCTCCGAATCCGTTAATCCTTCCGATGACATCGCCTCCAATTCGGTCATCCAGGAGGATGGTGGGAATGGGCCAATCAGCGCGGAGGAACTGGCCCGGTTGGAGCAGGAAAAGGAAGAGGCGCTTCGCATGGCCAAGCTGCAAATGGAGCAGGCCAAGGCCGAACAGGAGCGCAAGATTGCAGAAGTTCAGGCCCGCTTGGCCAAAGAGGAAGCCGCCCGAGCTGAAGCGGAAGAAAAAGCCCTTCAAACCCGGGCCAGGTTGGATGAATTGTCCGCTTTACTGGATGAGGCTAAAGCGAGTTATGCACAATTGTCTTCAGAAAGCGCCGAAAATTCTCAAATCCAAAAAGCCGAGATGGCCGCCGCCATCGAAGCGGCTCAACAGGAGAAGGATGAACTGAAGCGTCAGCAGGAAGAGCTGGAGCGAAAAAGGCTGATGGCGTTGTCCGAACAGGAACGGATCGAAGCCGAGCTTCGATCGGAGCTGGAGAAGTACAAGAGAATCGAAAATTGGGACTATAGTTACCCGGTTTTGCCCGATCACATCAAACGAGCAAACCATATCCCCCTGAAGGCAAAGATGAAGGCTAATCCCAATCAATGACCGGCATGGGCCGGGATAAGCGAAACGGGCAGTTCCATGCGTTGGGGTGATGGATTTTCCCCGCTTAGGAGGGTTAATGAGTTAAAATAACCACTCGTGAACCTTACAGAGTTGAAATCCCATGTCCGGACCATTCCCGATTGGCCAGAAGAAGGTGTGCGATTCCGGGATGTTACGCCACTTTTTCAAACACCCGAATGCCTTCGGTTCATCGTGGATGCCTTCTGCCGGCGCTACGAGCCGCTCGGTATCGATGGTATAGCGGGAGTCGACGCACGCGGTTTTGTTTTTGGGGGCGCCGTGGCAAACCAGTTGGGATTGCCCTTCATCATGGTGCGGAAAAAAGGAAAGCTTCCCTTTCACACCGTCTCCACAGGTTACTCCATGGAATACGGAAAGGGCGCTATCGAGATTCACGTCGACTCGGCCCGCCTGGGAGACCGCATAGCCATCGTAGATGATTTGATCGCCACCGGAGGCACCCTTTTGGGGGCCAGCAGATTATTTCAGGAGATCGGGGCCGAAGTGGTGGAAGTCAGCGCCGTTATCGACCTGCCCGAACTCAAAGGATCCTCCCTCCTTCGCGCCAGCGGCCTGAAAGTAATGCACCTCATCAGTTTCACCGAGTCGGAGTAGCTCCTGCCCATTGGGGAACCCGAATAATCAGGACTCCGCCACAAACGGTTTCCCCTTCAACGCGAAAGTTCGCCTTGACCGAGGACTTTGAAATTTTGGTGCCGCAACACATCGGCCGCCAAATCCATGTCCTCCAGGTGAATGGCCAAGGCAGACTTTCCTCCCGGTCTCGCGATTAGGGGATACATGTAATCCACATTGATCTCGGCGGAAAGAATGCTGGACAATAATCTGGGCACATCGATCACAGAATCCAATTCCACTACCAAAATCACCCTTTCGTTGAAGGAGTATCCTTGCAAGTTGAGCACCGAGTTGGCGTTATCGGGATCATCCACCACCATTCTGACAATACTGCTGTCGGTCGTATCCAAAATGGTCAGAGCCAGGATATGAATATTGTTCCTGGCCAGCAAGCGGGTACAGTCGTTCAATCTCCCAACCTTGTTTTCAATGAAAACGGAGTATTGGATGACCGGATCGCTTTCAAAACCTTCTACCACGCTTTTTGGCATCCCCTGGATTATCCTCCAAGCCCCTACTGAGGGCAAAGACAAATTTCCTCCCATTTGCACCCATGGATTTTCGCTTCTTGTATAAATGGGGGGACCACCGCATGGTATAGCTCGATGATGTTCACCGTTTCCCATAACCCCACCCAACAAAAATCGCTGGATGATCTGCATAATCAAATGGCACCGGCCATGTCCGAACTCAGTAAATTCCTGGAAAGGCAAGTCCAGGACTTCGAACCCCCCATTCGCTTTCTGGTCGATCATTGCCTGCAGAACCGCGGGAAGCGGATCCGGCCCTCCCTGGTGTTCCTCACCGGCGACCTCGATGACCCGGGGACCTTGAAAAACCTGGTTCGGGTAGCGGCAGTGGTAGAAATTGTCCACATCGCCACCTTGGTGCATGACGATATCCTCGACCGGGCTGAAAAACGACGGGGACAACCCACCGTAAGCGCCGAGTTCGGCGCCCACACCGCCGTGCTGCTGGGAGACGCCTTGTTTTCCCATGCCCTGCATCTGGCCTCCCAATTCGACACTGTGGAGGTTTGCCGGCTGGTTTCCCAGTCCACCCGCCGGGTCTGTTCAGGAGAAATTGCCCAAACCTTTCGCCGGGGAGACTGGAATCTACCGCTGGACCACTATCTTGAACTGCTCGACATGAAAACGGGAGAGCTGTTTTCCATGTCCACCTACCTGGGCGGATTGCTATCGGATTATCCCCGTGAACAATGTCGGGTGCTGAGACGATTTGGGTCCCGTTTGGGTATCGCCTATCAGGCCTATGATGACTTGGCAGATTTCATCGGGGACGAGAAG
>JAABVD010000103.1:0-7588 GCA_014529615.1 Opitutia bacterium
GACTGCACTGGGTCGATTGGTTGATGATCATCGTCTACGCTTCGGTCGTGGTCTGGATTGGCTACATCTCGTCGAAACGTAAAGGGACGATGTCGGATTACTTCATCGGCGGAAAAGGTATGGGATCGGCGGTCATTGGTATATCCATGTTCGTCACGCTCTACAGCACGATCTCGTATCTCAATGGACCCGGCGAAATGGTGCGATACGGCTGGGGCAAGCTCATAGGTGACGTCGTCGCTGCTCCATTCGGCTATTTATTTGTGTTCTTTGTGCTCATTCCCGTATTGACGCGCAAGCGGGTCATCAGCGCCTACCAGCTTTTGGAAGATCAGCTCGGTCCGCATGTGCGCACACTAGGGGCGGTCATTTTCATCTTCATGCGTATGGTTTGGATGGCCGTCCTCATCCACTTCGGCTCGGTGGCGATCGTGGTTATTCTGAATCTCGACCCAGGCGCTGCACCCGTAGTCAAAATCGTAACCGGATTCATTGCCATCACTTACACTACCATGGGAGGCCTGCGTGCCGTCATGATCACGGACACGATTCAATTTTTCATCCTTTTTACGGGCGTAGTCGCCACCATCCTTATCGTAACGCTACACTTCAAGGGCTTTTCCTGGATACCGACCGAACGCCTGCCCCACTGGGAGGACCAGCCGTTGTTCAGTTGGGATCTGACCGTGCGCGTGACTATCATCGGAGCCATCATCCAGTCCTTTTTCTTTGATATCATGTCGCCTGGGTCCGACCAGACACAGATCCAGCGCTTCATGGCCACCACGGACATCAAAGAAGCACGTCGCGCCTTCCTGGTGCGCATGGTCGGATTGCTGATGACGACCATTCTCCTCGGAGTGATGGGATTAGCCCTCGTGTCCTTCTACGATACAAATTCCGGTCTCCTTCCCGAAGGTAAAACTTTCCTCAACTACGGGGACCAGATCTTTCCTTATTTTATCGCTCACGAGCTACCTATCGGGGTGTCGGGCCTGGTTGTGGCCGCCCTGTTCGCCGCTGCCATGTCGAGCGTTGATTCCGGGGTCAATTCCATCACTGCCGTATTCATGACGGACTTCCTCGACCGCTACCATCGCCCGCCTGAGAGCGAAGAGGTACACAAGAGAATCGCCAAGCGCCTGGCCTTTACCATCGGAATCATTGTTATATCCGTGAGCATGTTGGTGCCCTGGGTACCGGGAAACTTCGTGGAGGTTACGGCACGCACTATCCAGGTTTTCATTCCCATCCTCTTCGGCATTTTCTGCATGGCTTTTTTCGTTCGCTGGTCCACGCCATTCGGAGTAATAACAGGAACCTGCTACGGTGTCGCTACCGGTGTAATCTTACCCTATTGGGAAGTCTTTACGGGCCAAGAGGCCCTTAGCATCGTTCTCTACGTCCCCATCATCTTTTTCTGCCAATTCATCCCCTCTTGTCTTTTGAGCTGGCTTCCCAGCAAAGGGAAATCTCCCGGTATGCTGCTCGGCATGGCCGTGGGGGCCTTGCTGCCCCTCGCTCTCATTATACTGTGGGTTGCTTCAATTTAATGGGGTTGGGCGGCCAGTCGTGAGAGTCTTATTGCGTCAACAACAGCATTTGTTACCGCCGAGGTCGTTGCCGTGCCGCCCAGGTCGGGCGTATGCAACGAGGGATCTGCGGTGACCTGTTCAATCGCTTGCATCAGAGAGGCTGCCGCTGCCGGCTCGCCGAGATGTTCGAGCATCATCACCCCGCTCCAAAACGTGCCTATGGGGTTGGCAACCCCCTTGCCGGTGATATCGAAAGCCGATCCATGAATGGGTTCGAACATGGACGGAAACCTGCGTTCCGGATTGATGTTGGCAGTGGGAGCGATACCGATCGATCCCGCCAGTGCGGCAGCCAGGTCGGACAGAATGTCGGCATGCAAATTGGTCGCCACAACCGTATCAATGGCCTCGGGCTGCATGGTCATGCGTACCGTCATCGCGTCGACCAACATTTTGTCCCAGGTGACATCCGGATAATCCGCCGCAACTTGGGCGGCGATTTCGTCCCACATAACCATGCCGTGTCGCTGGGCGTTGGATTTCGTTACCACGGTGAGCAACTTGCGAGGGCGCGACCGCGCCAATGCAAAGGCAAAGCGCATAATGCGCTCAATTCCGTTGCGGGTAAAAACGGAAACTTCAGTGGCAACTTCTTCAGGTAATCCCCGGTGGGAGCGTCCTCCTTGGCCGGAATATTCGCCTTCCGTGTTTTCGCGGACGATGACCCAGTCGAGGTTTTGTGCCGCCGCGTTTCGTAGGGGGCTGGTGATACCCGGCAGGATGCGCGCCGGTCTGACATTGGCGTATTGATCCAGGGGCTGGCAGATAGCCAATCGTAGCCCCCACAAGGACAGGTGGTCCGGAACATCGGGAGCACCCACCGCGCCGAATAAAATGGCATCGAATGATTCGAGTTGTTCAGTTCCGTTTGCAGGCATGAAAGCCCCTCGCCTCTTGTACCGTTCCGATCCCCAATCAAAATGCTCAAAAACGAGTTCGAACTCCCCGCTGCTTTCAGCCAAAACAGCTAAGGCTTCAAGGCCTGCAGAGATGACTTCCTTGCCAATACCGTCGCCGGGAATAGCCGCAATTTTGTAGGTGCCCATAATGTCCTTAATGTCCGAAAGGGGTTGGAAATTCAAGCGTCATCATTTCAATGGCTCTTTGTTTTAATAGACAGCGCCACAATGCCGCTAAACCTGATACCTAAGCCAGCACCTCTTTGATTACATGTCCGTGAACATCTGTCAGTCGACGATCCAAACCGTTGTGGTAATAGGACAGTTGCTCATAATCGAGGCCCAGAATGTGGAGGACGGTTGAATAGAACTCCCAGATAGTGGTGGGGTTTTCCACAGCCCGGCGTCCGAAATCATCCGTCGCCCCGTAGCTGGTTTCTCCCTTTACTCCTCCGCCCATCATCCAAAGCGTAAAGCCGTCGGGATTATGGTCCCGGCCTACGGTCCCGATTTGTCGCGTGGGCATGCGGCCAAATTCTGTCGTCCAAAGCACCAGGGTGTCTTCCATCAGCCCACGTTGCTTGAGATCGGTCAGGAGAGCCGCGGTTGGCTGATCGAAAATTGGCAGGTGACGTTCATAGTCAGACTTCAGGGTTTTGTGGGCATCCCAATTCAACAATCCGTCCGCTCCGCTGGATCGCGATGCACAGTAGAGGTTGACATAACGCACTCCCCTTTCCAGCAGCCGCCGAGAAAGCAAACAGTTTCGGGCATAGGCGGCTTTAAGAGGATTGGACGAGTCCGTGCCGTAGAGTTGATGGATATGCCTGGGTTCGCTATTGAAGTCATTGACCTCCGGGGCGGAAAGCTGCATCTGTGCCGCAAGTTCGTAGGCGCTCATACGGGCCTGAAGGTCACTTTCTCCCGGATGAGACGCAGCATGCCGTTCATTAAAATAGTGCAGCAACTCCCGCGTACTTTGCTCTTCCGGTTGGCCGATACCTTCCGGCAGTTGAATATTCCGGATCGGCTGATGCGCGGCCATGTTGATAGCCTGGTGTTTGGCGGGAAGAAAGCCGTTGCTCCAATTGGCCTTACCATTTGGGGGTTCGCCACGAATGTCCGGAATTGCCACATAAGTAGGTAAGTCGTCCGCAATATTTCCCAGGGCGTAGCTGATCCAGGCGCCGGCACTGGGGAACCCTTCCGTCGGATGGCCGGTATTGGCAAAAATACAGGCCGGGCCGTGGGTATTCGACTTGGACTGCATGGCATGGAAAAAGGCCATGTCGTCCACATGTTGAGACAGATGCGGGAGCATGGAGGAAATCATTTTCCCGCTTCGACCCGCAGGTTCAAATGCCCAAGGACAGCCCATGATGGTTCCGTTTTTTCCCTGGAAGGACATGAAGTCCTCTTCACCCGGCAGAGGTTTACCATCGTACTCCTGCAGCAGGGGCTTGTGCTCCCAAAGGTCGATTTGGGAAGCCGCGCCCGGACAAAAGATCTGCAGCACCCGCTTGGCCCGCGGCTTATGGTGGGTCAGGCTCTTACCTGGTTGCCAGGATGAGGAGTTCGTTTGACCATGCAGACTTTCCAAACCCAATAAGTGACTCAGCCCCACCCCCATGAGCCCGGTGGTGACATCTCCCAGGAAACGTCTCCGCGTATACTGCTCCAGGTTTTCTTTCATGATTTCAGTTTACATGAATAAGTTCACTTGAGTTAAGGATGGCTCGGCAAAGCGCTCTTAATCCGTGATCCTTTACCACTTTCAGGGACTGCTTCAATTCACCTTCATCCGGCTGGCGGTGGTAGGCGATCTGAAACGCCGCCTGCACCTGCTTATCCAAGACCTCCGGAACCTGCTTGCGCACGCGTAAGGCAAAATGGTCGGCCATGTCCCTTGTGAAGCTGTGATTCATCATGGTGAGTGCCTGCAATGGGGTGGTTGTCTGCGTGCGGCGAGGAGCGGAAAGGGTGCAATCCGGTTGATCGAAGTCCGTCATCAAGTCCACCACCGAGGCCCGTGCATTGTGATGGTAGATGGCCCGTCGATAGGTTTCGGGCCCATGATTGTCGAGCGGAATGTAAGTCGTCACCGTATCCAGCATGAATTCGTAGAGACGAAAGCCTGGGCCTCCCATGGTTGTATCCAATTGTCCTGACAAAGAAAGAAAAGTGTCCCGGATTTCCTCAGCCGAGAGGCGCCTCGGCGGAAAACGCCAGAGCAAGCGGCTATCGGCATCCACCTTGGCGCTATTTGTATTCCAGACTGAACTTTGGCGGTAGGTATCGGAGAGCATCAAAAGCTTATGCATGGCCTTCGGTTGCCAATTGTTCTCGATTAGTTTGGAAGCCAGGAAATCCAAGAGTTCAGGATGGGTCGGTTCCCCGCCCATGTAACCAAAATCATTCGGTGTATCTACAATTCCGATACCGAAATGATACTGCCAGATTCGGTTCGCCAGGACCCTGGGTGTCAAGGGGTTCTCCGAATCTGTCAGCCACTTGGCCAAGGCAAGACGCCTTTGGGATTCGTCGACATTTCCCGCTAACCGATAAGTCGGCATCACTCGGTCCAGAGTGGACAAGCTGGCCGGAACCACCTCGTAGCCGCGTCTTTGAGGACTACCACCGATAAAAATGTTAAAAGGGCCTTGGGCATCTTCGGGCAATCGCGTTCCCAGAAAAGCCGTCGGTAGGGGTTCGATGCTTTCAATCTTTTCCTTCAATTGTTTGATTTCCCTCCGAATATCCTTCTCGGTTTGCTTTTCCTCCTCCGTCTGGCCCAAACGGGTCAGTCGGAAGTCCAAGTGGCTCATGAACTCGGGCTGCACAGCGGCATTGGGATTGGCATATTTTTTCGGTACCGGCTTACGGTCCCGTCCATGGGCCACTTCCTGCCACGATTGACCATCCAGTGAAACTTCGATCCGGTATTCAGCTACAAAAAGGTATTTGGTGTGGCCAGGAACTCCTCCTCTACGGGCACTGGAGAAAACGACCCGATCAACCATGGCAGGTTCGGCTAACTCTATCGTGAGCGCGGGGCCATCCGCATAATACTGGCTGTCATAATCTCCATCGATGGCTTGCTCAGCGACGTCCAAGCCTGGCTAATCTTCAGATACCCGCGCCTCTCCGGTTGCCTTCCGTCCATTTGTGGAAAGAGCCAGATTGCGTGGATTATTTTCGGCCGACCAAACTTCAATTTCATCGATCTTGTGCCCCTTGTTTGTAAAAAGATTCAGATCTTGTGATTCGCAGACGAGGCGGACGAATTTGGCTTCTAACGGGTTAAATCGCTCCTCCGTTCCCCGACGGTCAACCGGCGGCCGCGTCCATTGCTTTTCAAAATTGGCGATGTTTTCCCGAGAACGCTGTAGAACCGTATCTTGCAGTGCCACGAGTTCCCATTCCAAGTCGGACAGCCGTTTTTCGAGCGGCCGAAGTAAATCGGCGCGCGCTTGTTTAGCTTCCTGGGTCGCCCAAGATACCGAACCGTGACGGATACCGGCAAACGTTGCATAAAGACCGTAGTAATCTTCCTGGCTGACCGGATCAAATTTGTGATCGTGACAACGGGCACAACCCAGGGTCATTCCCAGGAACACTTCCCCGGTAGCACTGATCATTTCGTTCAGGTGATTAGCCCGCGTCTGAGCCGCCTGGGCAGGCTCCTGGTTGGGAGCTCTCTCAAACGGTCCTGCGGTGAGAAAGGCGGCTCCAATTTCAATGTCAGGATTTCCTCTCCCGAATACGTCGCCGGCAATGTGCTCCCGAAAAAAAACATCGAAAGGTTTATCTTCATTGAGCGATCGAATCACGTAATCACGAAACGGCCAGAGGTCGTAGACGAAAAAATTATGCTCGTACCCTCCGCTCTCGGCAAAGCGGACCACATCCAGCCAATGTCGCCCCCATCTTTCACCATAGTGTTTGGAAGCCAGTAATCGGTCGATGAGTTTCTCGTATGCTTGTGGATCCGGATCATTGACAAAGCCTTCCACCTCTTCCGGGGAAGGCGGTAGGCCCGTCAGGTCATAGGTGGCGCGGCGTATCAGGTTTCGGCGATCAGCCGGTGGATTCATCGATAGTCCTTTTTTCTGAAGTTCAACGGCAATGTAAGCGTCGATGGATTCCAGTTTCGGTTCTGAAATGGGCTGGTAGGCCCACCAGGATTTATCCCCCTTGGATGCTTCCTTCAAAATAAGGCCATCGGGCCACTCGGCCCCGGCATCGATCCAAGCCGCCAGGAGTTCCGATTCGTGCTCGGTGAGCGGATCGCCCTCTTTCGGCATTTCGGGAGGCTCACCTTCTTCCAAAGGCAAGGTTATCCAATACAGGGTACTATCCGCAGAGTTTCCAGGTTTCAGGTAATCTTCGTCGGCAGTTAAAATATCCTGAAAGGTCGCCATGGAAAATTCGCCTTTCACCAAGTTGGGATTATGGCAGCTCAGACATTTCTTTTCGAGGATGGGTGCAACCTCCGTGACAAAGTCAACTTCCTGACCAGACAAAACTCCTGAAATAAAAAAGGCCAACCTCACAAGGATTGGCAGGGATTCTCGAATGGAGGAGTGCTGGGCCATGAAAACACCGGTTCGGCAGATCTGTCAATTTAGTCCAATTCGGAACAGTAGGAAATCGTTGATGTCGAGTGAAGCTCGGAATTTGTATGGAAACGGCACCTCGCCAGTGAGAATTGAGCCCCAAGTTGCGGATTCTCCAATCTCGACTCGGACAGGGTTGTTGCTACCGTGGTTTTAAGATCAACTACGTTTCGTAAGGTAATCGCTTGGTGCATTGCTGGCTTTTTTAATTCACACGGATTTACAGCCTTGTTCGATCCGATCCAATTCATTTATTTGGATCCATGGTACCGCTCGTTAGCAGCCTTTGCTATGGCCCGCTCGGTTATTGCCAAGTGCCGCGGACCTGGTGGAAATCGTTGTTAAACGCATACGGACTTCTCGATCCCGAATATCCGCCTTACTCTCAAATGCTGGACCATTGGTGGATGGAGGGTTTCGGAATAAACGACGAGGAGATACTCGAGTATGTGACCTCCGAAAAACCAAATTATTTGGA
>JAABVD010000103.1:7596-11958 GCA_014529615.1 Opitutia bacterium
GGCCAAAATAGCTGGAATACACTCATCGAAACGCGCGTCCATCGACCGATTAAATTTTTTTCGATAACTGAAGCGCTCGGTCTGAAGCCGGAGACCGATCTAAAATCGGCCGTTGTTTTGAATAATCTGGAAGATTGGCACTATTTCAACGTACGGGATTTGCCAGAGGCCCCATTATTACCTGGGGCGGCGATTCCTCTTATCAGTTCGCTCGACTACGGGCGGCTCGGAGTCTGTCAACTGCCTCGAACCTGGTTAAAAGTCATTCTTGAAGCAAAAGGCTTGCTACATTCCGACTATCCCGGCTGTGGAGATGGACTGGATGCCAAAGTACTGAAGACCTTGGGTCTTGACCGCGATGCAACGGTTGAATTCCTGCAATCGGAAACACCTGCTTATTCGGTATTTGAATCATGGGTATCAGAGCAAAAACGAGGAAGGATCGATGGGGAGGCGGTGAAGGAGTGGAATCATTTTATTCGCACGCGTGAGCATTTGGAGGAGAAGCGAAATTCCATCCTCGATTTCCTGGGTCTACCAAATGACGGGAACATGACCTCCGCAGTCGTCCTGAACCATATCGAGGACTGGGAGTATGCTTACAGGGAGTTGAAATCCTGGGCCATCTCCTAAACTGTCGAACCCGAAAAAGTCATGATTGTTCTGCGTAGTTGGAGGGCCGTCCGAATTTGCTCTCACCACCTGTCACGCCGTAATTCATGAAGGAGGAAGTCGCCAAGATCGCTGCGATTCTGAGGTACTGAGATTCTGAGGTACTGAGATGCCGAAGAAGACAAAATTGCTCAGATTAATTGGAGGGTTCCTCTGGATTTTCCCAATTCCTAATTCTTCCCCTCTTTGCGCCCATTGCGAAAGTCAATTTCTCTGTCCCCAAACCATCTCGTTTGCATCAGGTTTTGGATGAATTCGCATTTTGTTTGTCAAAATCAGGAGCCATAAACAATAATATAAACTGTTGATAATCATGTCTGAAATAATCGAAATCACTTCCGACGGGTGGGCAAACATCACCTATGGCGCCGATAAACCGGTCCTGATTTTCAGTTGGTGTCGACCCTGCAAGAAATGCTTTGCCATACGCTCAATGATTGAAGAATTGGTAGAAGAACTGGCAGACCGATCCAACATATGCAGTTTAAATTTCTATGAGTTTCAGGGGATTGCCATCGAATTTGGCATACATCGTCCGGAAAGCGTTGTACTCATCGACGAAGGCGAACAGGTTGCCGAACTGGCTGAACCGAATTCCAAGGACGCCATTGTGGCGCTGATCGACCAGCACTTCCCAAAAGATTAAAATGATCCTGCCTTGTAAACTCCACCAAGAAAGGAAATCGCCTCCCGATAACTACGCTCTACCCATAATGACAATCCCTGACCGAATCTGAAAAAATGAAATACAGCACTGAGTGGGATCCATTTGGAATGGAATATGATGTCGCCGTTTTCGGAGGTGGTTTATCCGGCGTCGCGGCGGCTCTGACGGCGGCTGAAAAGGGCCAACGCGTTCTGTTGGTAGAAAGGCGTAGCGCGCTTGGATGGGAGACGACCTGCGCGTTTCAGTGCGACCTTCCGGAAGGTGACTCCCCCACCGTACGGCGTCTTCGCGATCGTTTGAAGAAACTCGATGCCGTGGCAGGTGATCGTATCGACTCGGCCAGGACGGAGTACCTTCTTGATTTATTGGTGGAGGAAGACGATGTCGATCTGCTTCTCTATTCCCAGCCGGTGGAGGTTCGCGTCGATCACCGAGGTGTCTGCGGAGTCGTTATCGGAAACAAGAGCGGCGAACAATTGGTGCGCGCCAAGGTCATCATTGATGCGACGGAAGAAGCGCTGCTCTTCAAGCAGGTCGGAGGCGTTTTTCACGAGGTTAGCCAACAATCCTGGAGAGAGGTCTTTTTTTTCAACAATGTTGAGAATCCGGATGAACTTCCGGCGGATGTGGCGGATGGCGTCGGTGTGGAAGATATCGTTCTTCGGCCGTCCCCTTGGGAGGGCGAAGTATGCGTAGAATTCACCGTTCCGGACTACACCTGTTTGGAGGGGCGGGTTCGGATACGGGATGTTGTCGCCTACCTGAAGGAAGTTTTGCCTTCTCTATCTCTAGCCAGTGTAAGCCATGCGGCATTCGAGGCCTTTCCGCTCGAATGCCGGGCTGTATTGACCGGAAGCAATGGGGAGATTACCAAGTATGAGAATCTGCTGGCATGCGGAACTTGGTCGATAGCTGATTCTTCCAGGCGGAAACTTGCCAACAATAATTCCGGTCGAATAGTTCTGGGTGAAAAAGTCGGGGAAGAAGCGGCAAACCTTGCTACACGCCGCGGACCAATGAGAGGCATCCGTCCTGCACCGGCACAACGCCAAACGCGGCATCTACAAGCCGATGTCCTCGTCGCCGGAGCCGGCACCGGAGGAAGCTACGCGGCAATTGCCGCGGCAAAAAGCGGCGCCAAAGTGATTGTGTTGGAAGCCTGCACCATGATCGGGGGAATGGAAACGGGCGGCGGCATGCACGTAATGGGCCATGGCGTAAAAGGTGGGATTCAGGACGAGGTTTTTAAGCGCGTGCGAGCGGATCATATGCTCTTCCGGGGAGGCTACACCATTCCCATGCCAAACCCGATACTGAAGGCCATCGTTTTCGAGGAGATCTATAAGGAACTCGGTATCCAAATCATCTTCGGGGCCACGGTCACCGGTGCGGTAAAGGTAGGAAATCGTATCACCGCGGCACAGGCGGCTACCCCTGAAGGGCCGGTTGTGGTAAATGCAGACGTATTCATCGATTCAACTGGAGATGCTGATCTCGCGATTATGGCCGGGGCGCCATTTAAAACCGGCCGGGAGGTGGATGAGATTCTCCACTGCTACACGCAATGTGCGGAAACTTACAGCAAGGACTCCGGCTTGGTCAGGGTTACGAACTTCGATTGCGGATATACGGACCCCTTTGATATTGTCGACCTAACCCGGGGAAAGCGGCAGGGCCTCCGATTGATAAATGAAATCCTTTTGGATGAGTTCCGCCTACTCTATGCTTTTCCCGTGCTGGGCATCCGCCAAAGCCGTCAGATAATTGGTGACTATGCCCCCACCATGCATGATCAGATTTTTCTGAAGCACTACGATGATTGCATCGGCTATTCTGCAGCCAAGTTCGACTGTCATTCCAAGGATTTTGCCAACCACAATGACTTTGCCGTCCTGTGGGTCTGGATTCTGGGAAATCGGGAACGGCATTTCGGGGGGGAGATTCCTTATCGGTGCATGTTGCCCAAGGATTTAGAGGGTATACTCGTGGCCTGTCGCTCCGCCTCTTGCACGAATGAAGCCAATTATCAACAACGCGTGATCCGCAACTGTCGCCGGATGGGCGAAGCGGCTGGAATAGCCGCCGCACTCTGTGCAAAATCCGGTCTTTCTCCCCGTACATTGGAGGTTAAACTAGTCCAGGAAGAGTTGAAAAAATCGGGTGCATTGGGAGAGACCACCCGCCCCAAACCTCCGCTTCCGGACCTCACCTTGGAGGAGACAAAAGAACGGTTTCTCAGCAAAAATTTCAAGGACGCCGTCTGGCTGCTTGCGCACGGTAGCTCCGAGTCCGTTGCTTTTCTCAAGGAAATCCTCGAGGAAGGACCAGAGGAGAAGAAAATCTGGGCGGCAATTGCATTGGCTTGGCATCGCGACCCTGCGGCTCTACCGGAGCTCGTCAGGGTTATCGAGGAACGTCCTGAAACGGCGGAGAAATACCTGCACCTCAGGCGTTACGCCCCCTTCTGGATGTTGATGATCGTGTTGCTGGGACGAATTGGCCACGCTTCAGCTTTGCCTGCCTTGATCGGAATTCTGGACGATCCAAAGTCGGATATCGATGCCGTCCTCGCTTCAGTCCGGGCGCTTGGCCGAATTGGCGATGCGGCAGCCATCCCAGCCCTTGAATGTCTTCTCCGGCGCGATGATCTTCCTCGCGACCGTAGATTCCAGATGACTTCACAGGTCGTGACCGAAATGGTAGGGGAAGATGGTCTTTGGCAAGTGGAACTGGCAATTGCCGAAGTTCTGGCGGAGTTTGGCAAACCGCAGCCTCAGGTCATCGAGAAACATCACCAGGATCCACGGCCGTGGGTACGACGGTATGTCGCCATTGTAGAGGAGAAAAACAGGGCCGCACAGGAGAGCATGCATCTCGCCATTCCGTTTCGCGATGAAATCGGGATGCGGTGTTAATCCATTTCAAAATTTTTTCTACAATGACACTAGAAGTTAGCCATCAGGGTTAGACGGAAGGTGGTTCCCGGATAGTATCGTTCCCAGCGCCGCTTCTCCGTAAATTGT
>JAABVD010000104.1 GCA_014529615.1 Opitutia bacterium
AGGTTGGGGTCCACCTCCAAGCGGAAAACCTGACCGAGGAGAAAAAGAAGGAAATGCTGATCGGGGCCCATGAGGATGTGGTTGAGGTCGACCGGAAAAATCTTCCCAAATTTGAAAACCTGTTGAATTTCCTTCGGTCGGAATGATGGTCCACCGGTTTTGGCCGGGTTGGCGGGATTGGACCGAAGCGCTCTTGATTGATCCGTGCAGCCATCCTTTACTGACCCTTTTCATGCCGACATGAGTTCTCCATCTTCCACAAACCCGAGAGCATTGCCCGATCCGGCCGGTCATTTTGGCCCCTATGGAGGGGTTTTCGTGCCGGAAACCCTGATGACGGCATTGAAAGAGTTGGGAGAGACCTACCGGCAGGCCAGGCTGGATCCGCAATATCGGGAAGAACTTCACTGGCATCTCAAGGAATTCCCCGGCAGACCCACGGAGTTGTATTATGCTGAACGCCTTACCGAAAGGTTGGGCGGAGCGAAGGTCTATTTCAAACGCGAAGACCTGTTGCACACCGGCGCTCATAAGATAAACAACGTGCTCGGGCAGGCTTTGCTGGCCCGGCGCATGGGTAAGAAGCGCATTATCGCCGAGACCGGGGCGGGACAACACGGGATAGCCACCGCCGCGGTTTGTGCTAAATTCGGTTTGGAGTGTGTGATTTACATGGGCCGGGTGGACATGGAACGGCAGGCCCTCAACGTCTACCGCATGCGATTGAGCGGGGCGGAGGTGCGGCCTGTTGATGCGGGACAAAAAACACTCAAGGAGGCCGTTAGCGAAGCCATGCGCGACTGGGTCACCAACGTCAGGAATACACACTACATCCTCGGCTCCGCCCTGGGGTCCCATCCCTATCCCATGATGGTGCGTGATTTTCACCGGGTCATCGGCCAAGAGGCTCGGGCCCAAATTTTGCGGCGGGAAGGACGTCTTCCCAATGAACTGTGCGCCTGCGTAGGCGGTGGTAGCAATGCCATAGGATTGTTCTACGAATTCCTCCGCGATGAGGAGGTCCGAATGGTGGGTGTCGAGGCTGGGGGCAGGGGAATAGTCCCCGGTAACCACGCGGCGCGATTTCACGGGGGAAAGTTGGGCGTGCTCCAGGGAACGAAGACGTACATCCTGCAAAATGAGGATGGTCAGATCGAATTGACCCATTCCGTTTCAGCGGGTCTGGATTACGCCGCGGTCGGCCCTGAGCATGCCTACTACCGCGATGCCGGTCGCATCGATTACACCTACGCCACTGACGATGAAGCGCTCGAAGCCTTCCGGATATGCAGCGCCATTGAAGGCATTATTCCGGCCCTTGAATCGGCCCATGCCGTGGCCTATGCTATCAAGAGGGTTCCCGAAATGAGCAAGGAGGAAATCCTCCTGCTCAATATGAGCGGCCGTGGTGACAAGGACGTTCAAGAGGCGGCCCGCCTGCTGGGGGAAGGGGAGGTTTGATGCGGTCCATGACCGGATACGGGCGCGCCTCCGCCCTTTATGAAAATTTTCAGATTTCGGTAGAAGTGCGCTCGGTTAACCGCAAGAACCTGGATGCCATTGTGACCATTCCCCGGGAGTGGCAGGCGCTGGAAGGCAGTATCCTATCCGCTCTGAAGGAGAGGGTGGAACGCGGGCGCGTCGTTATCCTCGTCCAAGCCCAACCGGCCGGTGACAGGGACGAAGAGGCCTTCGATTCGGCTTCCGTGGCAAGTCTGGTCGAGGAATTCCGAACGCTCTCCGAATCCCTCAATGCGCCTTTTACGGTTACTCCCGATCTGCTTCTTCAGTTGGCCCTGTACGCCAAGAAGAACCAATCCCTTCCCGATCCCGAAGCAGTTGAAAAAACCTTGCTCGAAGCCTTTCAGCGCTCTTTGGCTTTCATGGTGGAAATGCGGGAAAGCGAGGGATTGAAATTGGCCGCTGACCTGAAGGCCCGGGCCGAGGTTCTGAGATCGTTGATTGCCGCGATTGAGGGGTACGCCGATGGGACGGTGGCCCGGTATCGCGAGTTGCTTTTGCAACGCTTGCGCCAGGGATCGCTCGACCTCGATCTGGATGACGAGCGGGTACTCAAGGAAATCGCCTTGTTTTCAGACCGCTGCGACATCAGCGAGGAAATCACCCGGTTGAAAAGCCACCTCGATCAACTCGGTCAATTTTTGGAATCCGAGGGACCGGTGGGCCGCCGCACCGATTTTCTACTGCAGGAAATGAATCGGGAGATCAATACCATCGGGAGCAAATCCAACGACATCCGCATTTCCCGTCAGGTCATCGCTTTCAAAAACGAGCTGGAACGCCTGCGTGAACAGGTCGCCAATATCGAGTAGCGGGTTGGGAAGGATACATCCACCAAAGATCACGAAGAGGCACGAAGGGTATTACCCAACGGAGTAAGGGAGATGATTACGAAGGGGTATTCAGTCTGCCACCGGATTCCAGAATGCCAATGTAATCTTCTTTGGATAGAATGCAATCGGACAGTTGCTTGGCTTGATGGGTAGTTAAGCCAATTTGTTTTGGTATCCAATTCAAATTCCTATTCCGACCCTTGGACCCGCGGGGAAGCCCAAAGCCACCGACATACGTGTTCCTGACAATGACCCTATAAAGGGAGTGTTTTTTGCCTTCTTTTTTGGTGGCCCCCAACTTGTCGGCAATCTTTAGCCCGTCCTTTCGAGTCAGCATTTTTTCAGATGCTTTCGGAAAACGGCCAACTGTTGGCGAGCATCCGGCCCCAAGATGGCTTCATGCTCCTCCAAGTCTTCCATCGTACTGAGGATTACCTCTTTCAATACCTCGACGGCCTCCTCCATGGTATCATCAGCCCATCCGATATTGCCTTCCAAAAAGCGAGCCTCTATGGTCCGTTGGTCAAGAGGGAGAATCTTGATGGGGATGGGCTCTAACACGGTATAGGGATCTCCAGGGAAACTTTTTATCGAAACCTCTTCTTCCATGCTTGTTGCCCAAGTCCTACCCGGTTCATTTACCTGGCCAGGAGATTCTTCGACAACCTTGCCAGACGGCAATGGCGCCTTTTTTTTATGGTTCGACATTAGTTGAGACTACTTACCCCAAAGGGTTACAGCGGTTCCTCCTGGTTCAAGAGGAAAAAAAGGCATCATTCCCTTGAGTTCATTCGGCCTTTGCAATGGGTGCCACCATTAAATGGAGGTCCGTCAACAAAGTGAATTTAACGTCTTTTTTGTCGCCAATATCGAGTAGCGGGTCAGGGTTCCGTCCCGGTTGAAGTGTTTCTGATGCTGGACAAGGTGAAAATGCACACACCGGTGAGAATGGCCATGTCGGCAATATTGAAGGCGGGCCATCGGTAAAACCCGAGGTGCAGGTCAATAAAGTCGACCACGTGCCCGAGGGCCAGGCGATCGATGAGATTCCCGATAATTCCCCCTGTTAAAATGCCCCAGGAGATTTGAAAATTCAGGTTGCGCAACCCCAAGGCCCGGCGAAAAACGAAGATAAATCCCAGGGCCGAAATGGCAAACACGGCCAGGGCGAAACTCCTGCCGGGAAAGATGCCCCATGCCGCGCCCGTGTTCCCAATGTGACAAAGGTAGAAAAATCCCGGGATGACCTCGATCATGTTGAGTTTCTCGTAGCTGCCGAAAGGCAGGGTCAACTGGATGATCCACTTGGTCATCCGGTCGAGCATAACGGTGGCGAATACCACCAGATAGAACCAACGGTAGGACAGAATCCGGGTGAAAAGCGCTAAATTACCAATCGGGTTCCCCATTATTCAGAGTCGTCACCGAAGTATTGGCTGGAATCTTCCAAAGCGCTACCAAAAATTCCGCCGCGTTGAGAGGTGCGGCGCTTGTTTTTTTCCAGATCCTTCTTCCCTTGCAAGGAATACTTGGTGAAGGGCACGGCCAACAACCGCTCCCTGGATATACGCTTGCCCGTAACCGCGCAAACGCCATACGTCCCGTCGAAAATGCGCTGAATCGCTTCCTCGATTTCTTTCAAGGCCTCCTGTTCACTGGATACCAGATTGAGAGCAAGATCCCGGTCAAAAGTCTCCGTTCCCTCATCTGCCGGGTGTTGGCTGTAACTGGAAGTATCCCCGGAAGCTTCCTTGCTCGACTTTTTTAAAGTTTCCCGGGTATGCAGGTCGATTTCCTCGGTCAGTTGTTGGCGAAGCTGAACCAGCAGTTTGTAATAAGGCTTGAATTCGCGGGGAACCATGGCTTCTTCCGCTGCCGCCTTCCAACCCTTGGCCGGATCGTAGCCCAGGATTTCGCTAACGGATGCGGCGCCCAGATTTCGGCTTTCCCTGGGCCGGTCGATTTCGAGGACGGCCACTTTTCTGGGGGAGGCTTTGCGGAGGATCTTCCTCCCCGTCCGGGTGGGAGTCTCCTTTTTGTTGGCCAGGAAGTCTTGCACGTCATCCAGGGTAAAAGCGGCCAATTTGGAAGGGGAACCCTTGGCCTTGCCGGAGGTAGATCTTACCCGGGCCACCGCTTTGGCAATGGTTTCAACTTTGAAAGATGATGTGTCGGTCGATTTAGGGGAATTATGCATGGGGGTTGGGGTTTGGTTTAAATTCTTAGCGTTTCTTGGCAGCGGGGGCAAAGTGATCCATAGATGGTAGTTTCAACCAGCCTTTCCACGGTTCGCCAACAACGTGGGCAACGCTCACCCTCTGCTGGAGCAACTTCAATGGATACCTCTCCAACCTCACTCGCTTCCAGCGAGACTCGAGAGGCGATAAAAACTTCAGGAAGTTTGGATTCGAATCGAAGCAAAATTTGGAAAAGGGGATCATTCTCTGAACCGGTTACTGAAATATTGGCGTCGAGAGATTTTCCAATTCTTTTGGCTTGTCGAGCCTTTTCCAACAATTCGTTTACGTCATTGCGGAAATTCAAAACCTTTTCAAAATCTTCCATTCCTTCCCAAGCGGTCCAGCTATGCGGAGGCCTCGGCCAGGATTGCAGATGGATGCAATCCGGACTGAAGTCGCCATTGGTTTGGAGGTGTGACCAGGCTTCGTCGGTGGAGAAGGCCAGCACGGGAGCCATCAAGCGGGCCACCGTCCGGAAGATGTGGTAGATGGCGGTTTGGGATGACCTCCGCAGCCGTGAATCCGGAGCCAGGGTATAGAGGCGATCCTTCAACATGTCGTGGTAGCGGGCCGAAAGGGTGACGGAAAAGAACTGGTTTAAAAGCTGGTAGGCCCGGTGAAATGCGTAGGTATCATAGGCTTGTGTAACCGGCTTTACCAATTCGGCCGTTTTGTGCAAAGCCCAGCGGTCGATCAGGTCGAGCTGCTCAATGGCCAAGCCGTCTTTTTCCATGTCGAAATCGGATAAATTGGACAATTGAAAACGCAGGGTGTTGCGGAACAAGCGATAGGTATCGACGATGCGGTTGAGGATATTGGGTGAGAAAGGAATATCGTTGCGGTAATCTTGCGAGGAGACCCACAAGCGGATGACGTCGGCGCCATATTTTTCTATGAAAGTGTCGGCGGTCTGGGGGCGGCCTCTCGCATCGCTCTTGCTCATTTTTGTGCCGTCCTCTTTGACCACGTAACCGTGGGTGAGGACCTGCTTGTAGGGCGGGATTCCCTCCGTCACCATCCCGGCCCAGAGGGAGGATTGGAACCAACCCCGGTGTTGGTCGCTGCCCTCCAGGTAGAGGTCGGCCGGATAACCGAGTTGCTCGTTTCGTTTTAAAACGGCTTGGCTGCTCGAACCGGAATCGATCCAGACGTCGAGCGTGTCTCCGCCACGGGCCAACGATTTTTCCTTCCAGGAGTCGGGTAGGTCGATACCTTCAAGGATGGTAGCGGAGTCGTTTTCAAACCAGTAATCGCTTCCTTTTTCACCAATTTTTTTGGCGATGGAACGGACCACCCCGGCATCGATATAGGCCTTTCCCTCGGCATCGAAGAAGGCCGGTATGGGCACTCCCCAACTGCGTTGACGGCTGATGCACCAGTCGGGACGGTTTTCCACCGCGGCGCGAATGCGGTTCTCTCCCCAGGCCGGGATCCACTCCACGTCCCCGATGGCCTGCAGGGCGCGTTGGCGGAGGCCCTTTTCATCCATGGCTACAAACCACTGATCCATGGCCCGGAATACTACCGGTGTCTTGGACCGCCAGCAATGGGGGTAGCTGTGCTTCAATTTGCGGAACTGCATCAGCCCTCCCGATTGGGCCAGCATTTCCACAACCGCTTCGTTGGCCGGGCTCCGGCCTTTTCGGCCTAGAACCGCCACCCCGACCAATTCCGGAGGGATTTGCCCGTCGTTTGCATATTTTCCCTCGTCGTCGAGCGGGCTGTAGATTTCCAGATTATAGGCCAGTCCGGACAGGTAATCATCCAAGCCGTGACCGGGGGCGGTGTGAACGGCGCCGGTTCCCGCTTCGGTGGTAACGTAATTGGCCAGAATAATGGGGCTGGGCCGGTCCAAAAAGGGATGCCGGGCAACTAGACCTTCCAGTTTTTCCCCGGCAATGGTTTTTACCGTTTGCACAGCCCCCAATCCGGTGTCCCGGGCAAATGGCTCAACCAGATCCCTGGCCACCAAGTAGAGTTCTTCACCCGATTTGAGCACAGAATAGGTCAGGCGGGGATGCACTGCTATGGCCAGATTTGCCGGAAGTGTCCAGGGGGTGGTGGTCCAGATAACCACTGTTACCGGGTCCTTTATTCCAATAGCGGAGGCATCGGATATGACAAATTTTACCCAGATGGACGGACTCAGGTGTTCCTTGTACTCGATTTCGGCCTCGGCCAGGGCGGTTCGACAGGGGATCGACCAATATACCGGCTTCTTGCTGCGATAGACTGCTCCCTGGTCGATAAAGGATGCAAAGGTGCGCAGTATGTCCGCCTCATAGGCGGGATCCATGGTGCGGTATTCGGCGCTCCAATCGGTCAGGACTCCCAGCCGGGTGAACTGTCTTCGCTGGGTTTTCAAATATTTTTTTGAGAATTGGGCGCAGGCCTGGCGAATCTCGAGAGCGGATAAATCCGCTACCCGGTTCCTCAACTCGAGCATCACCTTGTGTTCGATGGGCAAGCCGTGGCAATCCCATCCCGCGACATAGGGGGTGCGGAATCCGCGCATGGATTTGTAGCGCAGAATAATTTCCTTGAGGACTTTGTTCAGGACCGTGCCCATGTGGACGAACCCGTTGGTGAAGGGAGGTCCGTCGTGCAGAATAAAAGGGCGACCGTTGGCGTTTTTTTCCTGAATACGGCGGTAGAGGCCCTCTTTTTCCCAAAACTGCAACCGTTGGGGTTCCCGTAAAACCAGATTTGCCCGCATGGGGAATCGGGTCTTGGGGAGGGTTAGCGTTTTTTTCAGGTTGGCAGTCATACAGCAGGAATTTTTTTGCCCGATGGGGTGAACGGGTAAGCCGATAAGCGCGGAAACATGCTATTAAACCCTTCCAAGTCAAGCGCGTAGGCGCGATTAGGAATCAGGAATGGGGAGAATTGGAGTGGTGGGGAGATGGGGAAATGGAGTGACGGGGAAATGGGGTGATGGAGAAATGGAGTCG
>JAABVD010000105.1:0-9430 GCA_014529615.1 Opitutia bacterium
GAGAGGATCGGAAACAACATGATCGGCCCATCCGTGGGGAAGGAAATTCAGTTTAATGCGTTTTTGTCGATCGGGATCGCGCTGATCTGCATCCTGCTCTACGTGGCCTTGCGATTTGAAGTCGGTTTTGGCGTCGGAGCGGTGGTCGCCACTATCCACGATTTGTTCATGACCATCGGTATCTTTACTCTTTTTGGCAATCAGTTCTCCGCCCCCATGGTGGCGGCCTTGCTCATGATCGTGGGCTACTCGTTGAACGATACCATCGTGGTATTCGACCGCATCCGGGAAGAACTGGACCTAAACCCGGGATTGAAATTGGGGCAATTGGTCAATTTGGCCATAAACAAGACCTTGTCCCGGACAATTTTGACCTCCTTGACCACCTTATTGGTGACGACCTCCCTGCTGGTATTCGGGACGGGAATCATCCGCGATTTTGCCTTTACCTTTCTGATTGGTATCCTTACCGGAACCTTTTCCTCGGTCTTTATCGCCAGTCCGGTATTTTTCTGGTGGCACAAAGGCGATCGACGGCACGTTGAATCTCAAAAGGAACGCTTGCCCAATTACGAGTGGGAAGCCGGATCGAAATCGAAGTCCAAGTCCAAGTCTCCCGCCTGAGGGCTCATGGTTTGGCGGAAGGCAACGGTTTCCAAAGGCCGCGTCCGGGATTTGGCCAATGCCTTGGGGGTCTCACCTCTGGTGGCGCAGCTTCTGACCCGGCTCCCCCTGGCCACCATCGAAGAAGCCAAAGCCTTTCTCCATCCACGCCTTCGACAACTCGACGATCCCTTCAGGATCACTCATCTTCGGGAAGCGGTGCGGCGCCTTCGCCGTGCCATGGCCAAGAATGAGCGCATCAGCATAATTGGAGATTACGACGTCGATGGGGTAACCAGCACCGCCTTGCTGGTCCACACGCTCAACCGGTTTGGAATTTTTCCACACTACACCGTCCCTCACAGGGTGCGAGAGGGTTACGGCCTTTCCCGGGCCGTCATCAACCGGACCCTGAAGTCTGGCTCCCCCGACCTGGTTATTGCCGTGGATTGTGGAACAAACTCCATTGAGGAAGTCGACTATCTCGCATCCAGAGGTGTGGATGTCATCATAATCGACCATCACCGCTCAACCTGCGACCGGCCGGCCCCGGCCATTCTGATCAATCCCCACGTCAACGACGAGGATGGCCGGCCCTGGAGAGACCTGTGTTCGGTGGGACTGGTTTTCAAGTTGGCCCACGGTCTGGTAAAGGATTTGAGAAACGAAGGCGATCCCACCGCTTACAAAATGAATTTGAAGGACTACCTCGACCTCGTGGCCATGGGTACCGTGGCCGACGTGGTTCCATTGACGGGGGAAAACCGCATTCTAACCTGTGCCGGCCTCAAAGCGCTGCGGTCCACCCAACGAAGCGGGTTGCACGCATTGTTCAACGTGTCCGGGATAGGGTTGGGAACCCCCATCACCGGATCGGACATTTCTTTCAAGCTGGGTCCACGCATCAACGCCAGCGGTCGTCTGGCCAATGCGGAACTTTCAGTCAGGATGCTGTTGGGAAAAAATATCGAAGACTGCCTGGATATGGCCGGACAGCTCGACCGGATGAACAGCGAGCGACAGAATATTCAACGCCGGATGATGCGGGAAGCTGCCCAAGACATCGAGGGGAAACTGCCCGAGGCGGGCGGCTACGTCTTGTACAACCCCGAATGGCACCACGGCGTTGTCGGAATCGTAGCGGGTCAATTGGCCCGTAAACATAACGCTCCCGCCATCGTTTTGGGGAAAGAAGGCCCTTTGGCCAAAGGTTCCGGTCGCAGCGTGGAGGGAGTAAACCTGGTGGAGGTTTTAGGGCAATGCAGCGGTCTTCTGGAAAGCTGGGGAGGGCATCCCATGGCCACGGGGGTGT
Organism: Opitutia bacterium; assembly: GCA_014529615.1. Classification (GTDB taxonomy): domain Bacteria; phylum Verrucomicrobiota; class Verrucomicrobiia; order Opitutales; family UBA2995; genus JAABVD01. The sequence goes on from JAABVD010000105.1 coordinate 1,916, forward strand.
CCCTGCCCATTCACAACCTGCCGGCCTTCCAAGCGGCCTTCGATCGGGCCGTAAAACGGGCTCTGGAAGGCGCCTCCCACGAGCCGGACCTCCAAATTGCGGCTTATGTGGGGGTCGATGAAATAAACGAGGAGCTGATGGCGATGATCGATCGGCTCACCCCTTTCGGCGAAGGGAATCCCGTGCCCGTATTCGGCATCAAAGGAGTGCGCTTGGCCGGGCCTCCCCATGTGTTCGGAGCGGATCATTATCGTTTCTCCCTCATAAGAGGGAATGGAACGACTCTGAACGGCGTGGCCTGGAAGAAGGCCGACCAACTGCCCCCCTCGGATTTCCCGATCGACCTGGCGGTCAAACTGGCCTGGAACTCTTTCAACGGCCGCCGTTTCATCCAAATGGAACTGGTGGATTGGAGGGGAAGTCGATAGTTGCGAAACGACTTCGAGGGTGGCATGAGCGGGTCCGCTTTTCCCCAAAAAAAGCCGGCCGGCGAAATAATCGGGAGGCAGGTTCGTTTAGAAGCTGAAGGTGTTGGTGAGGTAGACATCCATCGGGTTGGGGTTACGCACCACCGACAAGACACCGGTCGGATGATAGTGCACCGGGATATACTCATCGTCTCCAAGCGCGTTGCGAATGTTGAGCTGAATCCTCCAATCGACCTTGTCGTTCAGGATAAAGGGGATTTTACCCGTGTAGTTCACCCACACGTCGGCATTCCATACTGCGGGGCCGAAGAAAGGTCGGGTCACGTCGTCGATAATGGTATCGGTCTCGGGATTGCGAATTTTGGCGTAGCCGGCCGCCACCTTGCCCTGCCACCGATAAGCGCCACCGACCCCCCATCCTTTCAGGGTGCCTTCGGTAAAATCGTAGGCCGTAATGATGTTGATGCGGCTATTGCGCTGCTCATCGGAAATGGTGCCGTCCCGGGCTTTAAAATTGAGCAGCGGATTGAGAACCCAGTTCTCGAACACGTCGCCGATGGTATTCTGCGAATCCATAGCGGGATTGGGATCGTGCTGCAAGTTATATAGATTGAGGCTCCTCAAATTCTGTTGTGCCTGCAAGACGACTTCCAGCGCTGCCGGAATCGAATTGTCGATTACGGTTTCCTGTTCGCCGTAATTAAGGGCTACCCGCCAATTGCTGGTGAGATTCCCCACCAGTTCTATTTCGGTTCCCTCGGAAACCACCTCACTTTGGGTGGAGATATTGGGAATGCGATTCACCGTGAAGGTGGCGCCCGAGTCCGGAAGCGCCGGCTCGAAACGGGGATTGCTCAGGCCTCTCAACGGATCGGGGAGATAAGAACTCAGGGCATTGAAGACATCCTGGTAAGAGGAGAAATTCCCCGTGTTGCCGAAGCGGGCCGACTGGGCGTAGGCCTCGTCAAAATCAACTCCCTGAATCATGGCATTGGCCCATTGCTGGTTTCCGAGCCCTCCGTCCAAGACTCCCGTCAAGCGTTCAATTTCGGAAGACCCCCTGTTAGAAGTGCTGAATACCACCATTTCATAATCGGATAGGCGGAGGGAAAGGTTGCCTTCGAGGAATTCGAAGGTCACCCCCATTTCTTCCGTGGTGGCGTTGGGCGGGGCCAGTATTTCCCCGCGGATATTGCGCCGCGAAGGAACGGGTTCAAAGCTTTCCGACTCGTTGAAGTGGAGGCTTATGCCAACCTGATCTCCCGTCCAGTTTTTGGGAACGTGCACCACCAGACTGGCCGTGCCGGTATCTCCTTCAATTTCCGGGTCGTACGGACCCAATTGATACTGAGCCGGGAGGGGAAATCCCTCAGAGTCGCGCGCGGCGCCGTCCAATTGGGAGGCGGAAAGGGATTTGTCTTTTCTCCAGCCGAGCAATCCAACGACGTGACCGTCGAGCCATTTGCTTTGCCAGGCCAGTGCGGTGGTTTTTATGATCTGCCGATTTCTCGCGCCGACTTGGACGGTGATATCCCGGTTTTTAAAGTTGTTGTAGAACAGTGGGTCGCCCATTCCAGGCACGTATTCGATTTGCGGACCGTCGGTGTCCCCCCCCGGAGCATCCCGCCAGCCGAGTAACCAATCGGTGTTGTCACCGGGGATTCGCGCGCTGGTGTATTGGGTGAGCCTCACATCTTCAAAGCGGGAAACGCCCCTTAAATCGGGACCGAGATAGTATTTTAACAACGCGGCACGATCTCCGCTCCGGGAAATGAGGCCCCCGCCAAAGATGTCCCTTACGGTATGGGTGGTGGGGGCATTGCTGTCGGCAATACCCCAGCGATTGCGGTTATCCAGATCGAGGAAATTGATTTCCTGCTGGTTCCACAGGCCGGTAAAAATTTGTTTGCCCAGCCAAGCCAGGGCTCCTTCCTGTTCGGTGAAGTCAAATTCATAGAAGGCAGTTACGCGGTTGGCTTCCCGGTTCCACGTGTTTTGCCTTTTTTCAATTTCGGCGGCCATGACGGGCCGGCCCACGTTGGGATTGGGCTGTTCATTGGGAAGGAACTCCATGACGTCGATTTGTATCCCAAACCAGTCCCCGTAGGGGAAGAGGGATTTGTTATAATACTCCTGTTCATCGTAAGCGAATTCGATTCCTCCCTTGCCGTTGAACAGTTGTTGTTCCAAGGTGATATTGGAGGCATCGAAAGTGCTGGTAGAACGATTGAGGTTCCCACCCAGCAGAACCTTGGTATTGTCCAGGACGTTCCGGTCATTCAGGGTGGGGACGCCAGTGTTGTTGGGACCGTAACCCTTGCGCCAAGGTCCATCGCCGCCATTTCTGTAAATGCTGTCGGAATAGGTGTGAATGTAATTGTGTCCCCAACCATTCCAGGCAACGTATTCGAAAAACCCGTGCACATTCGATCCATCCGCGACGGTCGGATCGGGGCTGTTCATATCGGCAAAGGTGAGGCTGGCACCCCAACCGCCAGCTGAAAGCGCCGCCCCCCTGCCATGTCCGCAGCAGGGAGAGGGGCCAGTATTGTCATGGGTAAACTGGGAAATGAACGTGCCGTCCTTATCGCTTGAGCCATCGACGTAGTCCGGAATGTCATATCCGGTTTCGGCCTCGATTTGTGCCACATAGGGCGCATGGCGCGAAACACTCCACCAGTCGCTCATCTGGTCCGGGGGCGGCAGAACCTTCACGGGAGTGCCGTCCAAATCCGCCGCTTCAATATTTGCCCGCAATAGGGTCTGCCCAAAAACCTCGGAATTCTCGTTTTCAAACAACACGGCGGTGACGGCGGCAAAAAATCGCTGGTCTTCCTGATAGGCCGGCCGCTGATGAAATTGCTGCTCCTCATTCAATAGAGCCACCCGTACCGCTAAGCGGTCCTGCAACAGCACCGCATTGTAGTCCAGGGATTCCCTATGCGATCCATTTTGCCCGATGCGGAGCTTGATCTCACCGAAATTTTGGGAGGTTGTGGCCTGAATCGTGGCGTTGTTGATAATACCCCCGGCCTTGCCCGTGCCGAAGAGCAGAGCGTTGGGCCCACGGTTAATGGTGACCGCGGTGGTGTTGTAGGAATCGAAGGGCATATCGGTGATGAAGAAATCCCTCGTCAGGGTGGCCGCACCACCGGGGCCTGGCAATCCGCGGACCCGCTGGGCTGAGATATGAGGTTGTTTCGACGACACTCTGCCGTCACCTACCGTGTTCAAGCCGTAGGATAGGAGGGTGGCTCCATCGGTGGCGCCGGTGTCCTCCAGAAATTGTTCGGTGATCACCTGGATGGAGGCGCCCACGTCGCGCAGGTCCGTTTTAATCCGGGTCCCGGCCAGAGTGGACAGGGCCTGATAGCCTACCGCTTCATCTTCCTGAATGGTAAAGGGAGAGAGGTCGAAGATGCTATCGTCTTCCCCATCCTGTGCGTAAGTGACGGTGGTGAATGGCAAAGCCGAAGCTAAGAGGCCAAACACTACCCGTTTTATGTAAAACGGCTTTTCTTTCATAGCGACTCCTTGTTAGAAGATTGTCTCCGCCCAAAAATGGGCCACTGTTTTTCTATACGAGGGGGAGCATCGCTGTCAACCTCTTTTTTTGCGCGTTCACGGGGCTGAGAAGAGTAACCCACATGCGCGTATTATCTGCCTTGACTCACTGTGAATTTCACCGGGAAGCCGGCCGGCGGCTGAAACTTGGGGTTGGGGCTATTGGCCTTCGGGCACAGGGGCAACCTCGTGCACGGTGAATTCGAAGATCAAGGCCGAATCAGCGGGAATACCCTGGGTTTCCTCGCTGCCGAATCCGAGCTCGGACGGTACCCACAACTTGATAATGCCGCCTTCGCGCACGTATTTGAGGCCTTCGCGAACACCGGGAACCATATTTTCCAACACCAGCGGAATGGGGCCGCGCCCTTCAGTGGTTTCAAAGACGGTTTCATCGATCAATTTGGCCGTAAACTCGGCATTCACCACGTCGTTGTCGGTGGGGAACTTACCCGTCCCTTCGCTGACCAATTCGTAGAAAAGCCCGGACGGTGTTTTGACCACGTCATCCCGGTTGGCCAAATCGGCGAACAGATCAACGGTCTGGGCTTTGCGCTCGCGCTGGAGTTGTTCGAAGACAGGTTGCCACCGCTCGTCCATAAGCTTGCGGACTTCCGGCATCCTATCTTCCCATCCGGTCAATGAACGCTGTTGCAGGCCCAGGTTGATACCTACGAGAAAGGCTTGTTTCTCCTTATCGCTCAGTTCGATCATATCGATCCGGTTGGAAAAAACCAGGTACCAGGCATAGAGAAGGAAAAGTTGTTCCTCCCGGTTGAAAATGGGTGTCTTGTCTTCCTCCGAGGTCTCCGCCTCGGGCGAAGAAGGGGATTCCTGGGCCACGGGGGGATCTTCCGCTTGGCCGAGGGCGGGAAAGGGGCCTACCGACACTCCAAAAACAATAAAACAGACGAGAAAGCGAATGGAATTTGCAGCCATATGCAACGTGAGGGAAATTTGAGTTGAAATCAGACTCATAGCCGATTGGGGCCTGTTAGCCAGCTTTTTTTGAAAGGTGGCAGAGTTGCCCCGGTTGGTCGAATGAAGCGGCGTTGGGGGGCATGCAAGCAGCCGATGGATCCGCGGCCATGAAATCGGCGGGAGCGTTTTTCGTTGTGAGCGGGTTCGCTGCGGGCATTAGGGGGAGGCCCATTCTCATTTTTCTGCTCATCATTCTGGCCTACACCGTTTGGATGAACCGCCTGGACAAGGCATATGGAGTGGAAGAGGAAGGGCAGAAAGTCGGCCGTGACGCGAGCTAACCCGCTAAGGAAGGACCAGTGATCATGGGCATTCAGGGCTGGACCTACCTCTTCATCTTTATTACCTTCAGCGTTTACGTCAGCATAGCCATTTGGTCGCGCGTGATGAGCACGCGTGGTTTTTACGTTGCCGGGGGGACGGTGCATCCCCTGGCCAACGGAGCTGCCACGGCGGCGGACTGGATGTCGGCGGCGTCCTTTATTTCGATGGCGGGGATCATCAGTTTTCAGGGCCGCGATGGATCCGTCTACCTGATGGGATGGACTGGTGGCTACGTGCTGCTGGCCCTGTTGCTGGCGCCGTATTTGCGGAAATTCGGACAATACACCGTGCCGGACTTCGTGGGGGAGCGCTATTATTCCAAAACTGCCCGGCTGGTGGCGGTAATTTGCGCAATATTCATCTCCTTCACCTATGTGACCGGTCAGATGCGCGGGGTCGGAGTGGTCTTTTCCCGGTTCCTGGAAATTGAGATCTTCTGGGGGGTCTTGATAGGCATGGTGGTCGTTTTACCCTACGCGGTGGTGGGGGGGATGAAGGGCATAACCTATACCCAGGTAGCCCAATACTGCGTGCTGATATTTGCCTACTTGTTGCCCGCCATTTTCATCGCCATCACCCTGACCGGAAACGTGATCCCTCAGATTGGATTCGGGGCCGAGGTAAAGGGGGAGGCAGGCGTGTTCCGTCTGGACCGGTTAAACGGATTGAACAAGGATCTCGGTTTCTCCGCCTACACCAGCGGCAGCAAGAGCACCATCGATGTATTTTTTATCACTGCGGCTCTCATGGTCGGGACGGCCGGACTACCGCACGTCATCATTCGATTCTTCACTGTTCCCAAAGTATCCGACGCGCGATTGTCCGCTTTTTGGGCGCTTTTGTTTATCGCCATCCTCTACCTTACCGCCCCCGCCGTGGCGGCATTCGCCCGCACCAATTTTTTGCAAACCGTCTCCAACACCGCATACAGCGAGGCCCCCGAATGGTTCAAGAACTGGGAATCGACCGGGTTGATCAAGTTTGAGGACAAGAACGGGGATGGAATCATGCAGTATTACAACGATGCAAATCCCGCCTATGCCTCCAAGGCTCAAAGCAACGGATGGAAGGGGAATGAAATAACGGTTGACCGGGACATCATGGTTTTGGCCAATCCGGAAATTGCCCGACTCCCCAATTGGGTCATCGCGCTGGTAGCGGCCGGCGGATTGGCCGCGGCCCTTTCCACTGCGGCCGGGCTGCTCCTGGTTATTTCATCGGCCATCTCCCACGACCTGCTCAAACGCATGCTGCTGCCCGACATAACCGAATCCCAGGAGTTGACCGTGGCGCGCATTGCGGCGGGAGCAGCGGTGGTGGTTGCGGGATATTTCGGGGTGAACCCGCCCGATTACGTGGCCAGCGTGGTGGCCTTTGCCTTCGGGCTGGCGGCGGCGTCGTTCTTTCCCGTCCTGGTCATGGGAATATTCTCCAAACGCATGAACCGGGAGGGAGCCGTGGCGGGCATGTTGGTGGGCCTGATTTTCACTGCTGGCTATATCATCTATTTCAAGTTCATCAATCCTCAGGCCAATACCTCCGAGAATTGGTGGTTCGGCATTTCACCCGAGGGAATCGGCACCCTTGGCATGCTCCTGAACTTCGCCGTTTCCCTTTCCCTGGGGAAATTTTTCCCTCCTCCTCCGGATGCCGTGCAAGAGATGGTGGAGGAAATACGCGTGCCCCGGCGGGGTCATGGGGAAAGGCGCTGAATCTTCCATTGGGCAGCGGCGGTTTTCTCGTAAACGAACCGATCGTGCAACCGATTGGGTCGGCCCTGCCAGAATTCAATACTGCGGGGCGCGATGAGGTACCCCCCCCAGAAGTCGGGCCAGGGCACCGGTTCATCCCGGAATTTCTCCTCCATTTCCGCGACCTTTCTTTCCAAATCCGTCCGCGACGGAATGGGGCTGCTTTGCCGCGAGGCCCAGGCTCCCAACTGACTCCCCCGAGGACGGCTCAGGAAATACTTCCGGGAAAGGGATGGCGGGACCCGTTCCGCCATGCCCCGGATGACGACCTGCCGCTCTAATTCGATCCAGGGGAAGAGGGCCGCAACGTTGGCATTGCCCTCGATGTCCCGGCTCTTGGGACTCTCGAAATTGGTGAAGAAGACAAACCCGCTTTCATCGTAGTCCTTGAGAAGGACGGTGCGCAGGCTCGGTTTTCCCTCTTTGGAGACGGTGGCCAGGCTCATGGCGTTGGGCACGACGATTCC
>JAABVD010000105.1:9731-17253 GCA_014529615.1 Opitutia bacterium
AAAGTCGCGAATCCAACGAAGTCCGCACCAGTGCCGGGATTCCGGAGCGCAGTAGAAGATTTGTGAGATATGCGGGCTATGACCCGGATGTCCCATTCCCTGTGATTCACCGCTTGCCCCGAAGCGGGGCCAGGGAGAAAATGCATTCCCTTGAACCTCATCATCACAGCATTGCGTCAAGAGGCCCGTCCCGTAATAGAAGCTTTGGGCCTGAAACAGGATACCGGCTCCCGCAAGTTCCCCGTTTACGCGGGGGAGGACGCCATGCTGGTGATAACGGGGATGGGCAAAGTGAGGGCGGCCATTGCCACCACTCATTTAATGCATTTGGCCCCTAGGCATGACCGGGGACGCCTGATAAACGTGGGCACCTGCGCGGCGGTGACGGATCAATTGGCCCTCGGGGATGCCGTTCTGGCCCACAAGATTTGGGACCGTGCCACCGAAAGGGAGTTTTTCCCCGATATGCTCCTGAAACACTCCCTGCAAGAGGTTTCTCTGGGGACTTTTGATAGACCCGTGACGGGGATGAAACAACCAAATTTGCCGTGCCAGGCGGTGGACATGGAGGCTTCCGGGATTTACCAGGCGGCCCATCTTTTTCTGGCTCCGCACCAGATGATGTTCCTCAAAGTAGTGGTCGATTTCGTGCAAGCTTCCGCCTACGATCTTTCTGAAATGTTGAGATTCTACACCGGTTCAATACAGGATTGGATGCCTCTGATAACGGAGGCCTGCGTCTGGGAAGATTCCGCTCCGGCCGTGACGGAAGGGCAGGAACGCCTCCTGGCGGAAGTCGCCGCCCACATGCGTCTGACCCGAACCCAGACCCACCAACTGGAAAAAGCCGCTCAACGCTTTATGGTCAGAGGAGGGGAGAATCTGGATCTGTTGAAACCTCACCTTCAAACACGACCCCGACACAAGGCCCGCCGGAACCAGATCTTTTCATCGATTCTCGCGGCCTTGAACGGTCTCTGATCCATGTGGCAGAAGCGATTCTCCCATATTTACCTGGAAGACGGGGTGGAACCCTATCCCCTGACCCGGACCATTCTGGACCGTCTCCCTGGGGCAACCCGAGTCAGGGTGGCCGATTATAAACACGTATTCGCCCGGAGGCGGCAGAGCTTTCAGGCGCAAAAACGCAGCCCCAAACTCATCCTGGCCAGAAAAAAGGACAATTGGATCTACCCGGGACCGCGCCAGAGCCAGGATTTCGGCTACCGGAATTTCTACTATAACTCCCTGTTGCTGAATTGTATTTACAACTGCGATTACTGCTATCTCCAGGGAATGTATCCCAGCGGGAATCTGGTGGTGTTTGTCAATGAAGGCGACTATTTTTCCGCAACCAAGCGGGCCATAGAGGGGCGGCCGTTTCCGGAGGAACCCCTGTATTTGTGCATTTCCTACGACACGGATCTGTTGGCCTACGAAAATGTCGCCCCCTACTGCGCGCGCTTTATCGAGTTCACGCGGAGCCAGGAAGAGTTGCTCATTGAAATACGCACCAAAAGCGCCAACTGGAACGCCTTGGCGGAGGTTTCACCCTGCCCGCGGGTCATCCTGGCCTGGACCCTGTCTCCACGGTCCGTGATTGCCAGGTACGAAAAACAGACCCCGGGCCTGGAACAACGCATCAGGATCATCAAACGGTGCCTGGATCGGGGATGGCAGGTGCGGCTCTGTTTCGACCCGGTTCTGAGAATCGATGGGTGGGAGGCCACCTACAAGGATTTCTTCCGGGAGGTATTTCGCGCCCTTCCGGCGCGGTCCATTCGCGATGCGAGCCTGGGCCTCTTCCGGATGAATGCTGACTTATTCAAACGCATCAAAAAACAGAGATCCGACTCGGACATTTTGTATTACCCTTTCGAAAGAAAATCCTCCCTCATAACGTATCCCCAGGCGGATAGAAGGAACATGCTCGACTCCCTGCAGGAGGAACTCGAGGCTCACCTGCCGAAGGAGAAAATAGAAACCTGGGTCTAAACCGCACTTCTCACAAATTTTCTACTGCGCTCCGGAATATCCGCCTTCTTGTATTACGGCGTGACAAGGGCGGCACCGGCGAGGGCGGGGGGCTGGTTTTACTCATTGACCTCAAAAACTCCGAAATTAAGGTTTCAGCCTTCACATGAACCGGGTCTACATCAAAACCTACGGCTGCCAAATGAATGAGCGGGATTCCGAGGCGGTAGGAGCCATGTTGCGCAATCGGGGTTATTCGATGGTTTATGACGAGTTCGACGCGGACGTGGTGCTCTTGAACACCTGCTCGGTTCGTGACAAAGCGGAACAAAAAGCCATTGGAAAGACCGGTTACCTGGCCAAGCGCAAACGCCAGGAGCCGGGCTTTATTCTGGGCATCATGGGTTGTATGGCGCAAAACCGTGGCATTGAACTGCTCGACCGCCTGCCCGATCTCGACCTGCTGGTGGGCACTCAAAAATTTCATGCCGTGCCCGACTATCTGGATCGCATTATCGCCAGTCGGAAAGGACTGGGCCCCAGGCCCGCCACCCTGGTGGATCTTGAGGCCGAGGAGGGATCGCAGAACACCATACGGGAACACCTCCACCAGGAGAGAAAAGTCAGCGCTTACGTTTCAATCATGCAGGGTTGCAACATGCATTGCACCTTCTGTATCGTCCCCAAAACACGGGGCCCTGAAAGGGCCAGGCCCATAACGGAAATCGTGGAGGAGGTGGAGGAACTCGCCGCCTCCGGGACCCGGGAAGTCACTTTATTGGGCCAGATCGTCAACAGTTATGGCAGAAGGGAAATTCCCATCCGCAACAGGAAGTCGCCCTTCGTCCAACTCCTGGAGAAGATCCAGGAGGTCAAAGGGATCGAACGGATACGCTTTACCTCCCCGCATCCGGTGGGGTTCAAACCGGACTTGGTCGACGCTTTCCGAAACTTGTCCAAATTGTGCGAGTACGTGCACCTGCCCGTTCAATCGGGCTCGAACAGGGTGCTCAAACGGATGAACCGCCCCTATTCAGTGGAAAGATACCTGAAAATCGTAGAGGCCCTGCGCGATGCGGCCCCGGGCATGTATTTTTCTACCGATATCATCGTCGGTTTTCCGGGTGAGACGGAAGCGGATTTTCGGGCCACTTGCCGCCTCTTCGACGAGGTGGCCTTCGACATGGCCTATATCTTCAAATACAGCACCCGGTCCGGAACGCCGGCCGCCACTATGCCCGATCAAATCCCTCGGGAGGTCAAGGAGAGGCGCAACCAGCATCTATTGCGTAAACTTGAGGGCATCTCTCTGGCCAGGAACAAGACCCTGGAGGGAACCATCGAGGAAGTGCTGGTGGAGGGGAAGGCCCGGCACGGGGATCTTTACCGTGGCCGAACCCGCGGCTACCGGTCCTGCCTCTTTCCCGCCCATGACCGCTTGGTCGGACAACTGGTGAAGGTCAAAATTTCCCGGGTCACCCCGAGCACCCTTTATGGACAAATGGTCTTGAAGGGGGTTGATACCGAAGCGGTTGAACGGATGCGCCTCCAACCCTCCTTTTGAGCAGACCCCATGACCTTATTCACCGCAACCCTGCTCTCCGCCCTCCTGCTGTTGCTTATCGGAGGCGTCTTGATCTGGAACGGGGAAAAGGTCTCCGCCATCGCCCGCGAGTTGCCCCGGTCCAGGCGATTCACCGTTCTGGTTTTCGGTCTGGGCGCCGTCTGGTTTCTCTGGAAGGTTTCCAACCTGGGGGAAGCTGATTTCGGAAACTACCGCACGCTATTACTGATCGCCTTCGCCGCCATCGCCTTGCTTTCCTACTTCTTTGTGCCAGACTTTCTGGCCGTTCGGGGGGCATGCGTAGTCGCCTTACTGGCCAGCGGAGAGCTATTGGACGCCGCCTTTTCCCTCTATGAAACTCCGGCGCGATTATTCCTCGTGGTTTTCGCCTATCTCTTGATCTGCCTTTCCATGTACCTGGCCGTGGTGCCCTACCGGGTGAGAGATTTTTTCCAGTGGTTATTTCAATCCTCGGGCCGACCCAGGCTCCTCGGCGGACTGGTCTTGTTCTACGGTCTGATCTTGAGTATCGCCGCCTTTACCTATTAATCGAACACCATGGAATTGCCCCCGCAGGATCCCGCCCTGCTCATGATCTTGGCGGGCCCCACCGGAATTGGAAAAAGTACGCTTTGCCGACGGTTGGCCCAAGCCCACCCATCCATTCGCCGCGTCGTTACAGCGACCACCCGCCCGCCCCGTCAGGGGGAGCAACACGGACGGGACTACTACTTCCTAGGTCGAGAGGATTTTCTTCAGCAATTGGAGGCGGGAGCTTTTTTTGAAAGCGCTCTCGTGCACGGCCATCGTTACGGCACGTTGAAAGAAGAGATCCTCCCCCAGCGCGGCCGGGAACGCGATCAGATCATGAACGTCGACGTCCAGGGGGTCAAAGCCTATCAGAAAGCGGTTCGGGACGACCCCAAGCTAAAGAAAAAGTTGGTCACCATCTTCCTCATGCCCCCCGGATTGGAGGTCCTCCGCCATCGATTGAGGGGAAGGGGTGAAACGGATGAAGCGGACATTCGAAAGCGGCTTGAAACGGCCAAAGGGGAAATACCTCTCTGGTCGACCTATGATTTCTGTCTGGTTTCCGGCGCCAAGGATGAGGATTTCGAAAGAGTGGAAGCCATTTGGAAGTCGGAGAAACTCCGGGTAAGCCGGTTGGTTTAGGCAGGAGGGAAGCGCACAAGGGCGCGAATCAGGAATTTAATAGAGTTTCTGAGATGCTGAGGTGCCGAGATGCTGAGAGGGGAAGAGGTACAAAGGGTAAGAAGAATGGGGAATTGAACATGGATGCACAGGATGGACAGGATTTGGAATAGACTCTCGCAAAGATCGCGGAGAGGCGCAAAGAGGGAAGCGCGCCGAGGGCGTGAATCAGGAATTATTATTAACAACGCTTCCTTCGGTCGCTTGATCCGGCTACGCCGGAACAGGATCGCTGCGCGAAGAGGATTCTTTTTTTTAAAATCCGTGGTTATCCGTGTAATCCGTGGTTCAATCTCCTTCCCGTCTGTGGTTTACCAAGATGCATCCGGGTCAGGTCTTGAAAACCCCCTGAAATCAGTAATTCCTGACGTATCCCAAACAAAAGGAACTTTTGACCCGGCGAAAAAATGCGGATTTATTGCAACCAGTATCCCGTTCCTGAACGTAAAAATAGTCATCGTTAACGCACACCTATCCCCGAAATGAATACCATCAAGAGACATATACCGTTACTTTGGGCGCTTCTTCTGGCAGTGGGAGCCCCGGCTTATTCTCACGGCCAAGCCGCGGGAGACGAGGAAAAGGAGACTTTTCTGGTCGTCGTCGTAGACAGCCTCGTTCAAGGATTTCGCGCCTGGAACGACCCCGAGGAGATGTATCAGCGGATCAAGATGAACTTTGGAAAGGTTTTTGAGGAGCAGGACTGGCCCGTGAACCTCAAATTTGCCCGTTGGTCGGCCAATATTCCGGAGGAAGGACTCCAACTGCGCATATGGTTCAAAAGCCTGGAGGAGGAAACCATCGGCGACCTGGTATTTCGGGCCTGGATCACCTTGCGGGAAAACGGGGAGGATAAGTCCGATTTCGGCATCGTCAAAGTTACAACTTACCCGCGGATGGGGCGGAACGTTCATGACAATCTGGATGAAATTATTACCAAGGCGGCCGGGGAGGTGGCCATAAAACTGAACCAGGCACAATTTGGCCCAAACTGAGGGAGAGATAATTTCCCGGGTTCTCCCGCCACCTTCTCAGACTCCAATCGACAGGTGTCATCAACCAGGCATCAAGATTCTGTTGCCGAAGAGGCCGGTCTGCTGGGCCAAATTGCCACCGGCGACCAGTCGGCCTTCGAGCAGCTTTACCGGAAATATTCCGGGCCTCTTTTTTCTCTCGGCCTGCGCATGCTCGAAAACGAAAAGGAAGCGGAGGAAGTCCTCCAGGACACTTTTGTCAAACTGTGGAATAAGGCCGACAGTTATGATGCCCGCAAATCACGCCCCTTTACCTGGTCCGTCACCATCATGCGGCGGACCTGTATCGACCGGCTTCGCAAGAACAACCGCAGGCCGGTTGCCACCACCTTGGAAGAAGCCCGGGCCTCTCAATGGGCCGTCGCGGAAACGGTTCGCAAAACCACGGAACGCAACGACGACGTAGATCGGGTGAACGCGGCCATGCAAGCGATCCCTCCCCATCAGAAACGGGCTTTGGAACTTGCCCTGTTTTCGGGCATGACCCACACAGAAATTGCAGAGAATCTGAAACAACCGCTGGGAACCGTAAAAACCTGGCTCAGGCGCGGTCTGTTTCAATTGAGTTCCTCATTAACCGAACACGCCAAATGAATGTTACAACCGAAGAGTTGGCCAGCCTCTACGTCTTGGATAAACTGGAACCCGGGCAAAAGCGCGCCTTCGAGGGGCGTTTGCAAACCGATGCCGATCTGCTGCAGTTGGTTCGTGAACTGGAGTCGGCCCTGGAGGACCAGATTCGGGCCCTGCCCCAGCGCGAGCCACCGGGCTCCTCCTACGAGCGCATTACATCCCGAATCCATGCCCGCGAACCCGTCCCTTTGAAACAAAAGGCCGTATCCATCCCATGGATAACCCTGATGGGATGGGGCATGGCAGCCATCCTCCTTCTCGGGCTCGGGCTGACCCTTTTTCTGACCTCCGGAAAGCATCTGCCCGCTTCCGGCAGCAACTCTCTGGTTCTCGTCGTGGGCATGGATGCCCAATCCAATCAATGGAAAACCATCCCCCTGGCCGCGGCGGCGGACGCATCGGAATCCTTTGCCCAACTTGCCGCCCTGGCCGAAGAACTTTGGAAAAACCCGGGCCACCTGCCCGGCAATACCAATGAACCCAATCCCGCCAACACCCGCAGGAGCGGTTACACCGTATTCAATCCGGCCAACAAACAAGGATTCATTGCCATTCAGCAATTGCCCCAGCCAGTGGCCGGAAAACATTATTACCTTTGGGTGAAGGATCCCTTTTCCAACCAGCTCGAGTGCGCCGGCCTCATTCCACTGCAGGATGCGAACCACGGCCTCTATTCCTTCGCCCTGCACCAGGATTCTGAAATCACGTCCGATCAGGTGGTATTCTTTATCACGGAAGAATCCTCGGCCGACCCGACCGCGACCCGGCCCCTGGGCCGACCGGTATTGGGAACCGATCACATTTAGCCCGCATGTCTTACAAATCATCTACTGCGCCACGACTGGCTTCCCAGCCCAACATTACTTTCTTGCGAGGAAGCCCCCATCGGTATCCACCCAGATAACCGCCCTTGCGAATGACGCGGTGGCAGGGTATGAGCCAGGATATCGGATTGTCTCCAATTGCGCTTGCTACCGCCCGGGACGCCTTGGGCCTTCCAATTTTTTTGGCCACATCGGAATAGGTGACCAGACACCCCGCCGGAATTTGCAGAAGCGCCCGCCAGACCTGCACCTGAAAAGGGGTGCCCCTTACAAATAAGGGT
>JAABVD010000106.1:0-7507 GCA_014529615.1 Opitutia bacterium
TGTCAATAACGACGGCCTGGTGGACCTGTACTTTGCTGGGAATATGATCTCAAACCGGCTCTACCGGAACCGGGGTGACATGGTTTTTGAAGACGTTACGGAAGCGGCGGGAGTGGGAGCCGATGATGGATGGTCAGCAGGAGTTACCATGGCTGACATCAATGCGGATGGATTTTTGGATATCTATGTTTGTCGTTCGTTTTTCCGCAATAATTTCGAAAAACGCGGAAACCTGCTGTTTATCAACAATCAGGATGGAACTTTCACGGAAAGCGCCGCTGCGTATGGACTCGACGATCCGGGATTCGGCATTCAAGCGGCCTTTTTTGACTATGATCTGGATGGAGATCTCGATTTATACATAGCCAATCATCTCAGATACGTGAATTATTCAATCGATGAACGGGTAATGCGAGCCCGTGAGGATGACCTGCCCGTTGATGAGCGCGACAAACTCATGCGCAATAATAGTAATGGGATATTTGAAGACGTATCCCGTGAGGCAGGTATTTGGAATTACGCCTGTGGCGTGGGCTTGGGAATTGGAGATCTCATCAGCGATGGCTGGGCGGATATATATGTCGCAAACGATTATCAGGAGCCGGATTTCTTATATTTTAACCAGGGTGATGGCACCTTCGTGGAATCCACACAAAAGGCACTGAAACACACGTCCTTTTTCGGCATGGGTTCGGAGCTGGTAGACCTCAACGGGGACAGTCTTCTCGATATCGTTGTCTTGGATATGTTGGGGGCCGACAATTACTCTCAGAAGGTCAATATGCCTCCGATGAGTGTGGAGGAGTTCTGGCAAATTGTGGCTTATGATTATGGTCATCAATACATGCGGAACACGCTCCAACTTAATAACGGAAATGAGACCTTCAGCGAAGTGGGGTATTATTCCGGCATAACCAGCACCGGTTGGAGTTGGGCAGTCCTGGCGGCGGACTTTGCCAATGCCGGTCGCAAAGACCTTTACATCACCAATGGTTTCCTGCGCGATCCGAGCAACAAGGATGTCCGGGAAAAGATCGGTAAGATACTTGCCCCGCAAGGCGGGATGGTAGAGGACGGACAAATCTTGGAACTGCTGGACCTCTATCCGATTACCAAGCTGGTAAACTACTATATGACTGGTGGGGACGACTTACTATTTGTCGACCAATCCGCTGAGGCCGGGTTTACGGAGCCCAGTATTTCTCATGGCGCCGCTTACGCGGATCTCGATAACGATGGAGACCTGGACCTGGTCGTGAACAACCAGCAGGATTCCGCCTTCATTTATCGCAATGACAGTTCTGAGTATTCGAAAAACCACTACTTAAGGCTCAAATTCAAGGGCAGTGCCTTGAATCCGGCGGGTATCGGAGCGAAGGTTACTCTTCAGCAGGGGGATTATGTTCAATACCAAGAATTGTATCTGACTCGCGGATACATGTCCTCCGTGGAAAATATCCTGCACTTTGGCCTGGGAGATAAGTATCTCGTGGATAGCTTGAGAGTGGTCTGGCCCGACGGGAAGACCCAAGAGCTAAAGGAAATAAGCGGGGATCGCGTATTGGTCCTGGATTACGGGGATGCTTCCCCACCGTCGGAGGTGAAGGGACAGGTTCAGGATTCCCGTCTTTTCGAAGATCTCACTGAAAAGACAGGGGTGGAATATACCCATAAAGAGAACTTTTTTAACGACTTCATCACCGAATCGCTCCTGCCGCATAAAATGTCCCAGTTTGGTCCCGGGCTATCGGTCGGCGACGTGAACGGGGATGGCCGGGATGACTTTTTTGTGGGGGGTCCGGCGAATCAGCCCGGTTCCCTCTTTATGCAAACGGAAAGCGGCGTGTTCCAAGCAACTTCCAACCAACCGTGGGAAAAGGACCAGGTTGAGGAAGACATCGGATCGGTTTTATTCGATTCCAATGGGGATGGTAATCTCGATCTCTATGTGGTCAGTGGCGGAACTGAGTATACTTCAACCTCCTTCAAATACCAGGACCGCCTGTATTTGAATAGGGGTGATGGCCGCTTTTACAGTGCGGAGGGACATTTGCCGATCATTGACGGTAGTGGATCTTGTGTTGTTCCCGGTGATTACGATGGGGACGGCGACCTGGACCTGTTTGTCGGGGGTCGCGTCGATCCCGGAAACTATCCTCACCCGGCTAAAAGCTACCTGCTCAACAACGACGGCGGCATATTCACGGACGCAACCAAGGAATTTGCTCCCATGCTCTCGAAAATCGGCCTGGTCACCTCAGCCGTGTGGACAGATTTTGACAAGGATGAAAAACTGGATCTCATCGTTGTGGGCGAGTGGATGCCGATCACCTTCCTTCGCAATAGTGGGAGTCGCCTGGAGGATCAAACTGCCTATTATGGCATGTCCGAAACTACCGGCTGGTGGAACAGGATCGTTCAGGCCGACTTGGACGGTGACGGGAATCAGGACTTCGTGGTTGGAAATCTGGGACTGAACTACAAGTACAAGGCCTCCTTGCATGAGCCGTTTCAGGTTTACTCCACCGATTTTGACGAGAACGGAAGCAACGACATTGTTCTGGGTTATTGTCAGGCTGGAAAGGTGTTCCCCGTGCGGGGACGTCAATGTTCTTTCGAACAGATGCCCTTTATAAAGACGAAGTTTCCCACCTACCACGACTTTGGCTTGGCTACGTTGACAGACATTTTTGGCGGCGACCTTCAACGCAGCCTGCACTACCAGGCTGTGGAATTTGCCAGCGTGGCGCTTCTCAACCGGGGTAATGGCAAATACGAAATCAATCGATTACCTGCCGAAGCCCAGTACGCTCCGATTTTTGGAATCACGGCGCGCGACTTTAATGCCGACGGATCCCTCGATCTGCTCGTGGCCGGAAATTTTTACGTCTCCGAAGTGGAAACGGGGCGAGCGGATGCCGGTACGGGCTTGTACTTGAAAGGGGAAGGTGGAGGAACCTTTACGCCTGTTCTTCCCCGCGATAGCGGCTTTATGGCCGATCGGGATGTGCGGGACATGGCCCTGTTGCGCAATGCAGCCGGCGAGACCCTGATTCTGGTAGCCAATAATAACGATCGTTTGCAGGTTTTTGGAGCGGCGCATTAATGGCGCGAACCATGAGCAATAAAACTGCTCTAATGGGCTGTAAGATTTCGCCCATTATTGGTCACCGAATTGTTCCGCCCTCACGCCAGTTCCATTCGCTCGGTAGGCAGGGTGTCGGCCTGCGGCCTCGGTAGTGAGACCTCCGGGGTTAGAAACTAAACGTGTTGGTCAGCCAGAAACTCCTGGGATTCGGATTCCGCACAACGGCAATATAACCGTCCGGATTATACCGAACCGGGATGTAATCGTCGTCACCAAAGGCGTTCCGTGTATTGAGCTGAATCTTCCAATCCATCTTCTCGTGGTCGAAGAAAGGAAGACCAAAAGGAAATTTTCCAGCGTAACTGAACCACAGGTCGACGTTGTATGTCGATGGGCCAAAGATCGGCTGGGTCACGTCATCAATAATTGCGCCGGTTTCGGGGCTCACGATTTTGGGGTATCCGGCTGCGATCTCGTCCTGCCAACGGTAGGCGCCGCCCGCACCGAATCCTGCCAGAGGTCCTTCCGTCCAATCATAGGCCGTAATGAGGTTGATGCGCTTCCTCCGCTGTTCCTGTGAAACGGTGCCGTCTCTGGCTCTTGCATTGAGGATGGGAGTGAGGACTATTCCTTCAAACACATCTCCGATGGTTTCATCCACATCGTCAAGTGGATTTTCCTGAAGGGTATGGAGATTCAGGTTACGTAAATTCTGTTGAGCCTCCAGGGCAACCGCGAGTAGGGCGGGCTGCGAATTGCTTTGGCTGGTTTCCTGCTCGCCATAGTTGAGCGCTACCCGCCAATTGCTGGTGATGTTGCCGATCAGTTCGATTTCGGTTCCCTCGGAAACCACGTCACTTTGCGTAGCAAAGTTAGGAATGCGATCCACCAGGAGGAAGGCGTCCGGAGATGGAGGTTGTCCTGGCCCGAAGTGAGGATTGACGGTACTCCGGGTCGGTTCAGGTATGAAGGAATCCAGGGCGTTGAGCACATCCTGATAGGATGAGAAATTCCCCACATTACCGAAGCGCGCTGATTGGGCATACGTTTCGTCAAAATCGAGTCCGTCAATCCAGGCATCAGCCCATTCCTGGACACCGAGCCCCCCGCTCAGGACTCCGGTCAATCGTTCTATTTCGGAGGAACCAATGCCAGCAGTAGCAAATACCGTCATCTCATACTTGCTCAAGCGCAGAGAAAGGGCCCGGTTGAGAAATTCGAAAGTTAACCCGTAATCTTCCGTGACAGCATTGGGGGATGGCAGAGCTTCAACCCGGGCATTGAAGCTCGTTGACTTCGGCTCAAAGCTATCGGATTCATTATAATGGAAGCTCATGCCAAACTGATCTCCGGTCCACTCATCCGGCAGGTGTGCCACAACACCTACGGTGGTGGTATTCCCCTCCAGTTTTGGATTCTTGGGGCCTAATTGGTACTGCTCCGGCAGGGGAAATCCTTCCGCATCGACCCCGCCGCCCAACTGGGATTGCGAAACGGAGGTGTCCGTTCTCCAACCGAGTAGGGTTACAATGTGGTCATTCCACCATTTACCCTGCCAGGCCAGGGCCTCGGATTCTATGACCTGCCGGTTTACTGCTCCGACCTGGACCGTGATATCCGTGTTTTTGAAGTTGTTGTAATAGAGAGGATCCCCTAGGCCTTGGCCGCCTTGATAATTGGCCGGATCAGCAATCGTTGCCGGATTGGGAAGCGGTCCTTGTTGCACGTCAGGGAAGTTGGGGTCTGCGCCTCGTCGATCCTGCCAACCGATCAACCAATCGGTGCCCTCGCCGGGTATCCGAGCCCGGGGGTATTCGTTCAGTCGCACGTCTTCAAAGCGGGAAACGCCTCTCAGGTCATCGCTGAGATAGATCTTCATGAATACGCCGAAACGACCGCTGCGGGCTCGCAAACCTCCTCCGTAAATGTCTCTAAAGGAACGTCCTGCATAATCGTTATTGCTGGACGCCTCATCCCACCGGTTGCGGGCATCCAGATCGAGGAAATCAATTTGTTGCTCGTTCCAGAGGCCGGTTAGAACGTGCCTGCCCAGCCAACCCAGGATGCCCTCCTGTTCCGTCAAATCAATTTCGTAGAAGGCGGTCACGCGGTTGGCTTCGCGATCCCAGCGATTCTTCCGTTGTTCAATTTCGGCAACCTTAAAAGCCCTGCCCACATTGGGATTGGGCTGGTCGTTGGGAAGGTTCTCATTGACGTCGACGCCTATACCGAACCAGTCCCCATACGGCGTCAGGGAGTGACTGAAATAGGATTGTTCGTCGTAAGCGAATTCAATTCCTCCCTTACCATCGAACAACTGCTGTTCCAGGGTAATATTGTTGGCGTCGAATTCGCTGATGGACCTATTGAGGTTTCCGCCCAGGTTAATCTTGGTATTGTCCAGGACTTGCCTGTTATTCAGGGTGGGCCTTGTCCATCCTCCCCTTCTCCCAATCCCTTGGTTTCCATCTGTAAAGATACTGTGAGATTGCAAATCCCAGTAGCGGCCCCGGTCTGCACAGCACTCAGATTGGTCCCAAAAAATAATGCCAGAAAACCCGTGAAGTCCTGGCATCGAAGTGCCCGCGGTTGGGTTGGGATCATTGATATCGGCGTAGTAGAGGACCGAGCCGCCAGAGTAGGCTCCTATCATAGCCCCGGGAGGCTCATCACCAAAGGCGCCGTCTGCACGCAGTGGCATCCGATGAAACGAACCAGTCGTATACTGGGGAATGAAGGTGCCCTGAGCATCGCTGCTGCCGTCCACAAAATCGGGAACATTCCCAGTCCAAGTCTCTTCCATGTATGCCACCCTGGGGGCATGACGAGAAACATTCCACCAGTCGCTTATATCATCGGGGGGAGGTAAAACCTTTACAGGGGTGCCATCCAGATCGGCAGTTTCGATATTAGCGCGCAGTATGGTTGGACCGAAAAAGTCTGAACTTTCGTTTTTGGATAGTACCGCCGTCAGTGTGGCGAACCATCTTTCATCTGTCTGAAAGGACGGCCGCTGATGGAATTGCTGGTCTTCGTTGAGGGCCGCGACTCTGATCGCCAAGCGGTCTTGGACTAAGACCTTGTTATAGTCTATCTGCTCCCGGTGGGATGAATTTTCCCCAATACGGATTTGTATTTCACCGAATGATTCCGCAACTGAGGCCTGGATGGTGGCATTGTTGATGATACCTCCGGCCTTACCCGTGCCAAAAAGCAGTGAATTTGGACCACGGTTGACAGTAACGGCCGTGGTGTTGTAGGAATCAAAAGGCATATCCGTGAGGAAGAAATCGCGCGTGAGCGAGGCCGAACCTTGGGTCCCGGGTAGTGTTATTCCGCGAACCCGCTGGCCAGCGATTTGGGGTTGTTTCAGGAGCACTCGGGTGTCACCGCCGAAGCCTGCAAAATTTCCCTGCTCACCGATTGTTTCGGTGTTCAGGCCATAAGAAAGCAGTGTTTCACCATCGGTGGCACCGGTATCTTCCATAAATTCTTCGGTATAAACGGAGATAGCGGCCCCTACGTCGCGCAGGTCCGTTTTAATCCGGGTTCCGGCCAGGGTAGACAGGGCTTGATAGCCTATGGCCTCATCCTCCTGGATGGTGAAGGGGGAGAGTGTGAAAATACTTTCTTCGTCATCCTCGACGTCCTGGGCGTATAACGCGATGATTGGGGCTAACAGTGCAACGCAAACTGTTTTTAGATAGGATGTTGTTTTCATGTTTTTAGGTTCTCCGTCGGTTTAGGCTAGTCGTGTGCGAAAGACTCCTTTGAGACAGAGCCAGCCCAGTAAAGTTTGTTTGGAGTTAAGAAAATTTTTGATTATCCACTCGCTTGAAGGTAAAAGCGAATGTGGGAATAGACCGTGGCGGGGGGCACCTGATTTATCGCAAATAAATTTTCTGAATGCAATAAAAAAAGTACAAATTCAGGATAATTGTGATCCTTTTCGCCATATTAGATTAAATTTGCTAATTAAATTTAGCAAATATTATAAAAAAAAGTCCGGTTTTAATGGTGCCCGGGGCGGGACTTGAACCCGCTCATGGTTAGCAGGTCGGGATGACGCTGACGCCAGTTGCGGACAGGATGGCCAAGATCTCATAAAATTAGTCCATGAATTCCAAGACTTGGCTTGGCAGGAATGATAGCCTATAGTTCTTTTCTATTACCTTGATTCATGAAAAGGCTGTGCGCTCTTCTTCTGGCTGTTTCGTTAGCCTCGGTTTATGCAACTCCGCTTAAACTGGTTCAAGATGAGGAGGCTCAGACCATCTCCGTATTCAGGCCTAACGGGGATGAGGCCATCCTGGTGCAAAATACCCGCTCCGACCACTTGGAACGGACGCAGGACCCACGGGTTGTGGGGGGACCCATCGAATGGGATTACTACCCGCATTATGGGAATCGGAGAAACAA
>JAABVD010000106.1:7552-8778 GCA_014529615.1 Opitutia bacterium
AGGATAAACCCAATATCCTTTTCATTTTTTCGGATGATCACACCTGGCAGACGATCTCCGCCTATGGTCATCCTTTGTCAAAGGTGGTCCCGACTCCAAACATCGATCGAATCGGCGCAGAGGGCATTCGCTTTGATCGATGCCTGGTCACGAATTCGATTTGCGCGCCGTCGCGGGCTGTAGTGCTCACCGGGAAATATTCCCATCTGAATGGGCAACTGAATAATTTCAACACCTTTGGCGGAGGTCAGGTGACGTTTCCCAAGCTGCTGCAGAAAAACGGTTATCAGACGGCGGTCGTAGGCAAATGGCATCTGAAATCCGTGCCCACCGGTTTCGATCATCACGAGGTCATGAGTGGCCCGGGGCGCTACTACAATCCAGTTCTCTACACTGACGGGGAACCCACTGAGTATGAAGGCTACAATACGGACGTGGTAGTGGACCGATCATTGAATTGGCTCAATACACGAGATTCGGGCAAACCATTCATGCTGATGTGCCAATTCAAGGCGACCCATGGCCCGTTTCAACCGGCCTTGCGACATCTTGGCGAATTGGATGATGTCATCGTTCCAATGCCGGACAACTATTTCGATGACTATTCGGGTCGCAGCTCCCTTCCTGCGAAACACAGAATGGGCATTGCAGACGATATGCCGCTTCACAATCTCAGCTTGGAGTATAGACAGATCGAGGGAGAGCAACTGGAGCAATACCGCAGCCATTTTGACCAAGCCAATGAGGCATTTGAAAAGGCCAATCTCCAGGGCGATGAACGGGCAATATGGCGCTACCAACGCTTTATCAGGAATTTCCTCCTGACGAGCAAAGGCATCGACGAGAATGTGGGCCGTTTACTGGACTATCTCGACGAGAGTGGACTGGCGGAAAACACCATCGTGATCTATGCCTCGGACCAGGGCTTTTTTCTAGGGGAACATGGTTGGTACGATAAGCGATGGATGTATGAGGAGTGCTTGAAGACGCCTCTTTTGGTCCGTTGGCCCGGTGTTACTCAAGGAGGACAGGCCGTTGATGAAATCGTTTCCAATCTGGATTTCGCCCCCATGTTTCTCGAAATGGCGGGGGCGCCGATTCCCGGCGAAATGCAGGGTAGCAGCCTGGTTCCGCTTATCAAAGGCGCCATGCCCGAAAGTTGGAGAAAGACCTTCTATTACAATTACCCCGGTGAAATCAGGCGTGCACGGTTTCAAAGACGAACC
>JAABVD010000107.1 GCA_014529615.1 Opitutia bacterium
GATAGCGGCCAGTCTGGTTTTTGCAGTATGTGCCCGGGCACAGAGCACTTACTTCGTGGACGCTGTTGCGGGCAATGACTCCAATGAGGGAACTACCGAACAATCCGCCATTCAATCTTTTCAGAAAGTCAATCAGTTGGCACTGGAACCCGGTGATGCCTTGTTATTCAAAAGAGGTGGCAAATGGACGGGCACATTAAGGCCTCGTGGTTCAGGTAGCGAAGGGAAACGCATTTCAATTGGGGCCTATGGCCAGGGGGATGCACCGATATTCGACGCTGAAGGTGAAAAGAAGGAATCCGATTTCATGTCCGCGAGCATCGTGCTTTATAATCAGCAACATTGGGAAATCCGCGACCTCGAAGTAAGGAATTTCGAAAGGGGAAACCCGGAGGAGCCGGGCAGAAAAGCCGGTATTCTGATTTTGGCCAAAGACATAGGTACATTGCACGACTTCACCTTCGAGGACTTGAAGATTTCGGATGTAAACGGTTCATTGAAGACGCGGGAGAATGGCGGGATCTTTTTTAGGGTCATTGCCGATGAGGTTCCGGAAAAACGGGTCCCGTCGAATTTTGACGGGGTGCACATCAACCGCTGCTACTTTATGAATGTCGACCGAGTCGGTTTTTCCAACCAATCCTTTTGGAGACGGCGCGACCAGCATTCAACTTTTGGGCAGACTTATTCGGAGGGAAGGGTGAACAATTGGTACCCGAACCACCGAATTGTGGTTGAAAACTGTAAATTTGAAAATGTGGGGGGAAATGGTCTGGTAGTCCGGGTGGCGGAATCCCCCGTCGTCCAAAGCAACTTGTTCGTGCGTTGCAGCCTGAAAACAACTGGAAATGCCTCCTACCCCTATAACTGCAACAATGCTATATGGCAATTCAACGAAGCCTGTTACACGGTTTACAACCAAGGCGATATCGATGCCAGCGGCTTCGATAGCGATTACCTCTGTAAAAACACTCTTTTCCAATACAATTACAGCCATCACAACGACTGGGGAGGATTGCTGGTATGTTCCTGGGGACAGGTGAAGGGATCCTTCAACCACGGCACGCGGGTGAGGGAAAACGTATTTCAGGATGAGAGGCATCACATGATACGTTTTTCCGGAAATATCACAGCTACTGAGATAACCAGGAACCTTTTCATTGCGGACGAGCAAATCGGCGACGTCATGCTTTGGTACAAGGAATGGGGCGGCACTTGGCCGGATAAAACCATTCTAAAACATAATATATTCGTTAACCGAGGATCGATGTCGTTTTTGCGGCTGGGCGAAACCACCCACAATGCGATTTCCGAGAATATTCTGGTCGGAAATTCCTTTCCCGATTTCAACGAATTCAAAGCGGTTCAGCCCATGGAGGAGTTCGAATCCCTCATTGAAAAGATAGGAAGAATCGGAACTCGCGAGGACCTTTCCGTATCCAGAGCCCGCGAAGTGATCGGGCTCATGCGAGCAGCGGCAAATTCGGTTTGGTCGCAAGAATAGTAGGCTGCAATGGAATTACATTCGAGAGGGTCAAATTTGAGCCCAGCCGATTATCGTTCCCCATGTAGTAAGTTTCAGGTAACCTTCTCTAATTTAACAGAGAGGTTAAACATGAACACCATTACTTCACCTATTGTTCAACGGGCCATTTCCAGTCTGTTTTTCATTACCCTGATTGCTTTTGTTCCCGGTTCCTTCGCTCAAACCGAAGCTGAGGATGAGGACATTTATGAGCTTTCCCCATTTATTATTCCGGCATCCGATAATGAAGGCTGGACCGCTGGATCAACCTTGATCGGGACACGAACCCGCACCTCCCTTTCGGAGCTGCCTATCAGTGTAGACGCGATAACCACTGATTTCATGGACGATCTGGGCCTCACCTCTTTGGTCGAGGCGGCCGAGTGGGCCGCAGGCCTGGATGCGAGAACCACCCTTGAGACAGCTAACGACACCAATTTGACTTCCTTCCGAGGCTTGGAGACCGGTGGCCGGGAAAACGCCCAGTCCTCACGAAACTTTTTCCTGTGGTATCCTCCTTCGGACACCTACAACATCGAGCGGATCGACTTCAACAAGGGGTCGAATTCATTGATGTTCGGTGACGCATCCCCGGGCGGGGTGGCGACCACCTACACCAAACGAGCTTACATGGGTGAGAACTTTGGCAGCCTGACCGCCCGATACGGAAGCTATGGCAGTTACCGGGCAATGCTGGATTACAACTATGGATTTTCCGACAACTTTGCCCTGCGAGTGAACCTGGTCAACCGGGCGATCCGTCAGTTCGTCGATTTTTGGAATGATGAACTGCAAGGAGGTCACATCGCCGGGACTTACCAGCCCTTTGAGAACACCCTCATCCGCTTTGAGGCGGAAAAGCTGGAATTTTTCCGAACCCGCGGCAGCAACCGTATTCGCGTTAACCAGCGGGCAGGGGATGACGGGGGCTTCGCCGCAACCAGTACTAGCCGTCAAGTGCTCACTTCGGACGGGGATTATTATGATGTGCGAACCGAAATGTTCTATGAATCAGACGGAGCAGGCGGTTTCAAGGAACCCTATTTTCTCGACCGCAGAAATGGTCCGACCGGGGATGACCTTCCCCTGGCCGACGGGCTGATGGCCGAAGTTCGAAGGCGGGATTCCCCCAGCCCGGTTTTCCTGACCCTTGGACCCATAGACCCTAGCCTGAACACCAAGGGCGAATTCAGCTTTCTCGACCGGGACGTAAATGACCACACCCTTTGGGTGGAGCAAAAAATTGGAGATCTCTACCTGGAATTCGCTTACAATTATCAGGATCAGGAGCAAAGGCGCGAAGAAACCGGGCCTACTGACACCCTCAATGTCGATTGGGATGGCCGGGTTTTCAATCGCGGTGATTTCGCTTACCGATTGTATGGGAATGAGACGAATATCGTGCGCGTCACCGCAGTTTATCCTTTGGAAACCAAGTGGTTTTCTCAATTCCTTGTAGCCAATGCCGGCTATCAGGATGACCTTGCGGAAAGTCTTCGCTTCCGCTTGGTCAACAAGGCAAAGGCCTTTGATCCCGAAACGGGAGAATACGATGTCACGGTGGACCTCGAAGGTCTGCATAGAATCCGGTTCCGCAATTACCTTGACCCGGAAACGCTGGAAAATTCGACCCCATTGAGCGATCTCGACAATTGGCCGAATGTTCCAGGTATATTTGAGCCAATTTTCGTCGACTACACCACGGCAAACAATCCATTCGCCGACAAGCGCTACACCAGAACGGCATCCATATCCGCTTCGGGAGAATATTTTAATGGAAAGCTCCGTTCCCTGTTCGGGCTCCGAAAGGATGATTTCGAACTCAAGCGCTATCAACTCATTGCCGGCTCCAGGCAGGAACTGGTGGATGAATACGGCGAACTGGCCTGGTGGGGACAGGATGTTTACCTGGGATTGCCGGATGAGGCCCCCGAACAGTATGCCTATGTGCCGGACCTGGATCAGGAGGACACGACCTACTCTGCTGGTCTGCTCTATAAATTAACTAATGAAATCAACCTGTATGCCAACAATTCTACTTCCTTCCGCTGGCAGGGCACCACGGACTTTCTCGGCCGAGCCCTTGGACCACAGACCGGCGAAACCAAGGAATTCGGTTTAAAGGCCAACCTGTTCAATAACCTTTTGGTCTTGGATGCGGCCGTCTATGAAGTTGAACGGGCAAATGTCACCTTCACCCTGGGAGCAAGCGCTCCTTCTGCCGATGAATTGGAATTGCTGGCTAATGACATAGCCATTTCCATCGAGCAGGATGGAACCTTGGTTTACGTTCCGGCTGAGCCTGGTAGTCCCGGTTTTGTGGAGATTAACAGGGGGTTCAATAACGAGCATCGCAGAATCACGGCGGGAGAGACGACAAAGGGTTACGAATTCACCGCGCATTTGCGGCGTTGGAACGGCCTACAGGTCCGATTAACCGGCGGTTATATCGATATCGAAAGTACCCGGGCCATTGCTGAATATGCGGCGGTTATGGAAGCTGCCTTGGGCCGGGAGGCCGAACGCGCGGCCATCATTGCCCAATCCTGGCCTAACGACCCGAACTACGACCCCAATGGACTTCCCGACATTGAGGAGGATTTAAGGGATGCTTTGCAGGATGGCCTGGAGATCGTTGAAGCCAATTCCGGAACGGGCCGCATTGAGGGCCTCCGAGCAAGGCCTTGGCGTCTATCCTGGGTATTGGATTATGAGATGCCCGATGGCTTTTTCCTCCCCAACATGCGCGTCCTCCTCACTGGCCGCTACGGTGATAATTACCTCTTGGACGTGAATGACGGTATCGATTGGATCGGTGGATCAGAACACAGAGTCAATCTCGGTTTCCAATACAGGACAAAATTGTTTGATTTGCCCACCACCTTCCAGGCGAATATCCGCAATCTTACCGATTTCGAGAATGATAAAATTAAAAAATCGGGAGGATTTGTCGACCAGTTCACTGACGAACCCACCTACGTCTACCGCAACGTCACGCCTACTTATTTCGATTTCTCAATAAACGTAAAATTCTAGCCCATGTCCCACCCGGGAAAAGCCATGTGAGATATGACCATCAGGATTTGTTGCTTATGGTTGGCCTCCACTTGCCTCTTTGCGTCCAATGATATAAGCGCTACGGACTAATACTTGGATGCATTGGAGGGCCAGGATGGTTTTTCCGGAACCAGCCCTACCAGGGCTTGGAATTCCCTGGATCGGGCGAATGATCACTCCTTCCAACCAGGAGACCGCCTCCTGCTTCGTTCCGGACAATTCTGGCGAGGCGCTTTTTTACTCATAGGATCCGGAACAGCGGCCCAGCCCATCACAATCTGTAACTACGGCGATGGAAAGCGCCCGGTCCTACATGGAGACGGCAAAACCAACCATGATGCCACCCATACCAAACCGATCAGTTGCACGATCCGGTTATTTAACCAAGAGCGCTGGGTAATCGAAAATCTGGAAATTACAAACTACAACCCGGAGGAGGAAGGAGGCTTGTCTTTGGAGGAATGGGAAGCCAGAAATATCCGGAACTACGCGCAGGCTGAATTGCCCGAACGAGTACCAGGGGGACTGTTTCCCAAGGCCGGCATCCTCGTGCAAGCGATGACCCCGCCCCAAAATGGGGTATTGTCGGGATTTCGTTTTTCCAATTTGAAAATCCACGGAATCAACGGAGACCTGGCCGACAAGGACAACGGAGGAATATTCTTCAAAGCCTATGATGATGGTAGCGGGCAATCCGTTCGATTCGACGATGTTCTGTTCGAGAACAATGAGATTCACGACGTGGACCGGACCGGCATCTCAAACCGCTCCGATTTTGACGATCGCACCCTACACCAAAACCTCAATTGGGAGCCCAATCGAAACTGGGTGCTCCGAGGCAACGTGTTTCGCCGAACCGGCGCCAATGCCTTGATCGTCCGAGTTGCCGTAGCTCCCTTGATGGAGCACAACCTCTTCGATTTCTGCGCCATTAAAGGTTCGGGAAATGCCGCCTTCAATTTTAACACAGACAAAGCGCTTTGGCAGTTCAACGAATTTCGTTTTACCAAGGCTAATCAGGGGGATGAAGATGCAGGCGGCGTTGATAGCGATTACCGCTCCAAGAATACCGTCATCCAGTATAACCATATACATGACAATGATTTCGGAATGCTGGTGACGGGAGGGCCCGGACGCTTCAACGACGGCACCATCGTTCAATACAATCTCATCGTGAATGATGGAGGGGTGGCGCGCAAAGGGACGGATGGGAAGTTTGTAATTCGAGTTTCCGGATCCGCCACCAATACGCTCTTTTTCAAAAACACCATTATCGTGGGGGAGGATCAAACCGACACGAAAATTATCTTGCACAAAGCCTGGCAAACCTGGGCGGCGGATACGCTCTATCAGGAAAATATCTTTGTAACTCTGGGAGAGGACAACCTTGTCGATATGGGTAAAAGCGCCGGCAATCGATTTCTGGACAACCAACATTTTGGAAAACCAGTGATATTACCCACCACGGACAATTGAAGAGCGGTAATTTAAAAGGGAAGAAATTGTTATTGAACAAGGTTCGACTCAGCTAACCGCCTTCCAATACCATTGCAACCCGCCTGCAGCAAACAGACATATCGTTAACAACCCAAAACGCTAAACAACAGGGTCCGTCTCTTTTTTGTTTCCTGGAAAATGGAGGTGGCATGATTAACCCGAAAGCATACAAGTTGTAAAACACATGGCTGGCGAATAGGCTCAACATGGCCCATCCCAGCCGAATCAAGATGGCCATAAGGCATGGATAATTCTATTTTCACGTTTGACCCGAATGGCGCTTAGTTAAGCCATTTTCCGAACCTATGACTACCTCGGAAAAGGAAGGGGTCAAGTCTTGGAAAAGTTACGCCTTACAGGGTCAATTGCCTTGTAAAAGTGTATGAAGTACAACGGAATACAGTTTTCAAGGCCTGACCCTTTTTGCCTTCCCGATTTCCGCATAGCCGAAAAGTTGTCGTGTTTCGGTGGGTAAAAAAATGGAGTGACATCAACCAGGAATGACGGGCATCTCTGATGCGTGCGAGTTCATGAGCTGGCACGTACGAATTATTGTTTATAAACATCTTTGCGGTGACCTGCTTTCACGACCAAAACGACCAGCCTGTCATCGTAAATTTCGTAGAGTATGCGATAGTTGCCAATTCTAATGCGATAAAGTTCTTCGTTCGTTAACTTTTTGCTGGAAATTGGACGAGGATTGTCGGCAAGACCCTGGATCGTTTTCAGAATTTTCCGGACCTCTTTCTTGGCAATTCTCCTGAGATCTTTTCTAATCGATCCGACCAACTCGATGCTATATCGTCCTATCTGCTCCTAGTTGAGACAATAATTCGTCATAGCTGATCGTCTTTTCTTTCCTTCTTTTATTCCAGTCCTCAATGTCTTCAAGGTCTTCCAGGAGGGCGGCCTTAAGAGCATCATTTGCCAACTCAGACATGGATTGCCTGGTTACAGCAGACTTGAGCCGCAACGCCTTATGGACCGACTCCTCCAGGTATAGGGTTGCCTTACTCATGAATATTACTGTGACTCTTTGACGACAAAGCGTCACGCCGTAAATTATGCTAACCTTAGCCCGATCAAAAATTGCTCCGCCATAACGCGGGACCAGCCCAGTTGACAATTGACCACTAACCCGTTGGGCCTTCCCTGGAAGCCTTGAAACTCAGTCAATACCAAACATTGAGGGCTGACCCATTTTGCCTTCCCTAGGATTTTAATGGCGGACAGGAATTCCGCCCTCCGTTATTTCTCCAGCCTTTCCTCTCCCTCACTTTGTGCCAGCCTTCTCCCCCCACCTGCGCGTCGGCGGGCTGACGCCCTTGTCTTGCCGACTCCCCCTCAAGGGAGGGAGTGATGGGAATTCATTTTGGGGGCGTGGTTGAATGGGTTTATCT
>JAABVD010000108.1:0-3536 GCA_014529615.1 Opitutia bacterium
GAATTAGGGAAAAGGGGAGAGATCAGGATCAGGATCACGATTATGGGGCTGCAAGTGCGCTCTCCTTTCTTCTCTCTCTGAACTCTGAACTCTTCTCCCTCCACTCTGGGCCTAAAACGGTTTGGCTACCACCAGATAGACGATGGCGATGAGGGCGATGAGGGGAATCTCATTGAACCACCGCAGAGCATTGGAAGACCAGGTCAACGTTCCCCGTTCCGCTTTCCTGACCATCCCGAATGTCATGTGGTTGTAGCCTATGAACAGGAACACCAGGATCAGCTTTGCGTGCAGCCAGCCCTGCCCCGAAAAGTACCCCAATTTCCAAGCAATCCACAGGCCGGATGCGAGGGCTACGACAAACATGATATGGCCAAATTTGAACAATTTGCGAGCCATGATGAAGAGTCGGTCCACCGATTGGCCCTCCGCCCTGCCCTCGGCTATGTGGACGAGAATCCTTGGCAAATAAAAGAGACTGACGACATAGGCCATGACCGAAACGAAATGGATGACGGTCAACCAGAGGTATAGTTGTGGATGCATAAGCTGTTTTCCTTAGGAAGCCTCGCCGAGGCCGGATAAATTTTCGCCCAGAGCGCCGCCGTAGACGCCATTTCTTCCCAGTTCCTCCTCGATGCGAAGCAGTTGATTGTATTTGGCGATGCGATCGCTGCGGGAGAGGGAACCGGTTTTGATTTGACCGGCATTGGTGGCCACGGCGATATCCGCAATGGTGGTGTCCTCGGTCTCACCGGAGCGGTGGGAAATTACCGCGGTGTATTTGTTTTTATGGGCCATTTCCACGGCGTCGAAGGTTTCGGTTAAAGATCCAATCTGGTTCACTTTTACCAGGATGGAGTTGGCCACACCCATATCGATGCCTTTTTTGAGGAAGGCGGTGTTGGTGACAAAGAGGTCGTCTCCTACGAGTTGGGTGGTGTCTCCCATTTCATCGGTCATGTATTTCCAGCCCGTCCAGTCGTTTTCATCGCCGCCGTCTTCGATGGATAGGATGGGATATCTGGATTGCAGGTATTGCAAGAAGGCGACCATTTCCCGGTAATTTTTCCTGGATCCATCGGATTTGGAGAAGACGTACCGCTCGGTCTGGCCGTCGTAAAATTCGGAGGATGCGACGTCGAGGGCCAGGAAGATCTCCTTCCCCAGTTTGTATCCCGCTTTCTTCACGCTGGCGGCAATAACCTCCAAGGCAGCCTCGTTGGAGGCGAGATTTGGGGCGAATCCGCCTTCGTCGCCCACCGCGGTGGACAAATTCTTGGCTTTCAAAACGCCTTTGAGGGCGTAAAAAATTTCCGCTCCCATGCGCAGAGCTTCCCCGAACGAGGTCGCGCCCTTGGGCACGATCATAAATTCCTGGATGTCGATGGGCGCATCGGAGTGGGCCCCACCGTTGAGGATGTTCATCATGGGAACGGGCAGCACCTTGGCATTGATGCCGCCCAGGTAACGGTAGAGGGGTAAGTCAAGCGCTAGCGCGGCGGCTTTGGCTGTGGCCATGGATACGCCAAGTATGGCATTGGCGCCCAATTTACTTTTGTTGGCGGTGCCGTCCAGGGCCAGTAAAGCCTTGTCGATTCCGGTCTGGTCAACGGCATCGTGCCCCAGCAGTGCATGGGAAATTACCGAATTGACGTTTTCGACGGCTTTGAGGACCCCTTTCCCGAGGTAGCGTTCCCCGCCCTTGAGCCCGGCCGGCAGGTCCTCTTCGGTCAATTTGCCGTCCCGCAACTCAATGGCCTCGTTAACTCCGGTGCTGGCCCCCGAGGGAACAGCGGCGCGACCGATGACGGCGCATTCCAATTCGACATCGACTTCCACCGTAGGGTTGCCCCGGGAATCGATTATTTCTCGGCCACGGATATCAGCGATATTAGTCATCATCTTTTTTTGCTATGGGCATTCAAATTAATGTCCCAAAGGGTTCAAGTCTTCGGAGAAGGGGGTCAATTCTTAAATATCGCGTTATCATACACATTTTACAGCTCCGACCCCGGCTGCCGCCAAACATCGGTGTTTTTGGTGCCTGGAAAAAAATCGACCTTTGACCCGAATGTCATCTTAGTTATCCGATTATTCAAACGTATGACAATTTAGGACAAGGAATGGATGGCCATTGCATCAGGGATGCTGGTCATGGTCTGACCCGGCTCCCAGTCTGATGAAAAATTACTTGGCAAAACTCACTCTGACCTGGCCTGGGATAGCCCTTTGCCTGTTCTTGCAGAGGACGCCCATGCTCAAATCCCTGGTCGAGGTGGAATTTGCCTTGGCTCCCCGGGTGTTGCACGTGGCCAAGGTATTTATCACCTCGGCCGTCTCACTGGGCGCATATAATACCGTTACGGGGGCAACCGGGGATTTCCAGAGAACCGGAAGTCTGGAGGCTGTGGTCGGCCAACGCATGGCGGTGGCCATTCAGGCGGAACGAGCTACTCCCAGAAGAGTGGAAATTATCGGTGACCTTCCGCCCGGAATTGAGACCAATCAGGACAGCAATGGCGAGGTGCCTAACGGGACGGTGCTATTTTCCGGAATTCCCAGCCAGGCAGGCACCTATCCTGTCACGCTCAGAGTGCTGACCTGGGGAGTGCCAAGGGCGCCCATTCGGGAATTGGATCTGGAGTTCATCATTACCTTGTCCGGTCCCCAAATCACCCAGGCACCGGTCAGCCAAAGGGTAGTGGCTGGTTGTAGCCTGAGGTTGGAGGTAGAATTGGCCGATGAAACCGGCGCTACTTTTCAGTGGCAGAGGCAAACGGCTGCCAGTTCGGTGTATGCGAACATCGTTGGGGCAACTTCCCGGGTCTACTCCGTTTCCAATGTGACGTCTGAAGTTGAAGGCAGGTACCGGGTAGCGGTGAGGAAAAATAATATTTTAACCATCGCCCCCGGAGGGAACGATGCTCCTGTTTTCGTCACGGTGCAATCGGGGCCCGCCCTGCAAGTCTGGACCGACAACTATTTTGACGATCCAACGGCGGAGGCGGCAGGAGCCTTGGGCAATCCGGATGGTGACGCGCTGCCCAATCTCCTGGAGTTTGTTTTTGACCTGGAGCCTCAAATGCCGGAAACGGGCCAAATACCAGCAATTTCAACTGAGACCATCCAGGCAACTCCCTATCGGGTGTTAACGTTCCCCGCCCTCAGGCCCTGTGCCGAAATCCAGGTCTTGGCCGAGACTTCCGATAACCCGGGATCATCTCAATGGGATCAATTAGTGGACGGGGAAAATGGAGTAGTCATTGAGCAGACCCTGGAAAATTTCGTGGTAAAGTTGCCGCTTTCAACCCGCATGTTCACCCGCCTTCGGGTGCTGGTCGATTAGCCCGCATATCTCACAAAATTCGTCGCGAGCGAACGGAGATCGAGTGCTGGTGTGGGTTTCGCGCAGATGAGCGGGTGAAGCTGGGCCTGTCCGGCCGTAGCCCTTGGACGAAGCCGGGTCGACACCCTGCAAAGTCGCGAATCCAACGAAGTCCGCGCCAGTGCCGGGATTCCGGAGCGCAGTAGAA
>JAABVD010000108.1:3667-12546 GCA_014529615.1 Opitutia bacterium
TGATCTCTCTCCCCCATTCCTAATTCCTAATTCCTAATTCCTAATTCGCGCGCTTTGGCGCGCATTGCGGCTTGGCCATCTTTGCGGCTTCCGCCTTCATGGATTACGGCGTGACAGGTGGCCAGAGCCAATCCGGAGAGGCTATCCAACCCTCTGAAACGATTTGACTTTTTCAGGGTCGGCTAGGCAAATTTCTTTTTCAGAAAGGGTCTGGTGGGGCTGTTTTTGCATTTCAGGAGGCCCTGTACTGTTCCCTGGTAGAGAATGTGGCCGCCTCTTTCTCCGCCTTCGGGCCCGATTTCGACCAGGTAGTCGGCTTCAGCCAGGAGGTCCAGGTGGTGTTCAATGACGATTACGGTATGGCCCTGGTCCACCAACTGGTGCAGGAGGAGTATGAGTCTTTCGCAATCACTCAGGTGCAGGCCGATGGTGGGCTCTTCCAGAATATAGAGATTCTGAAATTTTACCCCGCGGGATTTATCCCGGAAGCTGGGCAGGCCCTTGGCCAGTTCCCGGACCAGTTTGAGGCGCTGTGCTTCTCCTCCCGACAGGGTGGGGCTGCTTTGGCCCAAAGTCAGGTAACCCAGCCCGGTTTGGGCCATGAGGGAAAGCAGATCGCCCAACTTTTGGTGCGACTTGAAAAAATCAGCCGCTTCCTCGAAGGTCATTTTCAAAATATCGGCAATGGTTTTGCCTTTCCAACGGATGTCGTCCAACTCCGGCCCGTAGCGCGACCCTCTGCAATCCTCACAAGCCGTGTAGGCGTTGGGCAGAAAATTCATCTCCAGTTTGATTTGCCCCAGACCTTTGCAGGTTTCACAGCGGCCATGACGGGTATTGAAGGAAAAAGCGCTGGAATCCATGCCGCGGGCTCTGGCGGTAGGGATAGCGGCAAAAAACCGGCGGATGTCATCCATGGCCCCCATGTAGGTGGCGGGAGTCGATCGCGGCGTCTTGCCTATGGGATTCTGGTCGACTTCGATGACAGAGCGGAAGACCGCCCCATTGATCAATTGACGGAACGGCTTTCCCGTGTGGGTGTTGGGAAGTTCCTCGGTGTGGGAAAATTTCGATTCGGTTAATTTGTCGCTGTTTTTCAGGCGGGCGAAGTCCACCACTGGACGCAGCAGGTCGCGAATCAGGGTGGATTTACCCGCCCCGGAGATACCACCGACCATAATCAGTTTATTGAGCGGAAGGAGCAAATCGTCCCCTTTGAGGTTTCTGAGCCGGGCCTTCTTCAGGACAAGCCAGCTCTGTGGTTTGCGGCTCCGGGGACGGTAGGGACTGGGCAATTTGCGGTAACGGCCCCGAATGGGGTGGGGGATGCCGCGCTTGAGATACTGCCCCGTCAGGGACCCGTCCGTGTCGAGGACTTCCGGCATTGAACCGTTGGCCAAAACTTCTCCGCCGTGGATGCCGGCGCCCGGTCCCAGATCGATGATGCGGTCTGCCTGTTCCATGGTTTCCTCGTCATGTTCCACCACCAACAGGGTATTGCCGCGCGATTTGAGGTCCTTAAGGGACTCGATGAGACGCATATTATCCCGGGCGTGCAAGCCGATGGAGGGCTCGTCCAGCACGTAGAGAACGCCCGACAAATTGGAGCCGAGTTGGGCGGCCAGGCGAACCCGTTGGGCCTCGCCGTTTGAAAGAGTGGCGATGGAACGATCCAGGCAGAGGTAATCCAGGCCGACTTGTCCCATGAAGTTCAACCTCTCCCGAATCTGGGGAAGGATGTCCACCACCACTGCCTTTCCCCGGTCGTCCAGTTTCAAATCGCTCAGCTTGGCTGACAAGGCCCCGGGGGGAAGTTTGAGCAGTTGGGGGAGGGTCAGGGATGGCCCGCTTGCAAAATCCATATACACGTGGCGCGACAAGGTATTGAGCCGTTCTCCTCCACAAACCCGGCAAGTTTCCAGAAAATATTTGCGGTGGGCCGACCGAACATCTCTCTTGCGCCAGATGTCGCCATTGCCATTGCACTCCGGACACCATCCCTTGGAGCTGTTCCAGGAGAAGTGCTTGGGATCCAACTCCGGATAGGCTTGGCCGGTGTCGGGGTCTACCCGTTCGGTGGAAAGCCAAGTGAGTATCTCGCCATGGGAATCCAATAGCATGGCCGATTTCTTTCCCATTTGAAGGGAGCTTTTGAGGAGTTGGGGCAAATCAACTGGGCCATTACGGCTTTTCCAGGGACTGGAGCGGGGTGCGGAGGACGTGCTGCCCCGTCCCAGGTCGGCTAAGACTACCTCGATATCGTGCTCCCGGTAACGGGAAAGTTTCCTGAACCTTCCCACTTCGATCAACCCTCCATCCACCCGCATGAGGTCGAAGCCCCGTTTGGCGATCCAATCGGCAATGGGCTGGTGATGGCCCTTGCGTCCCCGGACGAGCGGGGCGGCCAGGTAGAGGTGTCTGGCCTTTTTCAGTTTCGGTTTTTCCAGCAACTTTTCCAGATGCCCAACCAGCGCGGAATGGGTCAGCGTTATGACGGGAAGTCCCGAAACAGGGGAATGTTGAATACCCAATCGGGCATAGAGCAGCCGCAGATATTGGGCCACTTCGGT
This sequence comes from Opitutia bacterium, assembly GCA_014529615.1. Classification (GTDB taxonomy): domain Bacteria; phylum Verrucomicrobiota; class Verrucomicrobiia; order Opitutales; family UBA2995; genus JAABVD01. Next base: position 6,238 of record JAABVD010000108.1, read on the forward strand.
GATGGTGGCCACGGTGGATTTGCGGCTGCCGCGAGACACCCTTTGCTCGATCGCGGCGGTTGGCGCTATTCCACGCAGGTCATCGACGTCCGGCCGTGGCAATTGTTCGACAAACTGCCGGGCATAGGCCGAGGTCGATTCCAGAAAACGACGTTGGCCTTCGGCGAACACGATATCGAAGGCCAAACTGGATTTGCCGGACCCGGAAACTCCGGTGACAACGGAAATTTCATTGTGAGGAATGGTCAGGGATACGTTCTTTAAGTTGTGTTGTCGGGCTCCGAGGATTTGCAGCCCGTCCCCGGCGGGGGTAGGGGTGGCGAGAGGCAGTCCGGTGGAAGGGACGAAATGGGGTGACGCCTCAGCCACGAGCAACCCTGCTGGATTGACTCCGGTTCGACCGTTGCCGCTTCGATTCAGCTCCCGCAGAAGAAACGGTCGGGAGGGAATTTCCTTGTTGACCACCTGTTCCGGGGTCCCTTGGGCGATGACGCTTCCGCCCAGGGCGCCGGCCTCGGGCCCCAGTTCGATAATCCAGTCGGCGCTTTTGACCACGTCCAGATTGTGCTCGATCACAATGACGCTGTGTCCGCGATCCACCAGTTTGTGCAGAACCCCTATCAAACGCTTCACGTCGTGTTTGTGCAATCCGGTGGTCGGTTCGTCCAGAAGGAGTAGGGCGGGCCTCCCGGAGCCCTGGACCTGGGAAAAATATTTGACCAGCTTGAGGCGTTGCGATTCTCCCCCGGACAGGGTGTTGAGCGGTTGCCCCAGGGTGATATAGCCCAGTCCCACCGCATGGAGAGCTTTCAGACGCATTCTCAGACGCCGTTGTCCGGCAAAGAATTCCAGTCCCTCGGCCACGGTTAAACGAAAAATTTCCGCAATGGATCTTCCCCGCCATTTGATCGCGAGGATTTCCTGTTTGAACCGTTCTCCCTCACAAATGGGACATGTGACGAAAACATCGGACAAAAATTGCATTTCCACTCTTTCGTAACCGAGCCCTGAACAATGATCGCACCTGCCATCGCCGCTATTGAAGGAGAAGTAGGCCTTGGTAAAGCCCTGGGTAACCGCCTCCTCGGTTGCGGCGAACAATTTGCGAACCTCATCCCAACCCTTGACGAAGAGCAAGGGGTTGGAGCGAGGTGTTTTGCTGACGGGACCCTGGTCCACCAGGACGATATCGGCAAATGCTTCGGGACAATCGAGAGATTCTACCGCGGCCGGATCGTCCACCAGGACCCCGCCTTGTTGACGCAGGTTCTGATAGATGACGTTATCCAACAAAGTGGATTTGCCCGATCCGCTCACCCCGGTGAGGCATACCAGACATCGCAGGGGAATTTGAAAATCCTGCCGGTCGATATTGTGCTTGGACACGTTCCGGAAACCGAGCTGCGGATGGGCGGCGGGGGATTTGCCCGGATGGGTCGGAAGGGTTCGCCGGGTTTCGGGAAGGGGAATGCAGCGCCGATCCGACAGGTATTGTCCGGTAATGGAAACCGGATCATGCAACAGTTCTTCGAGGGGACCTTGGAAAACGAGTCGACCGCCCCCGGTCCCGGGTTCGGGACCAATTTCCAAGATGTGATCGGCGGCGCGGATAATGGATTCATCGTGTTCGACCACCACCACCGTGTTGCCCAGATCGGTCAGGCGACGCAGGATGGCGATTAACCGGTCGATGTCGCGGGAGTGAAGCCCAATGGATGGTTCATCCAGGACAAAAAGCGTATCGACCAGGGAGGCGCCGAGACACGAAGTGAGGTTTACCCGCTCAACCTCGCCGCCGGAAAGAGTTCGGGAAGTGCGGTCGAGGGTCAAATACCCCAGGCCCACCTGATCGAGGTAAGACAACCGGGCAACGATGGATTCAAAGGCCAGATCCACCCGGGGATCGCCGGTTTTCTTGAAGTTTTCCCGGAGCAGAGGCCGCAACTCCTGAATGGGAAGGGTGTAAAGGCTCGGAAGGGTGTGGCCGCGCCACCGCCAATTGAGAGCTTCGGGCTGGAGGCGGGCGCCCCCGCAACCGGGGCATTGGGTGTAGGACCTGAAACGCGAAAGAAATACCCGGACGTGCATGCGGTAGGCCTTGCTTTCCAACCACCGGAAGAAACCTTTCAAACCGTACCAGGCTTGAGGCCACTTGTAGCCCATTTTACCGTAGTTGGGATCCCCGTTTATGACGAAATCGCGCTGTTTCCGGGTCAGGTCTTCAAAGGGTGCGTCGGTGGGGATATCCTCCTTTTTGCAGAAGACGAGCAGGTCTTTATTACTTTCCCCGTAAACCGCCCCTTGCCATGCCTTGATGGCGCCTTGGTCGATGCTGAGTTTCCCATTGGGAATGGCCTTTCCGTAATCCACCTGGATAATGCGGCCGAAACCCCGGCATTGCGGGCAAGCACCAACGGGCGAATTAAAGGAAAACAGGGGAGGAGTAGCCGGCCTGAAAATCTTGCCGTTGGCCGGTGAACGCAGACCCGAGGCATAGCGCCCGACTTCTTTTTAGGAGGTCTCGAATATCCTGACTTTTCCCTGCCCGTAGTGAAGGGCGGTTTGCACGGAGTCGATAAACCGGTGACGGTTGGGCGAAATAATTTTCAGCCGGTCCTGGATGATAAAAATTTGGCTCTGGTCGAGTTGGGAGGCGTCGATGAATTGGACGCGTCTGATTACGCCGTGAAGCAGCAACCTGGTATAACCCTGGGCCTTGATGGGTTGGAGAATCTCTTCCCAACTGAGGAGCTTCGGTCTTTCCACAGGGAAAGTGACGAGGAGGGTTTTACTTTGGTGGTCCCTTTCAGTTTTTTGCCAAATGTTGTGGGCATTGTCATCTTCCACCAGTTTACCCGTGGCGGGGTCAAAAAGCTGGGCCACGTGGCAGAACCAGACTTTGAAAAAGTCGGTCAATTCCGTCATGGTGCCCACGGTAGATCGGGAGGTTTTGACCGGATTGCTTTGTTGGATGGCGATGGAAGGGCGAATATTGGAAACCCCGTCCAGCTTGGGGCGGTCGAGCAATTCGAGAAACTGCCGGGTGTAAGGGCTGAAAGTTTCCACGTAGCGTCTTTGACCTTCCGCGTGCAGGGTTTCAAACACCAGAGAGGATTTCCCGGCCCCGCTCAAGCCGGTCACGACAATCAGTTGCCCCAAGGGTAAATCGAGGTCGAATCCCTTCAGATTGTTTTGGCGGAGCCCGCGCAGGCGGATGAACCCATTTTCCGCTGGCTTACCCATAGTTTGAGGAAACTACCGGCAGACTCACTTCAGGCAATTGATTCCCGAAAAAAAATAGGAGCGCTTATTTCTTTTTTTTGGGTTCCAGGATGTCTTGCTTGGTCTCCTCCGGAAGGTTGGAGGATTGAACCCATTCGGCAGCCGCTTCGGGTCGCCGTTGCGTCCAGGAATTATAGACGGATTGTGCGGCTTCCGCTTGAAGTTTCGGGTCGGTGATGGATTCGGCCCAAAGCGCGGCCATTTCCGGGTCCTGTCTGGACAAGCCCTGGGAAAGGGTCGCCGCGGCCGTGTTCCTCGTTTGACCGGTTTCCATTTCGATGACGTACTCTCCCGCTGCATAGGGGTCCATGCGGACCCAGGTATTCAGAGCAGATTGAACCACTTCACCAGAGGTCTCCGGATTATCGAGGTTCATGGCCCACTCCACCGCTTCGACCGGGCTTTCCCTGACCCAACCGGAAACAGCGCCCTTATACGCTTCGGCCTGGGAGGCCGGATCGGAAAGGCTTTGGGCCCAGAAAACCGCCTCCTGCGGATCATCCCCGGCCAAGGAGCGGGCTACGGATGAGACAGCTTCACTTCTAACTTCGGGGTCGTATTGAGACAGGGCCCACTGGGTTGCGGCTTGTTTGTCTTCTCCGACAAAACGATTGACGAGGAATCCCTCCATGCCATTTCCGCGGCCTCGGCCACTATCCTCCCCGCTTGTTTGCGTTACGGCATAACTGAGAGCGCCCTGAATGTCCGTATTGGCCCATCCCTGCATTGCGGCAAACATGAGCGCGTTACGTCCCCGTTCTTGCGTGCCGTTCTCCTCAGCCCAGAGTACCGCGGTTTGGGGGTCGGTTTCCGCCCAGCCGGAAAGAACGGATGCGGCATCCCGCGTCAGCCCACCGCCAAATGGGCCGTCAGGACCGCCGCGCCCTCCCCGTCCTCGCCCGCTATCCTGTTCGCTGTTTTCGAGTACGTATTCCATGGCGGCGGGTCCATCCAACTTGCCCCAGGTGTTCAGCAACATGTTGTACATTTGCCGTTTGGCGTTACTGTCCGGAAGCATTTCATGAATTGCCAGCGCTTCTTTGATGTCGTCCGCGTCCATTCGGGAGAGGGCGTCGGCCAAAAGGGCCAGGCGCTTCAGGGCATCGGTTTCGGCCACGGCTTGGCGCATCTGATCGAGGGGGTGGATCTCACCTTCCCCAGGCAGAAGGGAAGCCTCGGTTGCACCGTCTGCCCCGTCCTTGTCAACCGAATCGTTCCCGCTCGCTCGGGGAGTTTTTTCAACCGATTCCGAGGAGGGTAGGGCGTAAGGTTCGGGAGGTTCTACCCGAAGGTTGAGCCGGCCTATGAAGAACGCTAAGAGTAGGCTTGCAGGCCAGAGAATGAGGAGAATAGAGCTTCTGCGTTTCAGGAGGGACATGGGGTGGTGTAAATCGTTTGGGAGGTATTTCCGAAGATGTTGATTATCATGTTGTCTTAGCCGATAACGTCACCCCTGGATCCACAGTTACACGGATTTTTCCGAATTCGTTTCGACTATCATTGTCATTTCGTAACTACCCAGATCCACATAGCCTGGATTAAAGGAGGCCACACTAGAATGAACTGCAACGCAGTTCCACTCCAAAGCCCAGTGTCGCGTTCCACAATAAATCAATCCCGAGACATACCGTTCATCAATCTCAAGGTTGTTTCAGTGCTTTCAAGCATCGAGCATCCAGTTTCATGATTTGTGGAACCCCGTTCTGACAATAATTCATCAGGTTACCATGGCACCCCAAGAGCTATGAACCGTCGCTGCCATTTTACCAAATTTCCACATCGGTGCAATCCGGTTTCACTCAGCAACTGCCACTCCCTTCAACTTCTTCAAGTTTCGAGAAAAACTCAGCCGATTTTTCACTGAAATCGAAATGGCTCTTCCCGAACAAGCGTGCATTTTCTCCCATTTTGGTTTGCAGGTCGGGATTGTCCGCCAGGCGGATGAGGGCGGACTGAAAAGCTGATCGATCCCCCAAGGGTATTCCGAATCCGGATTTCCCTTCGGCAAAACATTCACCCACTCCGTTTACCAGATAGGCAATGGCGGGTAATCCGAAACATTGTGCTTCCACCAGGAAATTGGGCAGCGATTCCTTGCCCGATGAAGTGAGCAGGGCCAAATCGTGTTCCGGATAGAGCGATTCCGGCGGGACGTTTTTCCGGAAAAGCACCCGATCATCCAGATCCATTTCCCGGGCCAATCGTCGGCACGCCTTCAGCGTTTTCCCGGCGCCCAGGAAGGTGCATTTCCAGGGAATGCGTTGGGGAAGGGAGGAGAGGATGAAGAGCAGCTCCCTTTGATTTTTGGAGGGCCGAAACATGGCCACGCAGAGGAATCGGAGATGGGATCCCTTGTGCCGACCGGTAGGAGTTTGGGGCGGCGTGAGCAGGCAGCCGTTGTGGATGACCTCGATTTTTTCCAGAGAATGCTTCTGGACCCGCACCAACCATTTTCGGGCGAAATGGCTGTTGCAGAATATGGCGTCGGCCTGTTTGAAGGCTTTGAAGTTGTAGGTGAAGAGTGAGCGGCTGGATCGAAAAGTGGCAATATGGCGGACGCTGGGAAACTCCTTCCTGAGGAGGGGAAGGTAGAGATGGGCTACTTTTCCCATAAAGATAATGGCGTCGGGGGCAAAGGACCTTACAGCCTTTCCCAACCCCGGAGCCCACTCATCGATATGCGAATTGAAAGGCTGCAATTCCCTGAAATAAAAGGGTGTTGGCGCATCCGGTGTGAGAACCCCCCCGGGCCGGAAAACGAGTAGACCGGTATCCTGACCACGCTCCCCCCCATACCGGGCCAGGGCCAGGGTATTTTTTTCAGTCGCTCCCATTCTGAGGTGATCCTGCAGAAAAAGGACGCGCATGCCAAAATAAGTTCATGGGTTAAAGGTTTGGGCAACAAAAAGATATTTGCCTGCTGATTCTCATGAGGCAGAATTTTTACTCATTCCATTAAGTAGCATAGCATGAAAACGTTACAGATTTGTTTGTGGGCCGTTCTTTGCCACCCGTTCTTCCTTTTGG